>JACRLG010000010.1 GCA_016235345.1 Deltaproteobacteria bacterium | reverse complement strand
TCTGTGGGGCCGCTCGTGGTTGTACTTGTGGAGCCAGGCGTCCAGATCTTCCTGAAGGGCGTCCACGGATTCATAGAATTTGGTCCGGAACGCCATCCTTAAGAACTCGTCCAGAACCGTGCGGTTGAAGCGTTCCACGAAGCCGTTGGTTCTCGGCGTGGCGACTTTCGTGGTCCGGTGTTCGATGTCGTATAATTCCGTAAAAATTTCATATAGATGGATCATGGGGCGGCCCTTGAACTCTGTGCCGTTGTCGGTAAGGACGGCCTGAATCGGCAGGCCATGTTCCTCGTAAAACGGCAAAACCCGGTCGTAGAGCGCGTCCACGGCGGTTTCGGGGCGCTTGCTGGTGTAGAGCTTGCCGAAAGCGTAGCTGCCGTAGGTTTCCACCACGGCCTGCAGATAGACCCTGCCGACGCCCTTTAAACGGCCTACGTAGAAGGTGTCCTGGCAAAGCAGCTGGCCCGGATAATCGCTTTCCACGTGGCGCTCGGCGAACTCCGGGTTGGCTTTTTCGATGAGCCGGACCTGCTTTTCCGTGAGGACGAATCCGGAGGCGGATTTTTCCTCAAGGCGCAACAGGCGTTTGTACTTGGTTTCGATGCCTTCCTTTATCCAAATATTTCGGACTGTTGAAGCGCAAACAGAAACGCCTTCCAAGGCGAGCTGATCCGCGATGCGCTGCTGGCCCGCCGAGGGCTCGGCAAGAGAAAGCTCGACGATGCGCTTTTTCGTTTCATCCGGCACCTCGTTTGGGTGGGAGGCCGGAATCGGGGGCCTGTCCACGAGTCCGCTCAATCCATACACCTGGAAAGCCCGTTTGTACTCGTAAAACTGGCTTCTGGAGACGTTGTGATGGCGGCACGCCTTTGAAACGTTTCCCAGATTCTCAGCCAGTTGTAGCAGGGTAAGGCGCTTTTGTGCTAACTTGTCAGTTGCGGTCATGGTGTTCTCCTTCTCGGGTTGATGTTTTTCGCAAACTCATTTTACCCGAGAGGAAGACCGCGCGCCATCCCCCGGCTTCATCCTACGGGCCTCCTTCTCGGGTTGATGTTTTTCGCAAACTCATTTTACCCGAGAGGAAGACCGCGCGCCATCCCCCGGCTTCATCCTACGGGCCGGGGATGGCGCTTACTGCGGGGTGCTGACTGTCCGGGAAGATCTTAACTTTTTCACATGAAGCGAAACCTGTACCAAGTGACCCAAAGCTACAAGCGTGGCGTATTCGGAAAACCGAAGAACGGAAAGTTTCGTTTCGTGGATGTCCCCGAATTCCTTATGGGCGAACTGAAAGAATACATCCTTCACATCCGTAAGGAAGGTTTGAAAAGTGGTCACGGAGGGGATGTGGACCTTTTGTTTTTTGAAGGTCAGCAAAGTATGCAGGTGCCTTTCACCCAACGAAGGATTCAGGGTCTGATGAAAAAGGTGTGTAAGAGTGGGGGGCTTCGGGAGCGGTCACCGCACCAGCTTCGGCATTCATACGCAACGACTCTGTTAATGGCGCATCAAAGTGTTGCCTACGTTTCCAAGTTGCTTGGACACAGTTCCATAGACACAACGATCCGTTATTACTGTCATTGGATTCCTGGAGAGGGTAGGGGAGGGTTGGATGATGCGCTTTGCCCGAAGCCCAAAACCGAGGGAAGGTTGGTCGAAGGGCTTTGAGATAGTGATGTTGTTTTTGTGAGTTTTTGATGTGATTTGACCGGTCAAAACGGTGCCGATGCAGAACGAAGCAATGCATATATTTGCATATGGAAAGGGGTGACCCCGGTAACTACCCGAAATCACCCCTAATCCATTCAAATGGTGCCGAAGGCCGGACTTGAACCGGCACGGGCGTAGCCCACTACCCCCTCAAGATAGCGTGTCTACCAGGTTCCACCACTTCGGCGAACTATGTAACGACGGTGTTTCTTATATCAGCCTGTCGAAAAAATCAAGCCAAATAAGCCCCAAAAAAGAGGCTATTCATCATTTTGCCACATCCGGGGCCTTGGGGGCCTCGCTTGCCGGTTGGAGGGCAGGAGCCGCCGGTGAAACGGGAGCAGTGGCAGGCACGCTGACCTTGACCGGCTGGGCGCTTGCGCCGCCGGTTGCAGGGATGGTCACCTTGACAGGCCCTGCGCCACCGCTGGCCGGTATCGTGGCCTTGGCGGTGGTTGTAGCCTCCACCTTGACGCCTTCCGGGAGGGATGCGGGAACCGAGCCGGTGTTGGCTGCCGGTTGAGGAGCCTGGACCGGAACTGCGGGAACCCCTGCTCCGGTTGCCGGGAGCGGAATCTTGGGAATTACACCGCTGCCAGCCGCAGGAGGCATGGCGGGAAGGCCGTTCGCGCCGCCGGTCGGCGGGACGGGGGCTTCCTCTTTCACCGGGGCGCTTTTCATGACCGAGCCCTGATGTTTCTGGCTGGACATGTAGGCAAGGGCGAGGGAGGTGCACATGAAGACTATGGCTGCTATCGTGGTGGCCTTGGTGAGGAGGTTCCCGGCGCCGGAGCTTCCGAAAAGGGTCTGGCTCGATCCTCCTCCGAAGGCCGCGCCGATGTCCGCGCCTTTGCCCGTCTGCAACAGGACGATCATGATCAGGGCGAAGCAGACAATAACATGGATGGCCACAACCAGGATTTGCATGACTCTGTTTTACCGGTCCTTTCGACCCCTGATTGCGGGGGCGGATGGGTAATGTCTCATAAACCCAGATGGATGATCTTTCCGAAACTTTCCGGGTCCAGGCTCGCGCCGCCCACAAGCGCACCGTCAATGTCGGGCATGGCCATGAGTTCGGCGATGTTGCCCGGCTTGACGCTTCCGCCGTAAAGAATTCGAAGGGCGGATGCGGCCTCGTGCCCCGCGATCTCCTCCACAAGGGACCGGATGAAAGCGTGGGCCTCCTGGGCCTGCGCGCTGGTGGCGGTGAGGCCCGTACCTATGGCCCACACCGGCTCGTAAGCCACCACCGGCGTTTTTAAAGAAAGACCTTCTAATCCTGTTCTTACCTGCCTGTCAAGCACTTTAAACGTAAGGCCCTCTTCGCGCTCGGTTTTTGTCTCCCCCACACAGATCACCGGAACAAGGCCGTGGATGAGGGCCGCCTTGGCCTTCCGATTGACGGTTTCGTCCGTTTCTCCGAAAAATTGCCTGCGCTCGGAATGGCCGATGATGACGTGGCTGCACCCGGCGGCCTTCAGCATGGGGCCGGACACCTCGCCGGTGAAGGCTCCCTCCGACTCCCAGTGCATGTTCTGGGCCGAGAGATGGACCCCGGACCCCTCAAGCGCCCTGGCCACTTCCGCCAGGCAGACGAAGGAGGGGGCGATCATAACCTCGGCTCCATCGGTTTCCGAGACGGTTTTCGCCACTGCCCCTGCTGCCCGGCCTGCCTCCTCCGGGGTCTTGTACATTTTCCAGTTGCCGGCGATGAGCGGTTTTCTGGTGTTCATGGCGTCCTTTCAACTATTTACAGCAACCGGCGAAAACGGCCCCAAGAGCCTGCCAACCCGTTTAAAAAGAGGCTATAGTGTTTGTCATAAATCCGCGCCGATTGACCTCTTGTCCGAAGCCCCCCCGGCAACGAGAAAGCCTGCGCCACCCACATATTGGCGGCCATCGAATCGGAACGGAACTATGAAAACCACTATAAAAGCCTAAACGCCAAGCCTGATCAAAAACGATGAAATGCAAGGAAGACGAGCCGGGCGGGAAGGAATAGTACTTGTCGTACATGACGACCCGCCCGGCGAAGTCTGACACAGCAGTTCGCGTTTTTGGACAGGCGCTTACAGTTTTCCACCCACCAGGGAGCACATATCCACCAGCCTCATGGAATAGCCCCATTCGTTGTCGTACCAGGAGCAGACCTTCACCATGTCGCCTATTACGTAGGTAAGCTCGGCGTCAACTATGGAAGACAGGTTCGTTCCGGTGAAATCGGTTGAAACCAGGGGCAGCTCGGAAAAACCAAGAATGCCTTTCATGGGGCCTTCGGCGGCGGCCTTGAGGGCGGCGTTGATCGACTCAACGGTCACCGGGGTTTTTTCCACGTTGACCACCAGATCGACTATGGAAACGTCCGGGGTGGGAACCCGTATGGACAGACCGTTGAGCTTGCCCTTCAGGGACGGAAGGACTAGGGCTATGGCCTTGGCCGCGCCGGTGGTGGTGGGAACCATGGAAAGGGCGGCGGCGCGGGCCCGGCGAAGGTCCTTGTGCGGGAAATCAAGGAGTTTCTGGTCACCCGTGTAGGAATGAACCGTTGTCATGAGGCCCTGCTTGATTCCGAAATTTTCCATCAGGACTTTGGCCACGGGCGCAAGGCAGTTGGTGGTGCAGGAAGCGTTGGAAATTATGTGATGTTTGGCCGGGTCGTAATCGTTTTGGTTGACGCCCAAGACCATGGTTATGTCCGGTTCCTTGGCGGGAGCGGAGATGACAACCTTTTTGGCCCCGGCGGCCAGATGCTTTGCAGCCCCGTCGCGGTTGGTGAAAAGGCCGGTGCATTCAGCCACCACGTCTATTTCGAGTTCCTTCCAGGGAAGGGCTGCGGGGTCTTTTTCGGCAAAAATGCGGATGTCCTCGCCGCCAACAGTTATGCTTGTATCGCTTGCATCCACCGTGGGCTTGAACTTGCCGTGGACCGAGTCGTAGGTTAACAGGTGGGCCATTGTCTTGGCGTTTGTGAGGTCGTTTATGGCCACTATTTGGATGTCCGGGTGGTCGAAGGCCGCCCGGAAAGCCAGCCGGCCGATTCTGCCGAATCCGTTTATTGCAAGTTTGATGGCCATGAAAAAACCTCCCTGTGGAATTTGTTTTTAAGGTGGAATGGGGGAAAGCGCCATGCTTGCATGAGGCTTCCCGACGGGTCTATATAACCTCATCCGGCCCGGCCTGCAAGATCAATCATCAAATTTTGAAGGAGAAATTTCCCCTGTTGTTGACTCGCGGGCTATAGAATCCTGGCCATTACCAGGGCGGCCTCGCCCGTGTCGGAATAGTAGCGGGGCCTTTTTCCCGTAAGCTCGAAACTGTGGGCCTCGTAAAACGAAACCGCAGCCCGGTTGGTTTCACGAACCTCCAGAAAGGCCGTGACAGCGCAGCGATTTTTTGCGAGCGCCAGGCCCTTTTCCAGAAGCAGGCTTCCCAGCCCCCCGCGCCTGTGGCCCGCAGCAACGGCAATCCTCATGACTTCGGCCTCGTCCGCAGCCGTCCTTAAAACGATTGAGCCATATAGCTCGCTTTCGGATACGCCGCACAAGGCTATCGTTTCGGGCCGGGCCAGGGCGTTTTCCAGCATGTTATAGGTCCAGGGGTCCGAAAAGACGGCTTTTTCCAGGGCCGACATGGCGTCCGCGTCGAACCTGGCCGCGTTGCGCACCACGATGGAGGATGAAGGGCCGGTGGTCATTGGTCCATGTCGCGGTGTGACAGGGAGACCCTTTCCTGAGTCGGCCTCAAGTGCTCGTAAACGGAGCGGGCGACGGCCACTGACCGGTGGCGTCCGCCCGTGCAGCCTATGGCTATGGTGAGATACGCCTTGCCCTCTACCTCGTAACGGGGAATCAGAAAATCCAAAAGGCCCAGAAATTTTTCCATGAAGGCCCTGGTGTCGGCGGACTCCATGACGAATTTCCGCACGGGCTCGTCTTCGCCCGAAAGGGGCGAAAGGGCGGGCACGAAAAACGGATTTGCAAGAAAACGCACGTCCATTACAAGATCGGCGTTTCTGGGCGGCCCGTGCTTGAAACCGAAGGAGAGAACGGAGACCTGCATCCGTGGCTGCGTGGCCAGGTGCGAAACCGAGTCCTTTACGATTTTTTTAAGCTCGTGGCTTGTGGTGGATGATGTGTCGATAACCCTTGTGGCTATGCGCCGGATATCGGCAAGCTGAGTTTTTTCGAGGCATATTCCTTCAAGGACTCCCGGTCCGTTGTCAAGGGGATGCCTTCTGCGGGTTTCCTGGAAACGCTGCAGTAGGGTCTCTTCGGATGCCTCCAGAAAGATTATCTCCAGCGCGTAGCCCTTTTTTTCCAGGTCGGCGAAAACCTCCTTGTAACCGGAGGCGAAACCCTTTTCCCGAAGGTCCATTACAAAGGCGAAGCGGGTGGCCTCGGAGCCGGTCTGGAAGGGAAGCTCAAGGAACTTGGGCAAAAGGGCAACCGGCAGGTTGTCCACGCAAAAAAAACCCGCATCCTCCAGCGCGGCAAGCGCGGTGCTTTTTCCTGAGCCCGAAAGCCCGGTGAGGATCAGTATTTTCACTTCCCGGTGATTTCCGTGTTATTACGGGGAGCAGGGTTTAGTTCCATTTTTCGAACTCCCAAAAACGGTGGAGGAGGAGGATTGTAGTATTTCTCCCCCCGGCCAGATTCCCTTTAAAAACGGAAAAGAACCATGCTCCGCTTAATAACTGGCCCTTGGAAAAACCGCCAGCCGCACACGGCTGACAGGCTCCCGTCGCGGCGGCTGGCGCACTTGCAATAAACAGTCAGCATCAAAAGACAGCAGCCAGCATTTTAGAGGCGAGTCTACAGGCCAAGCTCCTCCCGCCCGATGATTGCAAGCACCTCCTGGGCCGTGTCGGCTTTGAGAAGCTCGTTCTTCACGGTTTTTTCGGAGAAGAGGCGGGACACCTTGGCCAGAAGGTCCATGCGGTTGGACATGTCGCCCGCAGGAGCCAGAAAGACGAAAAAAAAGTGGGTCGGATTTCCGTCCGCCGATTTGCAGTTGACGCCCTTTTTGGATATCCCGAACCCCACGTAAAACTCGGTGAGCCCCTTAATGGCGGCGTGGGGAACCCCCAGGCCGCCGTTCAAGGCCGTGTTGCTGGCGGTTTCCCGCTCCCAGAGGGCGTCCATGATATCATCGGGCTTTTTTCCGCAGTTCATGGCAAGAAGCACGGAAAGCTCCTCCATGACCTCTTTCCTGCTCGCCCCCATGAGGTTGCAGGATATTGCGGAAGGTTTCAGTTTGTCCATGATTTTCATGGCTTGCTCATTCCGTTGTCGTGGCTTGTCAAAGGCTGTTACGCCTCAGGTTGGATCAGGCCCAGGTCGCCGTCCTTCTTGGCGTAAAGCACGTTCACCTGGCCCGTGCGCGAGTTGGTGAAAACGATGAAGTCGCGGTCGGCAAGGTCGAGCTGCAAGGCCGCCTCTTCAACGTCCATCGGCTTGTATTCTATGGATTCAACCATGATTTCGGATTCGGCTTCCCCGGCGGACGCGCCGGACGCTGACTCCTGGCCCTTGCCGGATTTTGCCGGGCGGCCCGCATTCCTGTGCTCGCGGGTCTTCTGCTTGCCCTTCTTGATCTGCTTTTCCAGCTTGTCCAGCACCTTGTCGATGGAAGAATGGATGTCGCCGGTTTCCTCCTTGCCGATTATGGTCAGCCGGTCCCCGGTTATGGAAATTTCAGCCGTGCAGCGATGCTTCTCCACCGTGAGTATGACGCTGGCCTCGGCGGGGTTGTCCAGAAGCTTGTCGAACCGGTCCAGCTTGTCTTTTGCGTAAGCCTTTGTGCCTTCGGAAGGATCGAGATTTTTGAAAGTAAAGGATGTGTGCATTTATGCAGGCTCCTTTCGCAGGTTGCTGTTAAGTGGTTCCGGCCATTTAATGAAGTTGTGAAAAAAGTTTGAGAAGGTGTCCGTCAAAATCCGGTTACAGGTGATGAAGCAAGGCCCCGGCAACGCCGCCGTTGGCCTGCGATGCGCCCGGGGCGTTCCACGGGCTTGTGGAAATTTCTTCTCAGTTTATGGAGCGCCTCTTGCCGCTTGGCAGTATGCCCAGCATTTCCCTGTACTTGGCCACCGTGCGCCTTGCTATCTGTATGTCGTCCTTTTCCAGAAGCTGCATTATCCGGTCGTCGCTCAAGGGTTTTTTGCTGTCCTCATCCTTCACGAGCCGCTGGATTTTTTCCTTGACCGAGGCCGAGGCTACCGTGCCTCCGTCACTTGTTGAGATGGAACTGTTGAAGAAGTATTTAAGCTCGAAGATGCCCTGGGGGGTGTGGACGTACTTGTTGGTGGTGACGCGGCTTATTGTGGACTCGTGCATGGAAATGTCCTCGGCCACGTCCCTTAAGACCATTGGCCGCAGACAAGAAATCCCGTGGTCCAGAAATTCGCTCTGGTGCTTCACTATGCTTTCCACCACCTTGTAGATGGTCCTCTGGCGCTGGTGGATGCTTCGTATGAGCCATGCCGCGCTTTTCAGCTTGTCTTTTACGTAGGTTTTGGCCTCGCCGGTAAGATCGCTGTTCCTGCCAAGGGCCTTTTTGTAGAAGTTGCTGACGTGGAGCTTGGGCAGGCCGTCGTCGTTGACAACTATCTCGTAGCAGTCGCCCACCTTGTAAACAAATATATCGGGAACAATGTAATGGGATTCTTCATCGGAAAAAGCCCTGCCGGGGCGGGGCTCCAGGTCGGTGATTATCTTTACCGCAGCCCCCACCTCCTCCATGGAAATTTTGAGGGCGCTGGCTATGGCCTTGTAATTCTTGTTTGTGAGGTTGGCCATGTGGCCGGAAATGATTTTTTCGACAACCGTGTCCGAAAGCTTCAGATGCCTTAGCTGAATGAGGAGGCATTCGCCCAGGTCCCTGGCGCAGACCCCGGCTGGATCGAAGGATTGCATTACTGCGAGCACCCTTTCGATCAGGGCCTGGGTTAAGCCGAACTGCCTTGCGATTTCCTCGGTGGAGGACTCCAGGTAGCCGTCGCGGTTGACGTTTCCAACTATGGCCTGGGCCGCCTGCCGGGAGTCCGGGTCATCGAAGCGCAGCATGGCCTGCCATAAGAGGTGGTCGCTAAGGGACTCGCGCCTTGCGATGAAATTCTCATAGCGCGGGGCCTCGTGATCCTCGCCCTCCCATGCCGCCTGCCGCCCGAAGGAATCCTCATCCTCGCCGTACTGGCTCCAGTCCGGCTCATCGGCCACGCGGGTGTCCAGGTCGAGCTCGGTCTCGGAAGGGCCTGCAACCTCGACTTCCTCGCCTTCGGCGGAAACCTTGGACTCGGCGGGCTCCGGGGAATCGTACTGGTTCTGCTGGGCTTCCCTGCTGTCTTCGTAAGGCTCGCCTTCCTCCAGGGCCGCGTTTTGGGTGAGCTCCTCCTGGATCACGTCCAAAAGCTCGAGGTGGTTGAGCTGAAGCAGCTTTATGGCCATCTGCAGCTGCGGAGTCATGATGAGCTGCTGGGAAAGGCGAAGCTGCTGGCGGATTTCCATTGCCATGCTTGTACCGGGCCTTGAAGATTTTGGGCTAAAGCCTTCTGGTAAACTCCAATGATATGATCCTTACACCATTTTGGCCCGGAGATCAAAAAAAGATTTGCAAGGAATGTACCGGTTGGTGAATCTGGAGTTTCAAGGAAGCAGAATATGCTGAAATAACATATAAAATCAGGATACCGGAGAAAAATTGCAGGAAAGATGCTTAACAGAATGATGAAAGACTCGAATTTGGCAGGCTGATGAAAAACGATGAGCAGCAAGGCGTGCGAGCGAGCGGCGAGGGAGCATACCCGCCCAAGAAATCGCATGGTTCTTGGGCTAAATCAGGATGGCTGTAATTGATCGAGCCAGGATGCGACGCGCGAACACTGCCCGTCGCGTTTTTCGACAGCCTGTTACGTCAGGCGAAAATCCTCGCCAAGATAGATGCGCATGGCAAGGGGGCTCGTGGCGATGTGCTGGGGCGTGCCGAACTCTATCACCCTGCCTTCGGCAAGGATGGTGGCCTCGTCGCAGACTTTCAGGGTGTCCTGAACGTTGTGGTCGGAAATGAGAACGCCTATGCCGCGCCCGGCAAGGCTTCTTATGATGCCCTGGATTTCGTCCACGGCCAGGGGATCGATGCCCGCGAAGGGCTCGTCCAGAAGCAGGAACTTGGGCTCGGAGGCCAAGGCCCTTGCGATTTCCAGGCGTCGTCGCTCTCCGCCCGAAAGAACGTCGGCCCGTTCATTCGCAAGGTGGGCTATGGTGAGCTCGGAAAGAAGTTCCATGGCCCTATCCACCCTGGCCCTTGCGCTCATCTGCCGCAACTCCAGTATGACCAGGACGTTCTGGAGGGCGGTGAGCTTGCGGAAGACCGAGCTTTCCTGGGGAAGGTAGCCCACCCCCATGCGGGCGCGCACGTGCATAGGCGCTTCGGTAAGATCGTCCGCATCAACCAGCACCCGGCCCTGGTCGGGCCTTATGAGCCCCACCGCCATGTAAAAGGTGGTGGTCTTGCCCGCGCCGTTGGGGCCCAGAAGCCCGGCGACCCTGCCGCTTTCCACGTTCAGGCTCACGGAATTCACTATGGTCTTTCCGTGGTAGCGCTTCATCAGGTTTTCGAGCACAAGGACGGACATTCGCTTATCCCGTTTGAATCTTTAACAGTTTTCCTTCGGACGGGCGGCTTGAGACGCGCCGGGATTATTTGGGGGAGTCCTTTTTCGGGCCGTCGGATTCGGGAAATATCTTCACCGAGACCTGGGCGGCCCTGCCGGATTCAACGCGGGTTGAGCCCTTTTTGCGGTCAACCACGATCTTGACGCCCTTCACCACGTTCTCGCCCTGGGTGAGGGTGGCCTCACGGCCCGAAAGAACCAGGATTTCGGTGGCGGTTTCATAGACCGCTGCGTCGCTTTTGGCCGTGAACTGGTCGGTTGCGATGTTGACCCTGCCTTCGGCCTTCACCCTGTCCAGGCTCTGGGAGCCTGCCGGGCCTTCGGGCTCCTTCTTGCCTCCCTTTTTGAACCACACTATGACCCGGTCGGCCTTGAGCCTGGTTTTTCCCTGCACGGCCAGCACGTTTCCCGAAAATTCCGCCCGGTTTTCCTCGTGGAACATGACAAGGTCGTCGGACGTGACGGTAAGCGGGCCGTGCCCCAGCTCGAAGCCCGTGAGGGGCTTGGGCGCTTCCTGGGAAAAGACCGTGGAGGCCAGGATGAAAAAAAGCATGACCACGGCCATGACTCTGGCCGCGATGCGCGAGCTTGACGCCGGTTTTTCTTTACGCGTTTCCATTCAGGAAAAACTGCCCCTTCACGTGCCCGCTTATGCGGGTGGTTCTGGTGTTGATGTCGTAAGTCATGGAATCGCCGGAAACCGTGACCTGTTTTCCAGAAAGGCTAACCGATTGATTGGCCGCGATGCTGTGTGCCTGACCGGTGTAGGCCATCCTGGGAGTGCGGAAAACGTAGGGGGCGTCCGTTATGACCACCTCGCCTAATAGCTCCATGTCCCGGCTTCCCGTGGAAATCCTGCCTTCCTGCGCCGTGGCGGTCACCGGCCTTGACCGGTTGCCGTAAAAGACCGCGTTCACCTTCCTTATTCTGGCATCTCCGTCGGTGCGGGAATAGCCCACGGATTCGGCGTCCACGGTCCAGGCCAGGACGCCGTTTCTCATGGCGTTGTGGCGGACCCTGGTGACCATTATGTCGTAGCGCCTGGTTTCGGGCGGGCGCAGAGCCACGGGCTGGTCGGGTTTGCCGAAATAAAGCCAGCCTCCGAAGCCTATGCCCATCAGGAGCATTCCCCCGAAGGCCGCCAGAAAGATGCGGGCCACCGGGCTTCTTCGCCTTTTGGCGGCGCTTTTGGAACCGGCGTTGTTGTTGTCTGTCAAGTCAGCGGCTCCGTTATCAGGCTGTCGAAAAACGCGATCCGGCAGTGTTCTGCGTCAAAGCCAATTCCGTCACGTACGAACATCCAGACTCAGCCCAAGAGCTCTGCGATTTCTTGGGCGGGTACGCTTGACTCATTGGCTTTTCGCACGCCTTGCGGCTCATCGTTTTTCATCAGCCTGCATAATTCGAGTTTTTCAACACACTGTTATTGTGGCAAATTAACAAATGCCGAAACGTTTTTTCAAAATCTGGTCCAAAAGCCCGCGCCCGGCCAGAATGGCCTCGCAGACCTCCCGCACAGCCCCGTGCCCGCCCGGAGCCGCAGTCACGGCGGCTGCTGCCGCGATTGCGGCGGGATGGGCGTCAGATACAGCCACGCCCGCGCCCACCCTCGTCATGACCGGAACATCCGGCAGATCGTCGCCCACGTAGGCGATCTCGGAAACCTTTACCCCAAGCCGGGCGGCTATCTCGTCCAGGCGGTCGGCCTTGTCGGATATGCCGTCCCAGACGTTCTTTATGCCCAGGTTTTCGCACCTGGCCCTAAGGGCGGGGGATGATCTTCCGGTCAGAATGGCGACGGCGATTCCTGCGTCCATCAGAAGCCGCAGGCCCAGGCCGTCCTTCACGGAAAAGACCTTGGTCTCGCCTCCCAGGCTGTCGTAGATGATGGACCCGTCCGTCAGAACCCCGTCCACGTCGAGAACCAGGGCCTTTATTTTGGAAAACATTTTGGGGCTGAGTTTTTTTCCCGCGCTCATGGCTCTACGTCCCTCACTGCCCGCCGAATGGCCGCCAGTTCCTCCAAAACTCCCCGGAATTGGCCCAGGGGCAGGGAGTTGGGTCCGTCGCACAGGGCCTTTTCGGGTTCCGGGTGGACCTCGAAAAACAACGCGTCAACGCCCACCGCCACGGCGGCTCTGGCCAGCACCGGGGCCATGGTGCGGTCGCCCGACGAGCAGGACCCGCCGCCGCCCGGCGACTGCACCGAGTGCGTGGCGTCGAAGACCACGGGAAAGCCAAGGGAGCGCATGGCCGGAATGCTCCTGAAATCCACCACCAGGCTGTTGTAGCCGAAAAAACTGCCCCGCTCGGTGAGAAGAATTTGGCGGTTGCCGGTGGAGGCGATCTTGTCGATAACGTTTTTCATTTCGTAGGGGCTCATGAACTGGCCCTTTTTCACGTTTACCGGCTTTCCCGTGCGCCCTGCGGCCACAAGAAGGTCGGTCTGGCGGCAGAGGAAGGCCGGAATCTGGATCACGTCCAGAACCTTTGCCGCTACCTCCGCCTGGGCCGGGACGTGGATGTCGGAGATCACGGGGACCTTAAGCTTTTCCTTCACAAGGGCGAGCATTTCAAGGCCCTTTTTCATACCAGGCCCCCTGTATGAACTGACGGAGGAGCGGTTGGCCTTGTCGAAGGATGCCTTGAAAACGAAGCCAAACCCAAGCTCTGAGGTGATTTCCGCCAGGGTTTCCGCTATGGAGAGGGTAAGCTGCTCATCCTCCAGTACGCAGGGGCCCGCGATGATCAGAAGTGGTGAGCCGGGGCCCACCCGCAAGCTGTTTATTTTAATTTCTTCCATTGATATTGCACTGTTAAGCCTATCGAGAGGTTGAATGCCGCAAAAAGAGCGCCTAAACCCTGGCACAGCGCGCAGTCACCATGCCATCGATTATTTTATTACCGGGAGTGCAATTTGTTTCCATTTTTCGTTTTCCCGAAAAAGACGTGGGAAGAAGACCCGCGCTTTTCTTCCCTTTGCCGGATTCCTTAAAAAATGGAAAAGAACCATGCTCCGCTTAGGGGCTGTTTCTAAAAAAAATTTGTGGCACCGAGGTTGCGAATTCGCCCCGCCAACAAGGCGCGCGACCGAGGAATACTTAACGTATTTCGCAGGGAGCGCAACAAAGTTGGCGGGGATTAAGGCGCAACCGGATGCAAAAGTTTTTTTGGAAACAGCCCCTAATATCCGGGTTTCGGTCGCCTGGATTTTCAAAGGGGCCGGGTGAACCGGGACATCTTGCCATCGGGCCGTAAAAGGTTTATCCCGCTTCGGGTTTCTTGTCAATCTCACCTTGTTTGGCGGTTGTCCTTGAATCCGGTTTCTTAACCTGATATGCTTACTTCTTGCGAAATGAAAACCCAGGACACAAGGAAGCGCAAGTGAGGAGCGAATCGAATTTCAAGCTCATGGTGATAGGGGCGATGGCGCTGGCACTGGTCGTGGCGGCGGCATGGTTTCTGGGACGCCGCCTGGAAGGCGGCGAGCCTTCGGTCACCATTGAAAGCCCGGTAAAATTCGTGGGGCGCAACTTCGTCATCAAGGGCCGCGCAGTCGAAAAGGGCATGGGACTGAAAAGCCTTAAAGTTTCAATGGTATCCGCAGACGGCAGGTCCAGCGAGCTTCTGTCCGAAACCTGGGCAACGCCCGGCTTCGGCAAAAGGGGGCAGATGGCCGAAAGGAGCTTCGCCGTCGCGGTGACGCCGGTTTCCCTGGGCTTTTCGGAGGGCGCGGCCACCATAACGGTTGTTGCCACCGATCACTCCTACAGGGGCTGGGGCAGCGGCAACAAGGCCGTGGTAACGCTTCCGGTCACCATCGACACCGCTTCCCCCGTGGTTTCCGTTCTCACCAACGCCCATTACGTAAACCAGGGCGGGGTGGGGTTCGTAATCTACAGGGTTTCCGAAAAGGCCAAAGAAAGCGGCGTAAGGGTAGGGGACAATTTTTTCGCAGGCTATCCCGGGCTTTTTGCCCATGACGATAAAATCTACGGATGCTTTTTCGCCCTGGCCTTCAACCAGGGGCCGGACACGACAATGATGCTGGAGGCGATGGACGAGGCCGGTAACAGGTCGGCGGCGGGTTTTCCCTATCGCATACGGCCCAAAAGGTTCCGGTCGGATTCCATGAACATTTCCGAAAAGTTCCTGGCGGGGATTTTTCCCAAGTTTCCCGACGTGAAACCGGGCTCCGGGGTTGAGTCCACGCCCTTGAACCGGTTTCTGGCCATCAACCGGGACCTGAGAAATTCAAATTACCGGGAACTCGCGGCGCTTGGGGCGAAGAGCGCGCCGAAAATACTCTGGGAAGGCGTTTTCGGACGAATGGCCAACGCCGCGCCCATGGCCCAGTTCGCTGACCACAGGGCCTATGTCCTTGACGGGAAGGTGGCCGACGAGCAGGACCACCTTGGGGCCGACCTTGCGTCGCTTTCCATGTCGCCCGTGGCCGCCAGCAATGCTGGAAAGGTGGTGATGGCCAAGGACCTAGGCATCTACGGCCTCACCGTGGCCATAGACCACGGTTTCGGGCTTGTGACCCATTATTCCCATCTTTCGCGTATCGACGTAAAGGTGGGGGATGTTGTAAAAAAGGATCAGATCATCGCGGCTTCGGGCGCGACCGGCCTTGCGGGCGGGGATCATCTTCATTACGGGTTTCTGGTGGGAAACACCTTCGTCAATCCCATCGAATGGTGGGACGCCCACTGGATAAAGGACAACGTCACCTCGAAAATCGCTTCCGTGGCGGCGGCGACAGGCGGTACCGGAGGAAAATAGGATGGCAAGGTACAAGGTCGAAAAGACCTACGAGGAAATCAACGAGAAGATAAGGTCCGGCTCGGTGGTGGTGGTGACCGCCGAGGAGATGATAGGCGTGGTCAAGGAGCACGGAGTCGAAGAGGCGGCCCGCCACGTGGACGTGGTGACCACGGGCACCTTCGCACCCATGTGCTCCTCCGGGGCATTCATCAATTTCGGGCACACCAGCCCCACCACCAAGGCCAGCAAGGTGTGGTTCAACAACGTGCCCGCATACGCCGGCGTCGCAGCAGTGGACTGCTACATCGGGGCCACCGAGCCCTGCGAGGAAGACCCCCTGAACCGGGTGTATCCGGGCGAGTTCAACTACGGCGGCGGCCACGTGATAAGCGATCTGGTGGCGGGCAAGGCGGTGCATCTGAAGGCCACGGCCTACGGCACCCATTGCTATCCGAACCGCGCCATAGACAAGATGGTTACCCTAAACGACCTCCCGAACGCCATCCTGTGCAATCCGCGAAACGGCTACCAGAACTACAACTGCGCGGTGAACCTTGGAAAAAAGATCATCTACACCTACATGGGGGTCTTGAAATCCAAGGCGGCCAATGCCAATTATTCAACGTCAGGCTGCCTTTCGCCTCTTTTCAACGACCCGTATTACAGGACCATAGGGCTTGGGACCAAGATTTTCCTTGGCGGCGGAGAGGGCTGGGTAACGTGGCACGGCACCCAGCACAACCCCTCGGTTCCGCGCACAGAGGGCGGAATTCCCTTAAAGCCCTCAGGGACGCTGTGGGTGATGGGGGACATGAAGCAGATGGAGGCCCGTTGGCTGACCGGCGTGAGCATCCTGGGTTACGGCTGCTCGCTTTCGGTGGGCCTTGGGATTCCCATCCCCATACTGAACGAGGACATGGCGAAGTTCACCTCGGTTTCGGACGAGGAGATTTTTGCGCCCATAATCGACTATGGCGAGGAGTATTCCACCGGCAAGGCCAAGCCGCTTGGACTGGTGAGCTACGCCGAGCTAAAGAGCGGCTCCATAAATTTCAACGGGCAAAGCGTGCCCACCGTGCCCCTTTCAAGCATGGTGAGAGCCCGTGAAATAGCGGACATTCTGAAAAACTGGATACAGTCGGGGCGGTTTACCCTGACCATACCCCAGATGGAACTTCCCCGTTGAAAGCCTGTATAAAAACGCGAACTGCTGTGTCAGGCATCGCCGGAAAATCGGTCACGTACAAAAGAGTACGCTCCCTCATTTCCGGCTCGCCTTCCTTGCATTTCATCGTTTTTATATAGGCTTCGCATCGAGACTTTTCAACAGGCTGTTCTACCCATAAATGCGTCCCCCGGCCAATGGGCTAACGGGACGCCCTGCCTTCGGAGATGATGGATCACGTGGAAAACCCAATCGAATCAATCAGCGAAAAAAGCCCCGCCGCACCGACCGTTGAAGTGGCCAGAACAAAAAGCCGCCTTCGTGAAAACGTCGAGGCCCTTTTAATAGCCATAGTCCTGGCCCTTTTCATAAGGTCCTTCATCGTTCAGCCGTTTAAGATTCCTTCGGGCTCCATGATCCCCACGCTCCTTATCGGGGACCAGATATTCGTAAGCAAGTTTTCCTACGGCATCAGGATGCCCTTTACCAACACGGTCCTCATTCCCACCGGAAAGCCAAAGAGGGGCGACATCGCGGTATTCAGGTTTCCCCAGAACAAGTCCGTGGATTACATCAAACGCGTGGTGGCCGTTGAAAACGACATAGTCCAGATGAGGGACCGGAAAATCTACATCAACGGTGTGGAAGTCCCCGATCCTCACGCCCATTACACCCAGGAGGCCGCCTTTGCCCGGTTCGAGTACGGCAAGACGGATTTTCCGGCCACCAGGGTTCCGCCGGGCAAGTATTTCATGATGGGCGACAACAGGGACAACTCCAACGACAGCCGTTTCTGGGGCTTTGTGGATTTTTCCGAATTCAGGGGCCGGGCGAAGCTGGTTTACTGGTCCTGGGACTGGGAGAAATGGCGTGTTCGCTGGGGGCGGATAGCCAAAATCCTGCGCTGAGAATTTCCCGCTTTCGGAAAAGCGGCTGAAGCAGCGGTTCCCCGGATCAATATTTAGAGGCGCAGGCGGGAATTTTCCATGGCCATCGTCATAAGAAACGCCAGGATCGTTTGCCCACTTTCCGGCCTGGACGGGCCGGGCGACATCGTGGTGGACGGCGGTTGCATAGCCAGGGTGACGCCCCCTAAAAGCGCGGACATAGGCGGCTTCGACACAGTAATCGACGCCAGGGGCATGGTGGCCGCTCCAGGCTTCACGGACATCCACGTTCATTTGCGGGAGCCCGGAGGCGAGCACAAGGAAACCATAGAAACGGGAACTGCGGCTGCGGCCAGGGGCGGGTTCACCACCGTCTGCGCCATGCCCAACACCAGCCCGGTCAACGATTCGGCCCGGACCACGGCCTTTATATGCAAGAGGGCGGCCCTCACCGCCAAGGTGAGGGTTTTACCAATAGCCGCCGTCACCACCGGGCTTCTTGGACTTTTCCTGACCGATTTTGCGGCCCTTAAAAGGGCGGGGGCCGTGGCCCTTTCCGACGACGGACGCCCGGTCAACGATGCGGCCCTCATGCGGAGCGCCATGGAAAAGGCGAAGGAGACGGGCCTTGTGATCGCCTCCCACAGCGAGGAACCCGGCCTTTCCGCCAGCGGCGCGGTGAACGAGGGGCCGGTGAGCGTCATCCTCAGGGTCGGCGGCATTCCCTGGGCCGCCGAGACGGTGGCGGTGGCCCGCGACGTCGCCCTTTGCGAGCTGACCGGGGCGAGGCTCCACGTCTGCCACGTGAGCCGGGAGCAGACGGTGGAGGTGATCCGCCTGGCCAAGTCTCGCGGGGTTCCGGTCACAGCCGAGACGGCCCCTCATTATTTCAGTCTCACCGACAGGGCCGTGCTTGAAAAGGGGGCTTTGGCCAAGATGAATCCGCCCCTTGGAACCGAAAGGGACAGGCAGGCCATTGTAAGGGGCCTTGCCGACGGAACCCTGGACACCATCGCCACCGATCATGCCCCCCACGCCAAGTCGGACAAGGACTGCGGCGTGGATAACGCGGCCTTCGGAATAGTGGGCCTTGAAACTGCGCTTCCCCTTGGCCTTTCCCTGGTGAGGGAAGGTGCGCTGACCCTGACGCAGCTTTTGGCCAAACTTACGGTAAACCCGTCTTTGGCCTTCAATCTGCCTCATGCGGGAATAGCGCCGGGCGCGCCCGCCGATATCGTGCTGTTCGACCCGGATGCCGACTTTATAGTAAACGCCGAAAACTTTGCTTCCAAGGGGCGCAACACGCCTTTTGACGGGCTTTCATTAAAAGGCGTGGTTCGCTTTACCCTGTTTTCCGGGCGCGTCGTTTTCGGAACGCTTCCCGAAGGAAGTTCCAATGGCCGGTGAAAAACAGATACTCGTGGTGGATGACGAGCGCGGTATGCGCGATCTTTTAGAGATCATGCTGACCCGCGAGGGCTACGGGGTGACAGTGGCGGATTCCGGGAAAAAGGCCCTGGCCCTTCTGGCCGCTAAGTCCTTTGACCTTGTGCTGTGCGACATCCGGCTGGGCGACCTTTCGGGCCTGGACGTTCTGCATGTGGCCAGGAAGCTCGATCCGCCGCCGGTGGTGGTGATGATTTCCGCCTACGCCACAACGGAAACAGCCGTGGAGGCCATGAACCATGGCGCCTTCGATTACATACCCAAGCCCTTCGACAACGAGGAACTGAAGGCCACCGTAAAAAACGCCCTTCTGCGCAAGACCATCGAGCAGGACAAGAAGGAACTGGACAGCGAGCTTGCCCGGACCGTCCAGTTTGGGCGCATCGTAGGCTCAAGCCCGGCCATGAACAAGGTTTTCGAGGTCATCAGGCAGGCCGCCCCCACCCGCACCAACATTCTTATCACGGGGGAATCAGGCACCGGGAAGGAGCTCATAGCCAGGGCCATTCACGACCAGAGCCCCCGGAAATTGAAGCCCTTCGTGGTCATCCACTGCGGCGGCATTCCCGAAAGCCTCCTGGAAAGCGAGCTGTTCGGGCATCTAAAGGGCTCCTTCACCGGAGCCAACCAGGACAAGAAGGGGCTTTTCGAGGCCGGAAGCGGGGGTACGATTTTTCTGGACGAGGTGGGGGAACTGAACCTTTCCATCCAGGTTAAACTTTTGCGGGTGATCCAGGAGCGAATGGTGAAGCCCGTGGGGGGCACCCAAGACATTTCGGTGGACATCCGCCTGGTGTCCGCCACCAACAAGATTCTGGAGGACGAGGTGATAGCCGGGCGTTTCCGGGAAGACCTCTTTTACCGCTTGAACGTCATCGAGATAAAGGTGCCGCCCTTAAGGGAGCGCCGGGAGGACCTCAAACTTCTGGCCCAGCATTTTCTCGATAAGTACTCTGCGGAAATGGGCAAGAAGATAACCAAGATGTCCTCTTACGCCATAGATATGCTGAACCGCTACGATTTTCCCGGAAACGTCCGGGAGCTCGAAAACATGATAGAAAGGTCGGTGGCCCTTTCCACCACCAACATAATTCTGCCGGAAAGCCTAGCCCTCTCCACCCACAGGCGAAGCAAGCTGGCGGGCGACATGCGGGGCTGGGAGCGCGGCATAGAGCTTCCGTTCAACGGCATGGACTTGGACGGCTTCATGGCCGAGGTTGAAAAAATCTGCATAGAAAAGGCCCTTTCCCAGGCTGGCGGCGTCAAGCACAAGGCGGCCAAGCTCCTGGGAATAAGCATGGATTCTTTCAGATACCGTTTCGACAAGCACAACCCGGACAGCGGCCCGCATGAAAAATGAAATCCCCCCGCGCGCCTGTTCCATAACAGCCCGTTGAAAAAGGCTGGTAGCAGGGTTTCCAGCCGGGCGTAAGATACTGTTTGTTGAAGGCATGAAAATAGTTTTATCATTCGATTTCACGTAAAAGGAGAACAGGCATGAGCGATCGTCCGGCAATGTACCGGAGTCCCGAAAGCATGGTGGAAGACATCATAGCGCGTGTCGGGAAAAGGGTGATACTGGGCCTTCCTTTGGGGCTTGGAAAGCCCAATCACCTTGTGAACGAATTTTTCCGCCGCGCAAGTAAGGATAAGAGCATCAGCCTGACCATCGCCACCGCCCTTTCCCTGGAAAAGCCCGCCTGGACCAGCGACCTGGAGCGCCGTTTCCTGGAGCCCTTCGTGGAGCGCATGTTCGGCGGCTACCCGGACCTCGAATACCTCAAGGCCATCAGGGCGAACTCGGTGCCGGAAAACATCGACATAATCGAGTTCTATTTCAAGCCCGGAGCCTTCGTGGGAGTGGCCTCGGCCCAGCAGAACTACATCAGCACCAATTACACCCACGCCTCCCGCGACATCCTGGACCGGGGCATCAACGTGGCGGCCCAGCTCATACGCGAGGGATCGGTTGACGGCCAGAAAAAGTACAGCCTTTCCTGCAACCCGGAGGTTTCCCTGGAGCTTGTTCCCCACATGAGGGCCGCCGAGGCCGCCGGACGCCCCACAGCCATCGTAGGGCAGGTGAACTCGACCCTTCCCTTCATGTACGGAGACGCGGTGGTCGATCCGGGCGAATTCGACGCGGTGCTGGATGACCCGGCCTACGACTTCCGCCTTTTCGGCGCGCCCAAGATGGCCGTCACCACCCCGGATTTTCTTATCGGCATGTATGTTTCCTCCCTCATCAAAGACGGAGGAACCTTACAGATAGGAATAGGAAGCCTGGGCGACGCCCTGGTTTACGGGCTTTTGCTGCGCCACAAAAACAACTCCGAATACGAGGGGCTCCTGTCGGACGCCAAGGCCTGGGACAAGTTCGGGGACACCATGAGGAAAATCGGCGGCTCCGGCGTTTTCGACGAGGGCCTCACCGGTTCCACCGAAATGCTGGTGGACGGCTACATCCATCTTTACAAGGCCGGGGTGGTCAAGCGCAAAACCTGGTACAACGTTCATATCCAGAAACTGGTCAACGAAAAGAGGATCAGCGAAGCAGTAACGCCCGCCACCCTTTCCGCCCTTCTGGAAGAAAAGGCAATAAGGCCGCTTCTTTCCGAAGAGGACGTGGCCTTTATGGTGGAATTCGGGATTCTGAAGCAGGGCGTCAGCTTGGAAAACGGCGAGCTGGCCCTTGGCGGAACCCGTGTTCCGGCGGACCTGTCGGTTCCCGCCAACCGGTCTTTGATTGAGAAGGAATTCCTGGGCGACCGCCTGAAAAAGGGCATCGTCATACACGGCGGATTCTTTCTGGGCCCGGAGAGCTTTTACAGGGACTTGAACGAGCTTTCCGAGGACCAGCGCAAGGAAATCTTCATGACCACGGTTTCCAACGTGAACCAGCTTTACGGAAACCAGGAGATCAAGATGCTCCAGCGCCAGCATGGCCGGTTCGCCAACGCCGGGCTCATGGCCACGCTTCTGGGTGCCATCGTGTCCGACGGCCTGGAAAACGGCCAGGTGGTGAGCGGGGTAGGCGGCCAGTACAACTTCGTCTCCCAGGCCCACGCACTTCCGGGCGCGCGCTCCATCATCATGATAAGGGCGCTTCGGTCCAAGGGAAAGGACATCAAGAGCAACATCGTCTTCAATTACGGCCACACCACCATTCCCCGGCACCTGCGCGACATCGTGGTCACCGAATACGGCATAGCCGAGCTTAGGGGCAGGACCGATTCCGAGGTGATAGCGGCCCTTTTGAACATAGCCGATTCCCGTTTTCAGGATGAGCTTCTTGCCGAGGCCAAGGCCGCGCGCAAGATCAGGGCCGATTACGTGATCCCGGACCGCTATCGGAACAACTATCCCGAAGCCAACGAGGAGGTTCTCGCGCCCTACAAGAAGCAGGGCCTTTTCGGCCCGTTCCCCTTCGGCACCGACTTCACCAAGGAGGAGCTGATGATAGGCAAGTCCCTGAAAAGCCTCAAGGAGAAGATGAGCGGCTCCGGAATCCCGGTTCCGAGCCTGGCCGAAGCGAAGAAGATGATATCCGTGCCGGACGGCGCGCTGCCTTACCTCAAAAGGATGCAGCTGGACAAGCCCGCCTCGGCCAGGGAAAAGATGTTGCAGCGCCTGGTGGTGTACGCCCTGGCGGCCCAGGGGGTGATCTGATGGTTTTTCCGCAGCCTTGCGCCTTGCGCGGGTTGCGGAATCATCGACTTTAACGGCCGGTTGAAAAAGGCCGGAGTCAAGCCTGAAAAATATCGATGAGCGCCGGACGGCGTCCTCGTTTTCACCATCAGGCTGGCCACGGCCTCATCCCTTGGGAATAAGGGCCTTATTACGCGGGAGGCTTCAACATGAGCACCTTGAAGGACAAAAACGGAGTAACCGGGCTGGAAAACATAGGAAGAAGGCACCTGCGCAGGATTCACCGCAACCTTCCCACCGCCTTGCTGTACCAGGAGATTCTTGCCAATCGTGAAGGGCAGATCGCCCACCTTGGCCCCATAGTCACCCGGACGGGGCATTTTGCCGAGCTTCCGGACCGCCACCGCTACATTGTGGCCAACGAGGCCGGGCGTAAAAACGTCCTCTGGACCGACGCCACACAGAGCATGACGCCGCAGCAGTTCGGGGTCATGTTTTCCCGCCTGGTTTCCTACATGCAGAACAAGGAGGCCTACGTCCAGACCGTCTGGGTCAGCGCCCATCCGAAGCACAGGGTGGGCTTGCGCATAATCACGGAAACCGGGTGGCACAGCCTTTTTATCCGCAATCTTTACCGGCCCATCCACGAGCCGGGCGAGGGAAGCGACTACTCGCCGGATTTCACCATAGCCCACGCCCCCGGCTTCATTTCCATACCGGATTCGGACGGAACCAGTACAACGTCTTTTCTGGTCCTGAACATGGGCGAGAAGGCCCTGTTCATAGGGGGAACCAGCTACGCGGGCGAGATCAGCCAGGCCATTTTCACGGTTGCCGGCACCATCCTCAATCAAAAAGGGGTGTTTTCCCTGCGCTGCGCCTCCAACGTGGGTAAAAATGGCGACGTGGCGCTTTTTCTGGGCCGCAGGGGAACGGGTAAGACCTCCCTTGCAACCGACCCGGACCGGGCCTTCATGGGCGATCACGGTCACGGATGGGACGACGACGGGGTGTTCGCCTTTGAAAAGGGCTGCTACGCCAAGGTTTCCGGAATATCAGCCGAAGACCAGCCTGAGCTTTACGCCTGCACCCAAAGCTTCGGGACCATCCTGGAAAACGTCACCATCGACCCGGACACCACAAAAATAGACCTCTCCGACCGGTCCCTCACCGAAAACACCCGCGCAGCCTATCCCGCCACGCACCTACCGGGGCACGTGGAAGACGGCATGGCGGGGCACCCCAAAAACGTCTTCATGCTCACCAAGGACGCCTTCGGCGTGCTTCCGCCCCTTGCCCGGCTTTCGCCGGAACAGGCTGTTTACGCTTTCCTGTCGTCCTACACGTCCCTTTTCACCGAGGCCAAGGCAGGCCCCTCCGATCCTCAGCCGCAGTTCTCGGCGTGTTTCGGAACCTGCCCCATAGCGATGGCCCCCCATGAGTATGCGTTAAGCTTCATGGAGAAGATAAAGAGGCACGAGGTGACCTGCTGGCTCATGAACACCGGCTGGATAGGGGAGCCCTACGGCGAAAGCGAGAGGGTGAGCATCGCCCTTTCCAGGGCCCTGGTAAACGCCGTCACAAGCGGGGCCCTGGAAAACGTGGAGTATGAAACCGACCCGGTTTTTGGCTACGAGATACCCGTCTCGTGCCCGGACGTGCCGTCCCAGATGCTCAATCCGCGCAACATGGCCAGGGACTCCGGGGAGTTCGAAGTGAGGGCGAACCGGCTCGCCGAGGAATTCATGAAGGATTTCGACAAGTTCGGCGATGACATGCCGGAAGAGGTGCGCTCGCGCCTCTCAAGGGTGATGAGCCTGGAGAATATGCTGGATGTTGTGGACTTAGACTTTTCAATGTAGGGAAGAGAAGGATTTCCGATCCGGCCTGGGTGCGGTGCGCGTCCAGGCCGGTTTTATTGCTTATTTTGCTGGATGAAGCAGTGCTTTAAGGTTTCAAAATTTGTGCAATCATTCCGGGCCTCACTTTGCCTGGGCCTTCCGAAACAAGGGCCTTGGAATCGAATTGTTTGACCTCCGCCACCACGGCCCGGTAAAGGGTTTCCCCGTCCTCGTTTTGAATGGCTACATCCATTCCCGGCTCCACGTTGCAGTCCCTGCCAAGGGAAAAGTTGACGAAAACCCCTTCCGGCTTTCTTTCCACCAGAAATATGTCGGCCTTGCCATCCTGCCTGTACTGTTCGGTGATTTTTCTCGACAGCAGATAGCCCCCTCCGCCGGTAAGCAACGCGGCGATGAAAAGCAGCCAGGCGGCCATGAAGGGGCGCAGGCCCGAAAGGCGCATGGTAAAGGACGCGTCATGCCTGCGAAGCTCCCTTGTGTCGGAATGAACCCTTATGGTGAAGCGCGACATGGGGTTTGGCGGCTCTTTGCCGGGCCCGCGCACGACAAGGGGATAAGCTCCGGCGGGAGCCTGGGGCGACACCGTGACAAGGCCCTTCCACATGAGCCCGCCGA
This sequence comes from Deltaproteobacteria bacterium, assembly GCA_016235345.1. Lineage (NCBI taxonomy): Bacteria > Pseudomonadati > Myxococcota > Myxococcia > Deltaproteobacteria bacterium. Next base: position 84,309 of record JACRLG010000010.1, on the reverse strand, counting down.
ACCAGAAGCCCTTGTAGACCTTTTCAGGCTTGAAGCGCCAAGTCTGGCCGGATGCGCCATGAACCCTCAGGTCCGAAAGGTTTGCCGCTCCCTTGGGCATGGGGCCGTTTACGGAAAACGATTGGCCCACAACAGTTGAAATGGTGTTGAAAGGCGTCCGCCAGGAGGCGGTGAGGCCGTCCAATATGCACAAAAGGCAGACAGCAAGGAGGGCCCCTGAAATCCTTCCGATCATGCGGCGTTTTCGGATAAGCCTTTGGGTTTCTTCGTTCATTCCTGCGCCGTTTGTCTCTGAAGATAAGCCCCTATGCGCCTTTTTGCGATCCAGAAAATGCCCAGTGTGGGCAACAGAAGGGAAAAGAACGTTTTGCAAAAAAGGCTGGTAAGGTTCGCCGGATCATGGGAGGCAACATACATTCCGAGGAACAGTTCCGCAATGACAAAGAAATCGAGGATTATGACCAGGAGTTTCTGCTCGACGGGCATTCCTTGTTCGATGTTGTCTTCCATTCTGTGACCTCCCGAATGTGCTGCTGTTTGGGGCGTCCGGATCGGACGCGGGCAGTTGGTTCACCGCCTCACGCCCGCCGGAAGTCCGTCCGAAGTTTTTTCAGATACCGCCGGATGCAGCACCGGGGCTGCATCCGGCATCAATGCATGGTTCTCATTCTTCCGCCAAAAGCCTACTTCTTGAAGATGTCGGTTTTGGATACGTTCATCAGGCGCTGGGCCACGCCTTCCTGGTGATAGTAAACCCTTATCTCGTCACCGGCCTCCCAGGTGTAAGGTTCGCGGGCGAAATCCTCGTCAGGCACCTTGAAGGTGGCCAGTACCTTCTGGCGGCCCGAAAAGACCGTGATGGTCTTCTTCACGGGGTCGATCACCGGGAACTTCTTGGCCTTTTTGGCGGCCTTGTCGAAAACCTCCGGGTCATCCTTGGCCACCTCCTTGCGGATGCTGACCGGGGTGAACACGATGGTTTTGAAGGTGTTGGTTAAAACGTCGTAGATGTGGATTTCGTTTTTGTCCACATCGAGCTTCATGCGAAGGCCCACCTTGGGCTCCGGCCCCATTTCGTGCCTGTCCGCCGGAATCTTGTACACGAAGGGGGGAAGTATGGTGTAATCCGGGTGCTGGGCGTCGTTGGCCTTGTCCCGGATCAAGGTGACTTCGCCTTTTTCCTTGTCAAAGGCGATGGCCCGGCCCTGATCGACCTTCCCGTATTCCGAGCATCCCCAGATAAGGCCAAGCGGCACAATGAGCGCCATGAGTATCATCAAGCGTTTGTTCGCCATTTTTTTACTCCTTTTTCGGTGATACGCGCGGAGAATCTGCGCTGTGAAAGGCGGTCCTAAGCGCCTTTGGCCTTTTTCATGGCCAGTTCGTTTTGGACTCCCTGAACCATCTTCACGAAGATGTATACCGACATGCTGCCCACAAGGCCCAGTATGAGGACCGTGGCGCCGGCGTCCAGCGCCTTTTTCAGATGAGGCACCCAGGGCTGTATAAGTTTCATGAAGATGGAAGTGGCGCATCCGATAACCGCAAGCCCGAAGGCGATGCGTATACCGTAACCCTTGATGTACTTGGTGGCGACAGCGCCGACCTGGGCGCCGACTGCGGCTCCGCACAGCATGATGAGGGCGGCCACAAGCTCGGTGCGGCCCTTGAAGGTGTAGGTGCCAGCGCCGTAAAGGCCGGAAATCATGACCTCGAAAAGGTCGGTGCCCACCGCGACGTGGGTGGGGCAGCCGATGAGGTAAATCAGGGCGGGCATACGGATGAGACCGCCGCCGATGCCAAGGATGCCTGCAAGCCAGCCGGTGAAGAAGCTCACTGCGATGGGGAGCCACGCGGTGCAGTAGATACCGGCTACATCCAGGTGGATCATGGGGGGAATCTTGATCTTGTGCAGGGTCTTGTGCCACTCGATGCCTGTTGACAGGGCGTCGACTTCGCCGCCTGCTTCAATGGCGGCCCTGTCCTTGGCCCTTTTCTTGGCGACATCGTGGAACACCATCCAGGCGATGAGGGCCAAAAGCGCCATGTATATCCAGCGCACAACCACTTCCACGTTACCTGCGCGCTCGAGCCACATGACCATGCGGGCGCCGATTTCAAAGCCTCCCACGGTGCCGACGAGCATGATCATGCCGAGCTTGTAGTCAACATTGCCGAATTTGCCGTGCCTCATGGTTGAAATGAGGGATTTGCCCGCCATGTGGGCGATGTCGGTTCCGATGGCGAAGGCCATGGGGAAGCCGAGTATGTTCAGGCCGGGCGTAACCATCCACGCTCCGCCCATGCCGAAAAAACCGCCGATGATTCCGACGCCGACGCCCAGGATTATGAGACCGGGCCAGAAAATTTTCACGCCTGCTATGGGCATGAGGATATACAACCATTCCATGAGATGTTCCTCCTTTGCTCAAAGGCCCGGTATCAATGCTCCGCAAGGTCGCGGTGTGTCAGGTCGATTCCGATCATGTTCATCACGATGTCTGCGATAACGCCGAAAATCACGCCGACCAACGGAATGAGGATGATGGTAAGAATCGTGAACTGAAGGTGGCTTTCATTATAGAGATTGGCCCACCAGGCAAGAATGCCGGAAAGTTTCCTTGTGTCGGCCACTATGACGACCGGCGCGGCTTTCGCGCCTGCGGCCAGGGCCGCTGCGGGCAGACCCATCAGGACAAGGGTCGCAAGAAGGTAATATTTGCCAATGATCGCTTTCATCAATTTTCCTCCTATGCAATAAACGGGTTACCGGACAACGAGCACCGAGCAGGGCGCATGGGCCACAACCTTTGATGCCACGGAGCCGATGAGAAAACGGTCCAGACCCTTCTTGGTGCGCCTGCCAAGGACGATGAGGTCGGCCTTTGCCGTTTCAGCCGCCTTGACGATGACGTCAGCCGGTGAAACGCCGGATTCGACCATCACCTTGACGGAGACGCCCAGGGCTTCCGCAGCCTTGCGGTATTTTTCCCCGGCCTCCCTGGCGCTTGTTATGAGTTTCTGGTTCACTTCTCCGGGATCGAAAACATCCCCGATGTCGCTAAAGTTTTCCGCCACCAACAGGATGCTGAGTTGGGCGTCCTGCTGCCTGGCCATGTCAACCGCCTTTTCCAGAACAGTCTGACCAGAGGTGGTTTGATCGAGAGCCGCCAGAATTTTCATTGCAAAACCTCCTTTTCATTAGGGTGCAACGGGCATGACCACCCGAAACGCGCCAATATGTTTAGCAATCCTCGTGCCAGATAATGGAACTTGACAGAATCATTGGGAATCTGATAATTACGCAAAAAACGTTTGGCGTGAAAATGTCACGCGTTGCGTATCTTGCGGAATAATTGCGCAAAGATTTTCATCTTTACGGGGGCCTTGTTCCATGCGTTTTCCCATCCCATCATCCTGGAACGGTATTTTCGGAAGCGATCTCCCCAACTGGAGCATCCGAAAGAGGCTTTTTTACACGCTGATTCCGCCCATCGTGTTCATATTGGCTGCAACCGGCTACGTCACTTACCGCACCTCCTGCCATTATCTGAACCTGGCCCTGTCGCGCAATTCCGGCCTAATGGCCATGGCCCAGGCCAGGGAGATCGAAAACGCCCTGAACACCGCGAAAGAGGAACTGCTTCTGCTGGCAGCGGTGCCGGTCACTCCTGAGTCCCTGAGGCATTTCATGTCTTCCAGGGTCGCCTTGCGAAAGGGGCTATACAGGGAAATCGCTTTTCGGGGGGAAACGCCAGAACAATCCCTGGTCCTGGTGGCGACAACGGATGGAATCTCCGAAGTGTCAGCCCTTAAAGCCGCCTCCATGCCGTCAGGTCCCCTTTCCAACGGCCCTGCCGGTGGCTCGCGGCCCGGCTCCGTTGAAATTTCGCCCGTTACAGGCGTTATCTATCCCAGCCTGGAAACCGGGCAGATTTCCAGAAGCCTGTCTTTTACGGTAATCCGGCTTTCAACTCCGAGCCTTGCGCCCAACGGGGTGCTGACGCTTTCTGTTGATGTCGCACATCTGAGAAACATCCTCTCCCTCTACAATTCCTCCAAATCTCCGCTGTACGCTTTCCCGAGGACTGCGGAAAAACGGTACAGTTATTTTTTCGATACCTACGGATGGATTCTTTTTCAGTCCGAGGGGGTGGAGGAAACCGAGAGAAAGCTCGATACCGATATCGCCCGGTCCGGGATAACGGGCGACCTTGGAAAGCCCGGGCTTGAAGCCGCATTTCGCCCCGACTCCCGCCTTGAGCGCTTCTGGACAATGGTGGTGGACGTTCAGCAGGGAAAGAACGGGCTTATTCCAGTGGGGGAAACCCTGGACTCCAAAAGATCGGTTTCCCGCCCGCGATTTTTGGGTTATGCGCCGGTAAGGTTCCAGCCGGACGAAAAATCCCCGGCCCAGGTTTTTGGTGGCGTCGCCTTTTGGGATACCAGCCTTCTTACCATGATCGCCTCATTCAGGCAGTTTGACGTGCTTTTCATAATAACCGTAATCACCATTGCCTTCATTTCAGCCTTGATATTCTTCTTGTCCCTGGCCATTACCAGGCCCATCCTGCTTCTGTCGGATGAGGTGGCCAAGATGCAGGCGAAAGGGCGCCTCCACCCCATCGACGTGCCCGCCGTTGACCAGGAGACCACGGCTCTCCGGGATTCCATCAACGCCATGATCCAGTCTCTGCTGGTTCAGGGCAGGCAATTGAGGGAGAAGGAGGAGCACATTGAGGTTGCGAGGCAAAACCAGAGGGTCCGAATGGAGGAACTCGCCGGGCCGGATTTGGGGGAGGGGCGGGGGCTGGGCATCGTGGGGACGAGCCAGGCGGTCGGCAACATGCTTTCCCTTGTAAAAAAGGCCGCGTCGGTTGACGCTGATGTTCTGATTATCGGCGAAACAGGTACAGGAAAAGAGCTTGCAGCCGAGGCCGTCCATAAATTGAGCGACCGGGCAGGAGGCCCGTTCATTTCGATAAATTGCGGGGCATTGGACGAGAATCTGCTTCTGGACGCCCTTTTCGGGCACGTGAAGGGCGCGTTTTCCGAGGCCAGATCGGACCGCAAGGGAGCCTTTCCCGCCGCCTACGGCGGAACCCTGCATCTGGACGAGATAGGAAACGCCTCGCCGAAGGTTCAGCAGTCGCTCTTGCGGGCCCTTGCCGTGCGAAGGATACGGCCCCTGGGCAGCGACGAGGAGGTTCCCTTTGATTGCCGCATCATTGCGGCAACCAACGCAGATCTTCTGGAGCACGTGAAGAACGGCTCCTTCCGGGAGGACCTTTATTACAGGCTGAAAGTCATCAACATTCCGACGCCTCCCCTGCGGGAGCACAGGGAGGACATCCCCCGCCTTGCTGCATATTTTCTGCAGGATGCCGCCAAGGTCCTCAAAAAAGACCATGTGGACCTTTCCCGTGGAGCTCTTGACCGCCTGATGGAGCATTCGTGGCCGGGCAATATCCGCGAGCTGAAGCACTGCATAACAAGGGCCGTGGCAATGGCCGAATCCGACTTGATTTTCCCCGAGGACTTAAAGTTTGACGAGTCGATAATGTTTTCTTACAACGAGCCGGATTCTTCCATAGCGGCAGGAAGGGCAGGCAGGCCGCTTGCGCCGCCAAAGGCTGAAACCGCCTCTGCCGGGCAGGCTGATTCCGAAGAAATCAGCCACCGCCTGAACGCCCGGCAGCAGAAGGCCTGGACCCTCATGCTTTCCAGGGAATCCATAGTAAGGGCCGAATACCAGCAACTGGTCGGGGGCGACATTCCTGATCGCACGGCCCAGCACGACCTTTCGGACATGGTTCAAAAAGGCCTGTTGAAAAAGGTTGGAAAAGGACCCGCAACGCAGTATTATCCTGTTCGTAAAGATATTGCGCAATAATTGCGCAAAGATTGTTGCGTGATATAATTGCGCAACCAGTCGTCAAGCTGGCGGAAATCATCATGCCGAAATTTGAAAGCGAAATTTTAACCAACCTGAAACTCTTGTATTACCGCCTTGCGGGCAGGACGCCGGCGCTCGACACCGACAGCCTTGCGGTTTCGTTCAGGGAAAAATACGCTCATTTCAAGATGTTCCTGGAATCCAATTCCGAGCTTCTGAAAATAATTACCGATATTGAGGAAAAGCTCGCCGGAAAGGAGATTTTCGGGCTGGCCCTTATACGGAGCCTTTCAAGCAGGGCGGTGTTTCACTCGCTCAGGCTCATTTCCTCCTTTGAGGCGCTTTCGGGAAAACCGCTTCCGGCGGCTTCTGCTCTGGCGGCATTTATTCAAAGGGAGATCAGCTCCCTAATTGATACCCAGCGGGCCGGGGTTCCGGCGGAACTTACGCTTTCACACGCCAAAATCACCAAGGAGATGGTGGATCTGGTTGGCGGCAAGAACGCCAACCTGGGCGAGGTGCGCAGCAGGGTGGGGCTTCCGGTGCCCGCCGGTTTCGCCATAACCACCGAGGCGTTTGCGGCGTTTTTCGATTCCGCAGACCTGTGGGATGAAATCTCCAAGGTCAAGCTGGGCATGAACCCCGACGATACCGAAAACATCCAGGCCGCCGGAGAGGCCATCCAGCGCCTGATTCTTACCGCAAAGGTGCCGGACGACGTTGCCGACGCCATTTTGAGGGCCCACGCGGAACTTGCCGCTGAAATCGGTGCTGACCCGGAGAGCCTGAACGTGGCCATGCGCTCCTCGGCCATAGGCGAGGATTCGGCCCTGTCCTACGCGGGGCAGTATCTAACCCTGCTCAACGTGCCCGCCTCGCGCCTCATGGAAACCTACAAGATAATCGTGGCCTCGCTTTACACTCCAAGGGCCATAAGCTACCGCATGTTGAAGGGCGTGGCAGGCGAAAACACCGCCATGAGCGTGGCGGTCCTGTGCATGGTTCCGGCCAGGTCTTCGGGGGTGATGTACACCCGGCACCCATTTGATCCCGCCGATGAAAACGTGGTGATCAATTCCGTCTGGGGGCTTGGGCTTTCGGTTGTGGACGGAACCGCAAACCCTGACGTTTTCACCGTTTCCCGCGACGGCGAAGGGACCATACTGTCCCGCACGATAACGCACAAGGGCGCGGAACTCGTGATGGGGCAGGGCGGTGGAATCTCCGAAAAGGACGTTCCGCCGGAACGCGCCGAATCGCCAAGCCTGACCGATGAGGCCATACGGACCCTTACCCGCTACGGCCTGGCCCTGGAGCGCCACTACGGCTCGCCCCAGGACGTGGAATGGGCCATTGACCGCAGCGGTCGGACGTTCATTCTCCAGGCCCGGCCCCTGGGTTTCAGGCCGGAGGCGGACGAGGCGCGAAAAGCGCCACCGGTGGAGGGGTACGGGCTGCTTGTTTCCGGCGGCTCGCCCGCCGCGCCCGGAGTCGGTTCAGGCCCGGCCTTTCTGGTCAAAAACGACGATGATCTGGCCATGTTTCCCGCAGGCGCGGTCCTGGTGGCCCCCCATTCGTCGCCCCAGTTCATGGTGGTGATGAAAAAGGCGGCGGCCATAGTGACCGATTTCGGAAGTGTGGCCGGGCACATGGCGAGCCTCGCGCGGGAGTTTTCCGTGCCCACCGTGCTTGCCGCAAAAAACGCCACAAGGGTTATCAAGCCTGGTACGATGGTCACCGTGGACGCTTATTCGGGCCGTGTCTACGAGGGCAGGGTGGAGCGCCTGCTGGCCCTTGCCCGCCCCGATGAAGAGCCAATAATGAAGGGGACGCCGGTTCACGAAATTTTGAAAAAGGTCGCGGCCTATATTGTCCCCTTGAACCTCGTCGATCCCAAATCGCCCGATTTCAGGATTCAGAACTGCAAGACCCTTCACGACATGATGCGTTTTCTGCACGAACGCTCATACGTCGAGATGTTCGCACTTGCGGACAGGGCGTCGGGAAAGGGCGGAGCCTGCCGCCTTTCGGCCAACCTGGGCCTTGACCTGTTCATAATAGACGTGGGCGGGGGGCTTGTTAAAAGCGCCTCCGGGCGTTCGGAGGTTCGTATCGAAGACGTCACCTCGCGTCCCCTGCGGGCGCTTTTATCCGGGCTGGCCCTGCCCAAAAGCGGCGGCGCAATGGTGAAGACCATAAACCTGGGCGGATTTTTGTCGGTTTTGTCCGAGCAGATGACGGCCAATCCAAAGGCGGGCGGGGAAAGGTTCGGGGACAGAAGCTACGCGGTGATAAGCGACTCTTATCTCAATTTCAGTTCAAGGGTGGGCTACCACTACGGGGTCCTTGACAGTTTTTGCGGCGGGAGCGTGAACACCAACTACATCACCTTTTCATTCAAGGGCGGTGCGGCGGACGACGTAAGGCGCAACAGGCGGGCCAGGGCCATTGCCCTCATACTTGAGCGGTCGGGCTTCACCGTTGACGTGACCGGCGACAGGGTGGACGCAAGGTTTCAGAAATACGAGGCCGAAGAGATCGAGGAACACCTTGTGATGGCGGGCAGGCTCTTGCAGGTGACCCGCCAGATGGACATGCTGATGGAAAGCGAGGCTGCGGTTACTGCCTTTGCCGAGAGCTTCCTTTCCGGGGCTTACGAGCGCCGCCCGAAGGAATCAAGGAAGTGACCCTACTTTAGGGCTCAGCCCTTCTTGCCTTTTTCCGTTCATAGGCCCAGCCTATCTTGTCCAGCAGAACCTCGGTGGGGCAGGGTTTTAAAAGGTACTCGCAACCGCCCTCCCGAATGGCGCATGCCGCCGCGTCCACAGACGCGTGGCCCGTAAGCATAATCACCTCGACGCCGGGCGCGGTTCTCCTTATGAGGGGAAGCGCCTCGGTACCCTTCATCCCCGGCATTTTTTCATCAAGAATCACAACGTCGAAGGGCGAGCGGGAAAGCTCATCAAGGGCTTTTGCGGCATCTGGCGCGGTTTTCACGTCAAGGCCCCGGACCGTCAAAATGCGGCTCATGGTGGCGAGAAAGCGCTCCTCGTCGTCCACCAGAAGAACCCTTATGCTTTCCGGGGAACTTGCGTACGAGCCTGCAAGGTAATTGTCCACGGCTTTTTTGAAGCTGCGCTCCAGTTCATCAACGCTTCCGGCCTCGTAGCAGACGGTTTCGGGAATTTCGAGAATCCGCCCGTGCAGGATTTTTTTTGCGCCGTCGATTTCGATGGAGCCCTTGTGGCCCTGGTAATTAAAAATGTTTCCCATGACAATCTTTCCCGGATGCGAATTTTTGAGCTTTCCAATGATAATCGAAATACGGTTCCAGTCAAGTTTTTAAGCCTGCCTTACAGCCTTTGCGTTTCAGCCCAGCCACAGCCAGCCCGCAGCAAGGGCAAGGGTCAGGATGGTGACCGGCACCCCCACCACCGCGTGGGAGAGCCAGGTTATGCGGACTCCCATTACGGCGGCCCATTCGGCCACGATGAGGTTGGCTATGCTTCCGGTTAAAATCAGGTTTCCGGCAAGGGTGCTGGAAAGGGCCAGCACGAGCCCCGATTCCGGTGTTTGGCACTGGGGAAGAAGAAGCATCACGGCGGGCACATTGGACACGATGTTGGACAAAACCGCAGTGAGCCCGAAAAGCACGGGCCACCGGTCAAGGTCGAGGCCCGTGATGGAGAGTGCGTGAAAAGCCCATTCGGTGATTCCCGCCTTTGAAAGGCTGTCGTTTACAACGAAAAGCCCGAAAAAGAGCAGAAGAAGAGGCCAGTCGATGAGGCCGAATATGCTGCGGGAGGCAAGCCTTCTGCTTAGGAGCAGCACCCCGGCCCCGGCCAGGGCCGCCGCCTCCCTGGGAATGCCCCCCCAGAGGAACACCGCAATCAATACTGCCAGCACAAAAAAGCCCTTTCCCGTCTGCCACCGGTCGTAGGGGGGCGATTCCGCCGGGGGTGCGTCCATGCTTCTTTCCCACCTTCCCCGGAACATTAAGGCAATAACGAGCCAAACCGCAAAAAGCCCGGCAACCGCAACAGGAAGGGCGTCCGCCAGATAGCCGCCGAAGGACAGGCCCAGAACCTGGCCTATCAGCATGTTCTGGGGGTTTCCTATGAGGGTCGCCGCGCTTCCCACGTTGGCGGCGCAGGCAAGGCCCAGAAGGTGGGGAACAGGGTCCAGCTTCCGTTTTACGCAGCCTTCGATGAGAACCGGCGTCATGGCGAGGCACACGATGTCGTTGGCCAAAAGTGCGGACAAGACAGCCGAGGAGCCTATCACAAGCCCAAGCAGAAGCCCCGGAGGGCCATCCAGGGATGCGATTCTGCGGGAAAGCAGGGTGTAGAAGCCGCCAAGCCGGAACTGGGCCGAAACCACCATGAGCCCGAAAAGAAGGCCGATGGTGGATACGTCCACTGAGGCCCAGGCCGATTCGGCTGTGACCGCTCCACCGGCCAGAAGGGCTATCGCGCCCAGAAGGGCCACCCCGCTGCGGTCTATGGCAAGGCCCGGAACCCCGCCTGCGGCCATTCCAAGGTAAACGAAAAGAAAAACCGCGATTACAAGTAGTTCCACCCGGATCAACTCCATTGAGGTAATTCCAGCCTGCCAGCGCGGATTTCTGTACCCCAATTCGCGTTGAAATGGAACCGCGCTTTATTACTTGTGAGGCAAAAGCCCTTGACTTTACTCTCAGTCAATTCCATAAAACTTGCTAGGAAAAGGAGTGGGCATGACAGGGATTGACCCGGACGATATTCTATCAGGCGACAGGGCGCACGTCTGGCACCCCTACACCAGCGCAACGGAGCCTCTTCCGGTCTACCCGGTGGAATCGGCGCATGGTGTGCGGATCCGCCTTGCGGATGGCCGGGAACTGGTTGACGGGATGAGTTCCTGGTGGGCGGCCATTCACGGTTACAACCACCCGGCCTTAAACGCGGCCATCACCCGCCAGCTTTCCAAAATGAGCCACGTGATGTTCGGGGGCCTCACCCATCGTCCGGCGGTGGAGCTTGCCGAACGCCTTTCGGCCCTTACCGGAGGCCGGCTTCCCCGCGTGTTTTTTTCCGACTCAGGCTCGGTTTCCGTGGAAGTCGCCCTCAAAATGGCCTGGCAGTACTGGCACGCCCTGGGCCGCCCGGAAAAAAAGCGCATCATCACCATTAAAGGCGGCTACCACGGCGACACCTTCGGGGCCATGGGCGTATGCGACCCTGAAACCGGGATGCACGGAATCTTTTCCGGCCTGCTTCAAAAAAACATCTTCGCTCCGGCTCCGCGCCTTGGGTTTCATGATCCGTGGGATGAGGCCGACGTCTCCGAGCTTGCGCATTTGATTTCCGCCCACAAAAACGAATCCGCAGCGGTGATTTTGGAGCCTGTCGTCCAGGGCGCGGGGGGGATGCGCTTTTACTCGCCCCGTTACGTGGCCCGCGTGCGGGAGCTTTGCGACGAGCACGGGCTTTTGTTCATAGCCGATGAAATAGCCACGGGTTTCGGGCGCACTGGAAAAATGCTCGCCTGCCAGCACGCTGGGGTCTGGCCGGACATAATGTGCCTGGGAAAGGCCCTTACGGGCGGCATGATGACCCTTGCCGCAACCCTTTGCACCGAAGCCGTGGCCCTCGCCATATCAGAAGGCCCGCCCCGCGTTTTCATGCACGGGCCGACCTTCATGGCCAACCCCCTGGCCTGTGCCACGGCCCTTGCAAGCCTGGACCTTCTGGAGTCAACTCCCTGGCGGGAGCGGGTTTGCGCCATCGAGGCCATTTTTTCAAAAGAGCTTTCCCCGATGGCTTATCTTCACGGCGTGGCGGACGTCCGGGTGTTGGGGGCCATAGGGGTGGTGGAGACGGAAAGGCCCGTCAATGTGGCATCCATCCAGAGGCGTTTCGTTGAAAAGGGCGTGTGGATAAGGCCCTTCGGGAAGCTGGTTTACCTCATGCCGCCCTACATCGCAGGCGAAAGCGACCTTTACAAGCTCTGCGGCGCGGTTTCCGAGGCCGTTTTCGAGGAGATGGAAGAATGAGGGACGGAATCGAGCCCCGCGACAGGTATTCCTTCATTGACGACGAGCTAAAAAGGCGCGAATCCGCCTGCCAGTTCAGAAGGCTTAAGCCCCTTGTTCCAACGGGCGGGGTTACGGTGGATGCCGATGGAAGGGAAATGGTGAATTTCTCATCCAACGATTACCTGGGCCTTTCCAGGCATCCGCTCCTGGTGGAGCGGGCCGCCGAGTACCTTCATAAATACGGCGTGGGCGCCACCGCAAGCCGCCTTGTGTGCGGCTCTTACGACTGCTTTCACCGGGTGGAGGAAAAACTCGCGGCATTCAAGGGGACGGAGAGGGCGCTTGTTCTGAACTCCGGGTTCCAGGCCAACGTGAGCCTCATCCCGGCCCTGGCTAACAAGAACACCCTCATAATTTCGGACTCGCTCAATCATGCAAGCATCATCCAGGGTGTGCTTTCATCCAGGTGCAGGGTGGTGAAGGCTCCCCACAACGACATTACCGCCATGCGAAAAATTCTGGAGGAAAACCGGGGAGCCGACCATTCGGGAATTCTCATCGTCACGGAATCGGTTTTCAGCATGGACGGCGATATCGCTAACATCAAGGCACTGTCGGCGCTGGCCAGCGAGTTCGACTCCCTTCTAATGGTTGACGAGGCCCATGCAACGGGGGTTTTCGGCCCCAAAGGCGCGGGCCTGTGCCACGGGCTTCCCGTTGACCTCGTCATGGGCACCTTCGGCAAGGCCCTGGGCTCCTTCGGGGCCTACGCGGCCTGCTCCGAGAGAATGTACCATTATCTGGTAAACCGTTGCGGCGGCTTCATCTACTCCACGGCTCTTCCTCCTTCGGTTGTCGGCGCGGTGGACGCGGCCCTGGACCTGGTACCGGAAATGGACGCCGAACGGAAAAACCTTGCCGACAACTCTTTGTTTTTGCGGGAATCCTTGAACGCCATAGGCTTTTCCACCGGGGCCTCCCAAAGCCAGATAGTGCCGGTGATAATCGGCGGCGAGGCCGAGACCTTAAGCCTTTCCACCCATCTTTCGGATAACGGCGTTCTGGCCGTGGCCATCCGCCCGCCCACCGTGGAAAGGGGCAAAAGCCGGATCAGGCTTTCACTTTCTGCCCTTCACAGCCGCGAAATGGTGAAAAACCTCGTTTCGGTCTTCGCCTCATGGAAGCGGCCATGAAATTCCCGAGGGCTTTTTTCGTAACCGGAACAGATACGGGCGTGGGCAAGACCTTCGTTTCGGCGGTGCTGATGACAGGGCTCGCGAACGCCCGCTACTGGAAGCCGGTTCAGAGCGGTACCGTCGATGGCTGCGACACATCATGGATAAGGGCCGCCACAGGCCTTCCGGCGGACCGCTTTTTCCCGGAGACTTACCGCTTAAAGGCCCCGGTCTCGCCACATCTGGCGGCCTCCATGGAGGGCGTCTCCATCAGCCTGGACGACTTCGCCCTTCCCCCGGTTCCCGAAAACGGGCATCTTATCGTGGAGGGCGCGGGCGGCATCATGGTTCCCTTGAACGACCGCGACCTTGTGGCCGATCTCGTGAAAAGGCTCGGCCTTCCTGTGATCGTCGTTTCGCGGAGCGGGCTTGGAACCATAAATCATACGCTTCTGACCCTTTCGGAACTCGGAAGACGGGAAATCGAAATTCTTGGCGTGGTCATGAACGGGCCTGAAAACCCCGAAAACAAAAAGGCCGTCGAATACTACGGACGGGTAAAAGTGCTGGCCCGGATACCGAAAGTTACGGAAGTCGGTTTTTCAACACTTCAAAGGCTTTATCTTGATGGCTTTGACGCCTCCTGAAACCCCGCCGTTTTTCATTTCAAGGATAATCAAATGAACTCCAGGGACATTTTCAACCTTGCCCACGGCATAGCCGCCGGGGAAACGCCTGACTTGAGCGCCCTTGTGGCCCTGGCGGAAACGCCGGAAGGCGACGCCCTGCGCCTGGCCGCCGGGGCCGACATCATAAGGGAGAGGCATTTCGGTAAAAGCGTGCATCTTTGCACCATAGTCAACGCCAAGAGCGGAAACTGCTCCGAGGACTGCGCCTTCTGCTCCCAGTCGGCGATGGCTTCCGCCGACATTTCCCGCTACGGCCTCATGGACAAAGATACGATAAGGCAGGGGGCCGCCTATGCGGGCGGTTCCGGCATCAACCGGTATTCGGTGGTGACCAGCGGCAGGAGGCTTCCCAGGGCCGAGGTGGCAAGGGTGGCCGGGGCTTTTTCGGAAACGGAGGCAGGCGGGCTTGGGCTGTGCGCTTCCCTTGGAATCCTTGACGCAGAGGACTTTGCCCTTCTTAAGGCTGCGGGCATGAGCCGGTATCATCACAACCTGGAAACCGCGAAAAGCCATTTTAACAACATCTGCACCACCCACAGCTTCGAGGAGAGGTTGGAAACCCTCAGGGCCGCCAGGGCGGCGGGGCTTTCCACCTGTTCGGGAGGGATTTTCGGGCTTGGCGAATCGGACGCCCAGGTTCTTGAAATGGCTCTTACCTTGAGGGAGCTTGACGTTGACGCGGTGCCGGTTAATTTTTTGATCCCCATAAAGGGAACCAGAATGGAAGGGGCGGGGCGTATTACGCCTCTGCGGTGCATCAAGATAATCGCTCTTTTGCGCTATGTTCTGCCTCAAAAGGATATTCTGGTGTGCGGCGGCAGGGAGGCCAACATGAAGGAACTGGCCCCCCTGGTTTTTTTTGCGGGAGCAAGCGGAATAATGACCGGAAACTACCTCACCCAGGCCGGGCGGGCCGTGGAGGATGACCTTTCGCTCATCGCCCGGTTGGGTTTTTCGGTGAGGGAATCCTGAGCCGGTTTTTCATCTGGCAGTTTTCGGCCTGACCGTTTTTTTGGCCCGTGGTGGCTTGGGGGCCTTGGGCGGCAGGGACATCACGTGGGCGTGGGCGCGGCTGATCCAAAGGTCCAGAAGGGCCGGGTCGCCGTAGATGGTTTCGGGAAGCGCCGCGTAATCCTTCATCAGGCGTCCCTCCATGGGTTCGAAGGGAAGGGCCTTGTCGCATTCAAGAAAAAGACGGGCAAGATCGACGTCCGAAAGCCTCAGGATCACGGTGTCTTGGTGAGCGCCCGCGAACATGTAGCCGTTGGTGAAAAAAACCGGGCACCCGAACATGGTTTTTTTTAGGGCGCTGTAAGGCCGCACCGCCTCTTCCAGAAGCTCGGCCAGTTCCTGGGAAACCTTTTTCCAGGCCATGTCATCCTCCGGGCAACGGATCCGGCGCTCCCCAAAACGTTTCTTTTATTCTTTTTCCTTTACTGGCACCAGAAGAACGGGGATGCCGGATTTTTTGAGCACGTGATTCACCGCCGAGGTGAGCCGGCCAAGCTCGAAAAAACCGCGCTCATAGTGGCCCATTACGATCAGGTCGCAATTGTTCTTCCCGGCTGCGTCAACTATCACGTCCCCCACGTTGCCTTCGGCAATCACGATCTCGGCTATTCCGAACCTGCATTCCTTGCGGGCCGCTTTCTCGTCGTCGCACATTGCGTGAAGGGCGTCGTGGATCATCCGTCCGTCGCGGGATTTGCCGATAAGGGCGTCCTTGGCCGCCTCCCGGTTCTTCTCCTTGATGGCCGCCACGGTGTCTTCGGTGACGATGTTCCGAAGCCGCGACTCCACGACGCTGCTTGTTCCTTCCAGCACGTGAAGCAGCACGATCTGTGCGCCAAGGCCGTCGGCAAGGGAGACGGTGTATTCAAAAACCCGGCGGGCTTCCGTGGAAAGATTGGTGGCGAACAGGATGGTCCTTACACCGGCGAACATACGTTTCTCCTTGGTTGCGTTTTAGGTGATCATAAATCGAATCAGCAGGCCATAGCCGCCCCTGGTTTGGAGGTTCTGGACCTTACGAAATCGGTGCGGATGGCAGGAACCAGGTCGGGCGACGGCCTGGCGAACAGGAAGCCCTGCCCGAATGGCACGTTGAGGCTTTTCAGCATCTCGTATTCGCCCACGGTTTCGATTCCCTCCACGATGATCTGGCTGCCTATGCTCTGGCTCAGGCTCACCATGGCCTTCACTATCTGCTGCTTCATGTAGCTTTTGTCAACACCGCGCACGAAGGAAATGTCCACCTTCAAGAATCCCGGATTGAGTTCCATGACCCTTTCAAGATCGGAATAGCCCGTGCCCATGTCGTCCCCGGCGTGGACTATGCCCACGTCGGTATAGTGCTGCATGGCGTCGCGGAAAAGCTCGTAGTTGTCTATGGCGAGCTTTTCGCTGATCTCGAACACCACGTTTTCGGGCTTGATTTCAAGGTCCGCCAGGAGTTCCTGAAGATAAAGGCCCCGAAACTCAGGGTCGTGGATGGTCATGGAAAGCGTGTTGATGAAGATTTTGAGGGGCGTTTTGAGGCACTTCACGCACTCAAGGGCCTTTCTGCGGCATACCCGGTCCAGCTCGAAGGAAAGGCCGCATTCCGAGGCCAGGAGGAAAAGCAGGGTGGGGCTGGTGAACTCGGTGTTTTCAGGCCCTCTCGAAAGGGCCTCGTAGCCGATCACTTCAAGGCTGGAAAGGTCCACAATGGGCTGGAACACTGTGCGCACGTCGCGCTCGATTATGAGGCGCTGGAGCCCGTACCTGCTCATGTAGCTGCGCTTGGAGGCCATGAACTCGCCCATCTTCTTGGAATTGCGCACAAGCTGGCGGATGAGCCTCATGTTGGAAACCATGGGGTTTTTGATTTCCAGGGCGTAGCCTATGTTGGGCCTCACGTATTCCTTGAGGTATGGATAAAGAAGGTGGAAAATTTCGCTCTCCAGCCCGACCCTTATGCGTTCCGAAATGGATTCCAGGTGAAGCACCAACTGGGTCTTGTTCTCGCGCGGGGGGGACAGGAAAATCACGAAGGTGTCGGTGTCGTAAAGGTCCACCACGAAAATGTCACGGCCCCGGAACTCTTTTTCCTTGATGTTTGAAAGAATTTGGGCGATTCGCAAAAGAAGATGGTTGTAGGAGTTGGAGCCGTAAAGATATTCTATCCTGGACAACTGCTCTATCTGAACCGTGATGCAGGCCATGTACTGGAGGTCGTCCAGGATTTTCTCAACCGCCTCGTATTCCTTGATGACGGTGGGGAGCTTTAGTACCTTGTCGTAGTAAAAGCCCTCGTGGATGGAAACGGAGACATGATCTTTGCCCGGTTTGTCATAAGTCATGGCAGTCACCATTAAAATGGATGAGGTCGAAAAAAAGCCCTGAAAGACTGCATAAAGACGGATCGCACGGTCCCGGACAAAGGCTCACGATCATGCCGGTGTCCGCCAAGCCGGGGCTTTTTGCAGCAACAGCCTGTAGGCGCTTTTTTTTGATGCAAGGAGAGGAAGGGTCCCCCCGGAACCTTCTTCGATGAGTTGGCACAGAGCCTGGCAAGTTTTTCAAAACCAATGGATGATGATGTTGCAAGAACCATCAACCACAACATACGGTGCTTCAATCGGGCCAACAAGGAACTTTTTTCAGGTTCGCCGCTGAAACTCAGCATACCATACCCCAATGAAAAAAAATGTGCAATACTTCACACGCACATTATGCCCGTTTTCAAAGAAGCGGACATCCGTGAAGGAACCAGGGTACGCAGCCTATCGATCTTAAAAAGGACCATGCAGGAATGAAGAGACCCTTCACCAAAAAGATTGTCATGGTCACCGGCGCGGGAGCAGGCATAGGGCGGGCCCTTTGCCTCGATCTCGCCTCGCGCGGAGCCTTTGTGGTGGCCACGGGACGAAGCCCGGAAAACGTTGAGGAAACCGCCCTTCTCATACGCAGGTCAGGGGGAAGCTCAATGTCGAGCGTTCTCGACGTGAGCGATGAAAAGGCCGTGGATCAGGCGATAACGGACGTGGCGCGCCGCTTCGGACGGCTCGATTACATGGTGAACAACGCCGGGATAAGCATTGCCGGAGAGAGCCTCGACCTTACCGCCTCACAGTTTAAGGAGGTTTTTTCCGTCAATTTTTTCGGCGTGCTGTACGGCACCCTTTCCGCCTACAGGCTCATGGCGGCCCAGGGCCACGGCCACATCGTGAACGTCTCCTCCCTTGCCGGACTTCTGCCCTTTCCGGTCAAGGCGCCCTACGCTGCATCTAAACACGCGGTGGTGGGGCTTTCCACCACCATAAGGGCCGAGGGGGCCAGGCTGGGCGTAAAGGTTAGCGTGGCCTGCCCCGGCCTCGTGGACACCGAAATCTGGCAGAAAACCCCCATCATGAAGGCCGAAATCGACGACATCCTCTCCATGATCCCTGTTCCCATGCTGGGAGTTGAAAAGGCTGCGCGCATCATTTTGGACGGCGTTGCGGCCAACCGGAGCATAATCACCTTTCCGTTCAACGCCCGCTTCCTGTGGTGGCTCTACAGGGTCCATCCGGGCCTCCTGGACCTCATGGGATGGAAAATGATGAAGGATTTCAGAAAACTGAAAAAGGACGCCCCATAAAGGGGCCTGCGCCGGGCCGGAAAAAACCCGCGATTCCGGCGGTTATCCGGCATTTGAAGGCGTTTTGAGAATTCATCAAAAGGAGCATGGTACCGAAAAATGACATCCCCAGACCGGAAAAGGGCCGTCCTGGAAGACCTTATACTTTACTGGATGCGCGGTTCGCACGATTCGGACATACGCTGCGTGATTGACTTCGATGGCCGCCTGGACTTCGAGCGCCTCTTAAAGGCCGCCCGGCTGTGCCTTGCCGCCGAGCCGGTTCTGGGCTCGCGATTCGTTCCCAGGAGTTTCGGAGCGGAGTGGGAGAGGATTGGTGCACCCGCCGACGGGGAAATAGCCGCTCTTTTTGAAACCTCAGAATACGACGCCGATTTCGGGCGCTTCATGGTGGACTGCCCGGCCACCGACCTTTTTTCCGGCCCGCAGGTAAGGCTCGCGGTTCTGCGCTCGGTCACGGATACCCTGGTGGTGCGCATAAACCACGTGGCCGGAGACGGCGGGGGCCTGAAGGACTACGTGGCGCTTCTGTCCTCCACCTACCGGAAACTTAAAGACAACCCGCGCTACGTCCCGGATGTGAACCGTGCGAGCCGCAGCCTTTCACAGATTTTTTCGAAGTTCGGGCAAGGCGACGCTTTAAAAATAGTAAGGCGGGGGTTTCGGGACGCGGCTGAATTCATGCGGCCCGCCAGGTTTCTGGCCAATCACATCGAAACCGGCGGTCAGAGCCTTCCGACCCTCATAGTCAGGAGAATCGCTGCGGAGCGCTTCAAAAGGGTGAGGGACTACGGCAAGACCCACGGGGCCACTGTGAATGACGTGATGGTGGCCGCGCATCTGCGGGCCTTTTTCAAAACGCTCAATCCCGGAGGCTGGCCAAGGCTCGTGATCACTGCGGATTTGAGGCGATATCTCCCACACGAGCAGGCCCAGGCCATCTGCAATCTTTCCGGGTTTTTCTACCTCGACCTGGGCCGCGAAATCGGCGCGTCCTTTGACGGCACCCTTTTTGCCGCGCGTGACCGCATAAACGATTTGAAGGCGGATTATCTCGCCCTGGGGAATTTTCCCATCACGACCCTGGCCTTCAAGGCCCTTCCCCTTAGCGCGTCATTGGGATTTCACGACTTTTTGGGGGGCCTCCAGAAAAAGCAGGCCAAGACCACTGGGAGGGTCGCGCCCCTTTTCACCAACACCGGGGCTTTCGGGGATTTCCGGGCGGACTTCGCCGACGCCGCCGCAACCAACGCCTACATAACCACCACGGTGGCCTATCCCCCTGTGGTGTCGGTCTGCCTTTCGGGATTCAAGGGAGGCCTCACCCTCACTTCCGGCTTCTGCGAGGGCTTCATAGGCCGCCCCCTGGTGGAAAACTTCCTGGACACCCTCCTGGCCGAGCTTCCAGCGTGAAATTTATCGGAACAGGGCGGATGTAAAACTTTTGTCACACCGCGTTTATGGCCTTTACCGGGTCCAGGCGGGCGGCGAGCCAGGCCGGGTAGAGGGAGGCCAGGACCGATATGAGGGACATGGAGACCACCGGGAAGAGGGTGGTCTTGAGGGTGATCTTGGCCCGCCAGTGGGTGTCCACGGCGATGCCCGAAAGGGAGTAGCCGTCGGAAAAGGCAGATGTGTCGATGCCCTTAACGGTAAGATACCAAGACAGTGTCAGGCCGATGACCATGCCCACCGAGGCCGCGATGGAGGCCAGAACCAGGGCCTCGGCGGCAACGTCGCCCACTATGCGGAGCCGGGTTGCCCCAAGGGCCTTTAGGATGCCGAATTCGCGGGTGCGCTCGAAGGTGGCCATGAGCATGGTGTTCATCACCCCAAGGCCGCCCGCCAGGATGAACACCAGCCCGAAGATCACCATTGCGGCGTCGAAAATGGCGGTTATGTCCGAAAGGGCCGGAACCAGAACCCGCCAGGAGGCGGTCTCCATGCCCGGAGCGGCCGTGATGGCCAGTTGCACAGTTTCCTCCAGGGTCTTGCCGCCGCGCGAGTTGACGGCTATCTCGTGCGCGCCTTCGGGCAAAACGAAGAGTTCTGCGAAATCTGAGCGGTGAATTATGGCCGCGTCCCGGTCTATGGAATCCCCTGCGGATTTCAGAATTCCCGTCACGGTGTAGAGGTCGTTGCCCATTGATCCGTCGGCGGCCTGCACCACCACCACTATTTCGCTTCCCACCCTTGCTTTCAGGCTCTTGGCCAGCTTTTTCCCCAGCACCACCCCACGCATCGGCGTTTGATCGAGGTATTTCCCGGTTTCCAGAAACCTGCAAAGATCGAAGGCGGAAATTTCATCCTTTGGGTTCACGCCCCAGAACATGGCCCCTGAGCTTTTGGAGCCGCAGGCGGCAAGGCCGTAGCCGTAGGTGCGGGCCGCCGCGTGGACCCCCCTGGCCTTTATCCTGTCCATGATGGTTTCGGGCCTGTCTATGAGCTGGTGCAGCTCGCGCCTGAACCTGTAGTCCGGCGCGTGAACCTGTACCTCGCCCATGACGAGGTTGGTGGCGTTCTGCACCGCGTGGACTATCATCCCCTGCATGAGGCTGTAGCTGGCGATGAGGATGGCCGTGGTGAACATGACCGCCGCAAGTGTTATCATGGTTCGGCGGCTGTTGCGCCAGAGGTTGCGCCAGGCGTGACGGAAGACGGGCATATGGTTCCTTAGACAGACAGTTTCAAGGGGCAACGAACAAAGCCTGGAAAAAAACGATGAAATGCTAAGGTTGGCGAGCCCAAAAGGAGGGAGCGTACTCTTTTGTACGTGACCGACTTTTTGGTGATGCCTGACACAGCAGTTCGCGTTTTTAGACAGGCGCTTATTTCTCCAAGGTTCGCAGGGAGAACAGATCATCCGCAAGTTTCACGTCGTAACGGATGTCGTCGTAGCGCACCACGGTCATTTCCTTGGGCTTGTCCTGGGGGGTTATTGTGAGAACCTTGGGGATCATCCGGTCGCCGGTCTTGCCCAGTTCGGAAAAGGCCATGGTGCGGGCGAGCTTGCCGTCCTCGTCGTAATAAAGGCTTCGCAGGGGAATGTAGTCGCTGATCCTGGCGTAAACCACAACCTTGCCCCAGACCACAGCCGCGTCCGGCTTGGGGATGCAGGTGATCTCGGCTACGGGGGCTCCGCCCTCGGTGCTGCGGCCCGTGATTTTAAAGGTGAAGTCGTCCGTAAAGCGGCTTTCCTTCACCAGATCGTCGTTGGTGAAATGCGAGCCCATCCAGGATGCGCTCATCATGGAGGACGGCAGTTTTATGGTGCGCTTGACCTTGGGGAGGTAGTTGTACATGTCGTTTCCCACACGCAAGGTTGCGGTGCCCTTTTCCTTGGCGGGGGCCGTTATGCGCATCAGGGAGTTTTCCTTGCCCTTGGCCCAGAACTCGATGGAAAGGCTTCTTTTCCACTGGGCCGTCACTATTGTCATGGTCATCCTGCCCTGGGAGGATTTTCCCCGGTAAAGGTCGTCCACGTAATCCAGTATTTCCTGGGCGGAAAGCTCTTTGGCGGGGGCCTTTGGAATGACTATGAAAATCGTGAGCGCCATGGCCAGCGAAAAAAAGGCCAATACAGCAAGATGACGTGTGCGCATGTTCTCTCCCGTGCGGTTTTTCACTCTATTTCGACGCTTACCGGGCAATGGTCCGAACCCATGACGTCGCTTAAAATGGAAGCGGACTTTACCCTCGACCTGCTTTTTCCATCCACGCAGAAATAGTCGATTCTCCATCCTATGTTCTTTTCGCGGGCCTTGAACCGGTAGCTCCACCAGGTGTATTGGCCCGGCCTGTCGTCGAACAAGCGGAAGGTGTCCACCCATCCGCTGCTTATGAATCTGTCCATCCAGGCCCTCTCCCTGGGCGAATAGCCGGGGTTGCCCTCGTTCTGCCTGGGGTTGGCGAGATCAATGGGCTTGTGGGCCACGTTGAAATCACCCGTTACGACCACGGTCTTTTTTGCCGCAAGCTCCGAAACATGGGCGAGAAGCCTTTCGTTGAAGGCGATCTTGTAATCGATCCGGGTTAGCTTGTCCTGCGCATTGGGAAAGTAGCAGTTCACGAAAAAAAAATCGTCATATTCAAGGGTCAGCACTCGGCCCTCGTTGTCGAAATCGGGCTCTTGAAGGCCGGTTGTGACGCTTATGGGATTTTCTTTGACGTAAACAGCCACCCCGGAGTAACCCCGGCGCACGGCGCTTGCGAAAAAGGAAGTATAGCCGGTTATGTTTTTCAGCTCGTCCGTTAGCTGGTCAGGCTGGGCCTTGGTTTCCTGGAGCGCGTAGATGTCGGCCCCCGATCCGGCGATCATGGCGGCCAGTCCCTTTTTCTCCACGGCCCTTATGCCGTTCACGTTCCATGAGATGAACTTTTTCAAAAAAAATTCCTTCGGGCTGAGGATGGTAGTTTGTTGTTTCAATTTATACGGAAAAGCTGTAAAAGAGCAACATCAAAGCCCGGTTGGTACGCAAGTCGGAAAGATCGCGCCTGATGCCGCGAGTGAGTCAATTTTATGCTTGCAATTAGAGGCAAGTGCGAATACAGCTTAGGTTTATGGTACGGTACGAATCCGCAGCCCAATACTGCGGCCCTGGCCAATAACGACACAAGGAGGTGGGCACATAGAGAAGCGGGTCAACATCAACAAGATGATCAAGGCGAGGGAAGTCCGCCTTATCGACGCCGAGGGAGGGCAATTGGGAGTTCTGCCCATCCATCAGGCCCAGGCCATTGCGGACGCAGCAGGGCTCGATCTGGTGGAGGTGTCGCCCACGGCCAAGCCTCCGGTCTGCAAGATCATGGACTACGGGAAGTACAAGTACCAGCAGACCAAGAAGCTCCAGGAGGCCAAGAAGAAGGCGGCCACTTTCACCGTCAAGGAGATCAAGGTCCGGCCCAAGACCGGCGACCACGACCTGGAAACCAAGATCACGCACATCAAGCGGTTCCTCACCGAGGACCGCGACAAGGTCAAGGTTACCGTCATGTTCCGGGGCCGCGAGATCGCCTTCTCCGAAAGGGGAATGCAGATGCTCCTGAAGGTCCAGAAGGCCATCGAGGAAATGGCCGTCATCGAGCAGGCCCCGCGATTCGAGGGCCGCACCCTGGTGATGATCCTGGCTCCCAAGTGATCCGCGTAAAGCCACCTTTGCCGTAGGCAGGGGGTAGGACTAAACGAGTGGCGTGAAAAAACGAAACGGCTCTTGCCGGTTTTTTCGTCGCCCGCAAGGCTATGTCTTGCGGGTTTCAGTGTCTGTATGCCATTGAAGGCATGAGATTATCGGTTAAAAAGCCTTTTTACATATGCCCCAAGCCGGAAGAGGGATATTCACAAGGTCCGTTTTCCGGCTAAATCAAAACCATGCATGGGCGGGTATCAATTGCGCCTGGGAGAAAAGAAATGCCGAAATTAAAGTCCAACCGGTCCGCAGCCAAGCGTTTCAAGAAGACCGGCACGGGAAAAGTCCTCTATTCCAAGGCCTTCGGAGGACACATCCTGGTCACCAAGACCCGTAAGAGGAAGCGCAGCCTTCGTAAGCTGAACGTGATCGACAAAACCAACATGAAGGCAATACGCCGCCTTCTGCCCTATATGTAACAGGCCGTCGAAAAACGCGAACTGCTTTGTCGCGCGTCAAAGCCAATTCCGCCACGTACATTTAGTACGCTTGCTCATTGGTTTTTGGTTCCGTGTTCATCGTTTTTCGTCAGCCTTCACTTGCAGCCTTTTCGTAAAGTTGCCAAAGGAGTGTTCAATGCGCATCAAACGTGGTTTCAAGGCGCTTCATCGCCGCAAGAAGGTACTCAAGCTGGCCAAGGGCTTCCATCTTGGCCGTGGACGCCTCATCCGCACGGCTTCCGACGCCGTTGACAAGGCCCTTTCCTACGCGTACCGCGACCGCCGCCTGAAGAAGCGCGATTTCCGTACGCTGTGGATAGCCCGCATCAACGCGGCGGTCCGCATGAACGGCCTTTCCTACAGCCGCTTCATCAATGGGCTCAAAAACGCCGACGTGGAACTGGACCGCAAGGTTCTGGCCGAGCTCGCCATAAGCGATCCCGCAGGATTCGCCAAAATCGCGGCCCTGGCCACTCCCTCGGCCTGACAAATTCGGGTCCTGGCCGGAATCCGGTTCCGGCATGTCGAAAAACCCTTTGGCCCCCTTCATCTGAACATGGCGCTCCGGCGCCGGCAAATGAAGGGGGCCGGGATTTTTTTACCGGTTCAAATTTGACGATCCCGTAAAAGGTCCCGCAAGGTCTTCAAATCGCCTTGATGCCTGTTATGGAACATTCCGGGCAGCTCCGCCGGGGTTCGCCGGGTTTTTTCAAGACCGTCAAATTTAAGCCTTAAAAGCCTTCCTTTCGGACACGCACGTGAAATCCAGAATAGAAGAAATCGAAAAAGCCGCCCGCGCGGCGCTTGCGGAGGCTTCGGGCGTAAAGGCCCTAAAGGAGCTTTCGGTGGAGTACCTTGGCCGGAAGGGCAAGGTTACCGCCCTTCTGCGCGGCTTGGGATCGCTTCCGCCCGAAGAGCGGCGCGACGCCGGACAGATGGTGAACGCCCTTTCGGATTCACTCACGAAGGAATTCGACGAGGCTGAAAAGCGCCTTCTTACGCTTGAGCAGGAAAACCCCGAAGACGCCCTCGACGTTACCCTGCCCGGCGCGGCCTTTCCGGTCGGGCGTATGCACCCATTGACCCAGGTCCTGGATGAAATCTGCGACGCCTTTATCCGCATGGGTTTCGGCGTGGCCAAGGGGCCGGAGGTGGAGCTTGACTGGTACAATTTCGAGGCTCTCAATTTCCCGCCCGACCACCCGGCACGGGACATGCAGGACACCTTCTTCATCTCCGAAAAGGTGGTCCTTCGCACCCATACCTCGCCCCTGCAGGTGCGCACCATGGAAAAGACCGCCCCGCCCGTGCGGGTAATCGCGCCGGGCAAGGTCTACAGGTGCGACTCCGACAACACCCACACCCCCATGTTCCACCAGGTGGAGGGGCTCGTGGTGGACAAGGGCATAGGGTTCTCCGATCTCAAGGGCTGCCTTTCGGCCTTCATCAAGCAGATGTTCGGCCCAAAGGTTCCCCTTCGCTTCCGGCCCAGCTTTTTCCCCTTCACCGAGCCTTCGGCTGAGGTGGACATGGGCTGCGTCATGTGCGGCGGCAAGGGATGCAGGGTGTGCAAGGACACCGGCTGGCTGGAGATTCTGGGAAGCGGCATGGTCCACCCGGCTGTCTTCGAGAACGTGGGCTACGACACAAGCGTTTACACGGGATTTGCCTTCGGAATGGGCGTCGAGCGCATGGCCATGCTGAAATACGGCATTGACGACCTGCGCCGGTTTTTCGAAAACGACGTGAGGTTTCTGGCCCAATTCTGATGCCTGGTTTTATTGCACGGCTCTTTTGTGTGGAATCAAATTCATAATTCGATCAGGGTTTTAAATGAAAGCAAGTCTAAGCTGGCTCTCACAATACGTCGATCTCACACTTTCCGCTTCGGAACTGGCCCACGGCCTCACCATGGCGGGGTTGGAAGTGGAAAAGGTGGAGGACCGCTTTGCTTCTCTTTCCACGGTGCTTGCCGCCCGCGTTATTGAGGCCGCCCCTCATCCCACGGCCCCCGGAATTTCCGTGTGCAAGGTGTCCGTCGGCGAGACAGAAGTTACTGTCGTCTGCGGCGCTTCCAACGTTAGGGCCGGCATGATCTCCGCCCTTGCCCTTCCCGGAACCGTTCTTGCCGACGGAACAGAGGTGGAGGCCGGAAACGTTCACGGAATTGCGTCCCAGGCCATGCTCTGCTCCGCCGCCGAACTCGGCGTTGGGGCTGACGCGTCCGGCGTCATGGAGCTTCCGGCGGACACGGCCGTCGGAACGCCCCTCAACAAAGTGCTTGGCCTTTCCGACTGGGTTTTCGAGATCAACGTCACCCCCAACCGGCCCGACTGCCTGTCCATGATAGGAATCGCCCGTGAGGCCGCCGTCCTGTGCAAGACCGCTCTCAAGAGGCCGAAAGCCGAGCTGATGCCGGAATCCATAAAGGTTTCCGAGCGAACCTCGGTCACGATTCTTTCGCCGGAACTCTGCCCAAGGTACGTGGCCCGTCTCCTCTACAACGTCAAAATCGGCCCCTCGCCCTTCTGGCTTGCAGACCGCCTTCGCTCGGTGGGCCTTCGTCCCATCAACAATATCGTTGACGTCACCAACTTCGTGATGATGGAAACCGGCCAGCCCCTTCACGCCTTCGACTTC
Source organism: Deltaproteobacteria bacterium (assembly GCA_016235345.1). NCBI lineage: Bacteria > Pseudomonadati > Myxococcota > Myxococcia > Deltaproteobacteria bacterium. The sequence goes on along the minus strand of JACRLG010000010.1, from coordinate 57,646 downwards.
TACACCCTTGCCGAACACCGCATAGTGGTTCGCACCGGGTCTGACGGGGAGGACTTCACCACCCTGGACGGAAAAACGGTGAAGCTTACGGGCGAAAACCTCATGATCTGCGACGGCGAAAAGCCGGTGGCCCTCGCGGGCGTGATGGGCGGGCTTTATTCGGAAATTTCGGCTGACACCAAAAACGTGCTCATCGAGTCCGCCCACTTCAACCCCATGAGCATAAGAAAGACCGCCAAGCGCCTTGGCTACCACACCGACGCCTCGCACCGCTTCGAGCGCGGCACCGACCCGGACGTGGCTCCCTTCGCCTGCGCAAGGGCGGCTGTCTTGATGCTGGACGTGGCGGGCGGAATAGGGACCGAAGGAGCCGTTGACGCTTATCCTCTCCCCTACGAGCCCCGCAGGGTCAGCCTTTCCGCTGCAACAGCAGGGCGGAACATCGGCATTTCCATAAGCCGGGATGAAATCAAGGCCCTCCTTGATTCCATAGACATACCCTGCGAGGACGGCGACGGCGACACGGTCGTGGCGACTGCACCCGGTTTCCGGCCCGACATCACCAGAAGCGAAGACATAGTGGAGGAAGTGGCGAGGCTTTTCGGCTACGACAATATTCCCACAACCGCCCCCATGTTCGCCATGGAAGCGCCGGTGCCCGACCCCTTCTCGGCCATGTGCTCCGATTTGAGGTGGATATCCGGGGGCATGGGCTTTTTCGAAGCGGTCAACTTCAGCTTCATGGCGCAAAACGCCCCGGAAAACCTGAACATCCCGGAAAACGACCCGCGCCGCCGGATTCTTCCCGTGGCCAACCCCCTGGCCGAGGATCAGGCGGTCATGCGCACCAGCCTGGTTCCGGGTATTTTGAACACAGTGGCCTTGAATCTTTCCCGCCAGAACAGGGACCTTCGGCTTTTCGAGACAGGCAAGGTCTTCTGGACAGTAAGCGGCGAGCCTCTTCCAGAAGAGCCTGAAATGCTCGTGATGGCCTTAACCGGGGTTATGGCCCGCTCGTGGAAGGCAAAGGAAGCGCCATGCGATTTCTACGACATAAAGGGCGCGGCCCAGGGGCTTCTGGCGTCCCTGCGGATAAACGACGCGGTGTTCACGAAAGTCCCCGCCTCCGAAACCTTCTATTACCGCCCCGGGCGCACGGCCAGAATAACGGCCAGGGGCGCGGTTCTGGGAACAGTGGGGGAGGCGAGGGCGGACGTCCTGGCCCGCTTCGGCGTGAAGCAATCGGTGTTTCTGGCCGAGTTCGATCTAAAGGCGCTTTTTGAGGCTCTCCCCGGAGTTGCGGCCAGTTCCGCGCTTCCGAAATTTCCCTCGACCAGCCGCGACGTAACCCTTATAATGTCGCGTGAGATCGAATCCGTAACCGTCTGCCAAAAGGCCCGCGAGCTTTCCTCCCAGTGGGTGGAATCCGTTGAAGTGGTTGCGGTTTACGAGAAAAAACCGAATCCCGAAGGAAAAAAGAGCCTGTCCCTCAGGCTGGTCTACAGGGCCAGCGACAGGACCCTCACCGACGCCTTCGTCAACGCGGAGCAGGAAAGGATCACCAGCGCACTTTTGGATGCTTTCAACGCCGCCATGTAAGGGCACTACAAAAAGAGCTTCGTAACAGGCTGTTAAGCGATTGTTTGGAGGGGGCGGCTAATGGTAATCGAAGGCCGGGGGAGCCCCGCACTGGAAAAGCGTTTCTACAAGATCAGCGAAATGGCGGCCTTGGCCGGTGTGGCCCCGTCAGTCCTGCGGTTCTGGGAGGGGGAGTTCCCCCAGATACGCCCCAAGCGCACCCTTTCTGGCCAGCGGGTCTACCGGGCCGAGGATGCGGCCCTCATCATGAGGATCAAAGAGCTTCTCTACGATAGGCGCTTCACCATTCCCGGCGCACGCAATATTTTGAAGGATGAGGCGAAAAAGGCTCCGAGCCTGTCCCCGTCCGTTGCGGCCCAATCAAAGACCGTGGCTTCCGTTTCACCACCCGCCGTCATAAAGGCTCCCGAAGCAGCCGCGCAGCTATCGGAGGCTGGCTTGTCCTCCATTGATCGCGCGGAGATTGTGGCCACCCTCACAGACATCCGCCGGATGCTTGTTTGATATGCTCGCAGAACTTTCCATAAAAAACTTCGCCATAATCGATGACGTTTCCATCAGCTTTTCCGACGGCTTTTCGGTGATCACCGGAGAGACCGGCGCTGGAAAGAGCATCCTGGTGAACGCGCTTTCCCTTTTGCTGGGCGCAAGGGCCACCGGACGCATGGTGAGGTCCGGGGCGGAGTTCGCCGAGCTTTCGGCCCAGTTTTTCGTGGATGAAAAAAGCGAACTTTATGGAAGGCTTTCCGAGGAAGAACACGATATTTCCGAGGGCCTCGTGGTGCGCCGGATAATCGCCGCCAACGACCGGCACAGGGCCTCCATAAATGGCAGGCCGGTAACATCCGCCATGCTTTCGGCGGTCACCTCGTCGCTCGCGGGAATCTCAGGCCAGCACGCCCACCAGGGGCTTTTGAAGGCGGAACAGCATCTTGGCTACCTGGACCGGGCCGCAGGACTTACGGACGCCCGCGAGAAAACCGCCGCCCTTTACCGGCAGTGCCTGGAAGCCTTGCGCGCCCTTGACGGGCTTTTCGGCCTTCAGAAAAAGGATGCCACCGAACGCGAGCTTTTCGCCTTTCAAAAGGACGAGATCGAAAGGGCCGCCTTTTCGTCCGGCGAGGACGAGGAACTGGCCATCGAGCGCAACAGGCTGGTTAACGCAAGGTTTCTGCTGGAAGCCGTTTCTGCCGCAGAATCCCTTCTTTACGACGCCGACCAAAGCGCAGCAGAGAGGCTCTCCGAAGCCAGAAAACAGCTTGAGGCGGCTTCGGCCAGGGATCCGGAACTGACTGATATTGCGGGCTCGGTCTCCGAGGCGCTTTTTAAAGTGGAGGATGCGGCCCGCGACCTTGCCCGGTATCGCGACGGCCTAAGGCTCGACGACGAAAGGCTGGCCCTTGTGGAGGAGCGCCTCTATCAGCTTTCGAGGCTCAAGAAAAAGTACGGAAAGACCCTGGCCGATGTGTCCGCCTACGCCGAAGAAATTTCGGAAAAACTGAAAAGCCTGGAGAATCTCTCGGAGGAAATCGAAAAGGCCGAAAAGCGCATAGACGGCCTGAAAGCGGAGCTTGACCGGGCCGCCGACGCCTTGAGCCTTGGGCGGAAGAAGGCGTCGGAGAATTTTTCAAAGAGGGTGGCTGCGGAGTTGAAAAGCCTCGGAATGCCCAAGGCGAGATTTGAGGCGGCCCTGACTCCCGTTCCAGCCAGCCCGGAAGGGGGAGTCCTTTCGGGCATCGAAGCCACAGGGCGCGAGCGGGCGGCCTTTCTCATAGCACCCAATCCGGGCGAGTCGGTGGCTCCTTTAAAGGACATCGCATCCGGCGGCGAACTCTCCCGCGTGGTGCTGTCGCTAAAGGCCATACTCGCCCGCGCCGACGCCGTGGAAACCGTGGTTTTCGACGAGGTGGACGCCGGAATCGGCGGGGCCGTGGCGGACTCGGTGGGCGAGAAACTCCGGGAGCTTTCAAATACCCACCAAGTGATCGTCATCACCCATCTTGCCCAGATCGCACGGCTTGCCAGCCATCATTTCTATATCGAAAAGGGCGAGGAAAAGGGCCGCACCAAAAGCCGCATCCGCCTTCTTTCAAAGGAGGAAAGGGTTTTGGAAATCGCCCGGATGCTGGCGGGCGGCAACGTTACGGAAACAGCCCTAAAACACGCAAGGGAGCTTTTGGCGGGGTAGGTCCAGCGCCGTTTTGCTCCGACACTTAATTTCGCGTTTTCAGGCAGGCGTCACGTATAGCTGTGCAGGCCCGACAGGAAAAGATTGACCCCGAACCAGGTGAACAAAACCGCCGCGAAGCCCCCTATGGAAAACCAGGCCAGCCTCTTTCCCTCCCAGCCCCTAACGTGCCTCGAATGGATCAGGGCCGCGTAAATGAGCCAGGTGATGAGGCTCCAGGTCTCCTTGTTGTCCCAACTCCAGTAGCGCCCCCAGGCGGTGTTGGCCCAGACCGCGCCGGTTATGATGCCCAGGGTGAGAAACAGGAAGCCGAAAAGCACGTTCTGGTACATCAACTCATCTATTACGCCCATTTCCGGCAGAGCCTTCATGAGGGGATGTGGCGAGTCGGGCTTCCTTGTTTTCACGAGATAGATTATCCCCAGTCCGAAGGCCAGGGCAAAGGCCGCGTATCCCAGAAAGCAGGTGAAAACGTGGGCCGTGAGCCAGTTGCTTTTAAGGGCCGGAACCAATGGCCGTATGCCTGAATCTTTTATGAGCGAGGCATAGGCCATGGCCAGAAAGCAAAGCGGGGCCACGAAGGCGCCCAGCACCTTCAGGCCGTACTGGCGCTCCATAACAAGGTAGACCGCCATGCTCATCATGGAGAAGAATATGAGGCTCTCATACATGTTGGACAGGGGCACGTGCCCCACGCCCATCTGGTAGGACTCCACCCAGCGCATGACGAAACCGGCAAGGTTGCCCAAAAGGCCCGCCGCGCCGAGTGCCGTGGCCGCCCGCCCGAAGGCGTCCCGGCGGAATATCCAGGCCCCCCAGTAGGCTGTCATGGAGGCCGCGTAAAGAAAGGTGACTATCGAAAGCACCAGGGAACTTGTCATTAAGATTCTCCCGAACCCGTTTCCACGCGGCGCGCCACAATGCGCAGGCGGGATTGAAGTCCGTACGGGTTTTTGGTGGAGGTTCCGGTTATTGTGAGTTTCATGCCGCCCCTGGGCCGGGACGAAATCCTGCCGTATAGCTGGCGGTGGGAAAGGAAAAAAGCCGCCACAAGGCCCGCTATGATGAACAGGAACCCGGCGTAAACCAGGGGCACGCCCGGATCGCGGGTGACCTGGAGCCCTGTGAAATACCCTGATTCATACTTTCCCGCAGATATGATGACGGTGTCCTTGCGCATCTTGTCGAAACCGGGATAATTGGCCGGAATCAGCACCTCTTCCGGCTTCTTGCCCGGCCTGTGAAGCTCCGCCACGAAAATCGGCCCCAGGTCCATCCCCATCTGGCTGAAATTGGACTCAAAGTACGTGACCTCGAACTCCCCCTGGCCCATGGGAAGGGCCATGCGCTTGTGCATGGGAGCGCTGACGGTCACCGAAACGTCGGAGGCGGCGTCGGTGAACACCATGTCCACCTTCTCCGGCGGGGCCTTGCCGTAATTGGACTGGTAAAAGGTGAGGCCCCTGTAGGTAAGCGGCGAGTTCACTATAATATCGGCTGTGTGAACCGGCTTGCCGTTTTCCAGAACGGTCACGTTCGACTTGTACTCGCTGGGCGTCTCATCGTGGCCGTGTTCGTCCTTGTAATAGGTGATCGAAAATTTGTCGCAGCGAAGGGAAAAGGGAAGCTCCACCGAATCTCCCTTTCTTTCGCGCTCCACGACGTTGTTTGATCCGCCTTCGGGCACGTTCATGTGGCCGGTCCAGCCCCAGATGGAACCCGCCATGCCGCCCGCCAGAACCAGGAGGAAACCGACATGGACAACCATATATCCCAGTCGGGTCCATCTGCCGGATTCCGCGTAAAAGGTGAATCCGCCTGAATCGCTTTTAACCTCTACCCTTCGGAAGGTGCGGCCCACGGCCTTTGTCACCAGGGATTCCGCCCTTGCCGGGTCCATTTCGGGAAGATCGACTTCAAATTTTGAGGCTTGGGCAAGCTTTTCGAACCTTCCGGGGATGAAGCCCGCGCCTTTGGCCGTAACCAGCTTCCATAACGGCGGAAAACGCTTTAACGTGCACACCGACAGATTAAGGCCAAGCGCCGCCAATACGGCCAGGAACCACCAGGAATGAAATACGTCTAAAAGGCCCAGGGCCGAAAGGAAGTTCACTCTCCCCCCGCCCCATTGCTCGATCATCTCGTGGCTTGGCGGGCCCTGGGGAATCAGGGTGCCCACCGTGGCCAGCACGGCCACAAGCAGAAGAAGGATTGTGGAGAGTTTTACCGAAGCCAGAAAATCGATTACGGAAAAAGATTTTTCAGGCTTTGGCGAATCGGGTTGATTTGCCATTAAAGGTCCTTTCCAAAGGGCCTGTCGGAAAGTTAAGACAACGCGGGCAAACCCCTTCAAGCACAGGGGCTTAGGTCCAGACGATAATGATTAGCAAAAAATATCGCCGCCTTCAAGCTGCATATGATGGCAGAGAAAAAATAGTCTATTTGCCGAGCCTCACCCTCACCGATTCGGCGTGGGCGCCAAGACCCTCGGTCTCGGCCATGAGCATGATGTCGGAAGCCTCTTCCATGAAGGCTTCGCGGGAGTAGGAAAGAAGGCTGGTTCTTTTGACGAAGTTCTCCACCCCCAGGGCGGAGGAGAAACGCGCGGTTCCGGCTGTGGGCAGGACGTGGTTGGGGCCTGCGGTGTAGTCGCCCACAGGCTCCGGGGTGAAGTGCCCAAGGAACATGGCCCCGGCGTGACGTATTTTCGGAAAAAGGGCGAAGGGGTCGGCCACCAGGAGTTCAAGGTGCTCCGGGGCCACCCTGTTGGCCAAGTCTGCTGCTGTTTCCAGGTCCTTCACCACAAAGGCCATTCCGCTCCGGCTTATGGAGGCCCTGGCGATTTCCTTTCTCGAAAGAAGCTCCATGCGAAGGAAAAGGGCCTTTTTGGCGGCAAGGGCAAGGCTCCTTTTGGTGGTGACGAGAATGCAGGCGGCCAAAGGATCATGCTCCGCCTGGCTTAAAAGGTCAGCCGCCACGCATTCGGGATCGGCGGATTCATCGGCTATCACCAGGACTTCGCTTGGCCCGGCAATCATATCTATGCCCACGATTCCGGCCACCAGCTTTTTTGCGATGGTGACGAAGATGTTGCCCGGCCCCACTATCACGTCCACCTTGTCAATGGTTGGGGTGCCGAAGGCCAGGGCCGCAACCGCCCAGGCCGAGCCCACCTTGTAAACCTCGTCCACGCCCGCTTCCAGGGCCGCCGCCAGAAGGTAGGGGTGAACCGTGCCGTCGCTTCGGGCGGGGGTCGTCATCACGATTCTTTTCACCCCGGCGATTTTGGCCGGAATGGCCCCCATCAGAACCGAGGAAACCAGAGGGGTGTTGCCTCCCTTGCCTCCCGGAACGTATACGCCAGCTGCGTCCACCGGGTGGACCATCTGCCCCAGGACCGTTCCGGGCCGCCCGGTGGTGACGAACGAACGCGGGGCCTGGAGCCTGTGAAAGGCCCTGATGTTTTCGGAGCTCCTTTTCATGGCCTTGGCGAAATCAGGGGTCAGGGCCTTTTCGGCCTCCCGGAATTCTTGGTCGGTGACCCTGATTCCTTCAACCGCAAGACCGGGGGAGTCGAACCTGTTGGCGTAGGCGATCAAGGCCCGGTCACCGTTTTTACGCACGTCGGTCAAAATGACGGTTACGGCCCGTACGTCCCTGGCGGAAAAGGAGACTCCGCGCCCGGCTATGGAATCGAGCTTTTTTAAAGCGCTCTGGGAGGGATAATTGAATATCTGCATATTGTTCCGTCCTTGGCTTTGAGGATAAATATCAGCTTATACGGTATAGCGCCACGGACGCCCTTGGTCAAGAAATGACGAGCGGGACCTTTCCATGAGGCCGGAATCATCTGGGCAGATCGTATCTTTCGGAAATTCCGCAAGGCATATTGCGAAAACATGATGAAAATTGATGAGGTGCACAATGCTTTAAAAATGAATGGAAATTCATTACATTTTGATCAATTCAACTGTAAAACGACTTGTCCGGCCCCATGACATAATGACGCACTGCGTCAATAAGAAGCATCCATGCAAGCCTTGTTTCCTCCGATCAAACACTTTCTCCATCGCCGTTTATATTTTTGTGGACGATGAGGACGCCGATTAATTATACTAAAAAGATGATCATGCGGGTCTGTGCCGCAAGGCCGCCGCTTTTAATCACCCCACCGCCCCTATGGAAAGGAGCAAAAATGGCCGACATCATCCAAGGTTTTCCCTCCACGTCCCAGAACGATTATCAACTGAACGTCATCAACATCTTCCGGCAGGCGGTCGTATCCTTCGGAAGGCAGGAGATCGTTTCCGTAACCCCTGCGGGCAAGCTGCGCTTTTCATTCAAGGACTCCTACACCCGCATAAAAAAACTGGGCAACGCGCTCAAAAAACTGGGCGTAAAGCCAGGCGACCGCGTGGGCGTAATGGACTGGAACACCCACCGGCACTTCGAGAGCTACTACGCCATCCCCGGAGTGGGCGCGGTTCTCCTGCTCCTTAACCTGCGGCTCTCCCCGGTTGACTTGGGCTACGTGGTGAACCATTCGGGCGCGTCCGTCATCTTCGTTTCAGACACCCTCTATCCACTGGTCCAGGCCATAGCCGCCGACTGTCCCAACGTGAAGGCCTTCGTGATGATGAGCGACAAGAAGGCTTCGGAAATCAGCACCACCCTGGCCCCCCTCTACGGATACGAGGAGCTTCTGGCCGAGGCGGGCGAAGACATCAAGTGGCCGGTTATGGACGAGACGAGCGCCGCCGCCGCCTGCTACACCACAGGCACCACAGGCCGCCCCAAGGGGGTCTATTACTCCCACCGTGACATCTATCTGCACGGCATGGCCATTTCCGCCGCAAGCCAGCTGAACAGCGACGACTGCTTCTACCAGCTCGTGCCCATGTTCCACGCAATGGGCTGGGGCACTCCCCACGCGGCTGTGATGATGGGCGCAAAATACGTCCTGCCCGGAATGTACAACATCATGGACCTGGGGAGCCTCGCCGAGCCCCTGGTCTCCGAGGGAGTCACCGTGGCGGCGGGCGCTCCGGCGCTCTTCATGCCCATGCTGGAGTACATCAAGAAACTCGACGTGAAACCGAACCTTTCCACCGCGCGCTTCCTTTCAGGGGCGACCGAACCTTCGCTTACCCTCATGAAGGGCTTCATGGAACTCACCGGAGCCACCTTCTACCACGCCTACGGCGCCACCGAGACATCGCCCATCGTCACCATCAACCGTCTGAAACCCTGGCAGGCCAAGGAGCTTACCGCCGAGGAGCAGCTCGACCTCAAGCGCAAGCAGGGCTACCCGGTGGTGGGCCTTGACGTGAAGGTGGTGGACGGCGTCGGCAACCGGGTTCCCCAGGACGGCAAGAGCCCCGGGGAGATACTCATTCGTGGACCCTGGATCACGGGAAGCTATTACAACGCCCCCGGAAGCGAGGCACAGTTCACGGAAAACGGCTACTGGAAGAGCGGCGACGCCGGGACCATGGACGCCGAAGGCTACGTTAAGATCACCGACCGGGTGAAAGACCTCATCAAGAGCGGCGGCGAGTGGATATCATCCGTTGACATGGAAAACGAAATCATGGCCCACCCGGCTGTGCTGGAGGCGTCTGTGACGGGAGTGGCGCATCCCAAGTGGGAGGAGCGGCCTATAGCCCTCGTTGTGGCGCGTCCCGAACACAAGGACACCGTAACGAAGGAAGACATCATCGCACACCTTGCGAAAAAATTCGCCAAGTGGCAGCTTCCCGAAGCGGTGCTTTTCGTGGACGCAGTTCCCAAGACCAGCGTGGGCAAGTTCGACAAGAAGGTCATAAGGGAGCAGTACAAGGACATCTACCAGCCGTAACGAAGGCCGTCCAAACGCGAACTGCTGTATCAGGCGCGAGCCGGGAGGGAACAGGTACTCCTTTACCCCTCCGGCTCGTGCTTCCCCTTTTATCGTTTTATCCAGGCTGCGCATCGGGCCTTCTCAAATGGTTGACAATTCGGGGGCCGAAGGGCATGGCGGAAAAGGCCGGGGAAGAACTGGTTGTGAAAGACGGCCTCAAGTTCAGGCGCACTGACATAGGGCTTGTTTTCGTGCCGGATTTCAGGGTTGCGGGCAGGAAGCACCACTGCCCGGACTGCGCCGAATGCGCCATTTGCGCTGACGCACGCTGCGAGATGTGCAGGAAGGAGAGAGAGGAAAAGGACGCGGGATGACGCCCCCCGGAAGGGGCCGCCTTCAGGGGGACGCATGATTTTCGGGGGAGCCGGTTACGAGGCGAAGGTCTTTTTCAGATTTTCCACGTACTTGTCCACCATGCTCTCGAATTCCCTCCTGGCCACCGGGGCCACCACTATCTTCGCCAGAGCCGGAAGCGGAACGGTGAGGGTCCCCTTGACCCTTAACTGAATGGATGTGCCGCTTCCCTGGCTTTTGATGGTCCAGGACCCTTCCACGCTTGCGTTTCCCTCGCCCGCCACCGGGGTCCAGGAAACGGTCCCGGCTTTTTTGTCCGAAACATATCTGCTGGCATAAATGGTCTGAATGCTGTATTTGTCTATACCGACCTTTTCCATTTCCCAGCGGAAGGCGTTGCCGCCCAGGTCGGTGAGCTTGTCCACCTTGGGAAAGTGGCCCGCTGAAACGGGTACGTCCGAAAGCACGGAAAAGACCTTGTCGCAATCAGCGGGTACTGAAAAATTTCTGGTCATGTCAACGGCTACAGAGATGGCCATGTCGCCTCCTTGGATTGGGGGGTTATGGGGCTGGTGCTGAAAATATGATGACAAGGCATTATACAGTGAGAGCCGCCGACGGAAAACAATTATATGAATATTCGTCCGCCTTCCGCACAAAACCTGCGTTTCCGGCAGGCTCTTATGACCGGGGCCTGTCCCTGGTTTTGGCCGCCGTCTTCCTGTTCTTCCTCATTGCGTGCCAGTCCGCCTTCGCGGCAATGGACAACGCGGACGCCTATCTTTTCCCCGGCGACAGGGAGCCTTCGGTTCAGACGGCTGACGTTCCGGCCCTGGTGAAGGAGACCGCCGACCTGGCCGCTGCGTGGTTCGTAAACCAGGTGCTCGATAACGGGCTTTTCGTATATCTTTACGACCCGGCTGCCGGGGCATATCCCAAGGGGCAGAGCGTGTTGCGCCAGCTTATGGCCACAAGGCTTTTAGGCATAATGGCTAAAAACGACGCGTCGCTTCTGGATCTTCACAAGACCAACCTGTCGGCAGTCATGAACCGCTGGTATCGTGAAGACGAACAGGGCCTGGGCTTCATGCTGGAGGACTACCGGTCCGAACTGGGGTCGAACGCGATGGCCCTGCGAGCCCTGGTTGCGAGCCCCTTTTTTGCCCAATACTCGGAAAAGGCCCGGAAACTGGCTGACGGAATCTGCTCGACCCAGAAGAACGACGGCAGTTTCAATCCCTACTTCATATTTCCAGAGCAGCCCTTTGACTGGGCCTACACCATGGCCTTCTATTCCGGGGAGGCGACTCTGGCCCTTGTCGAATACTACGAAAAAACCGGTGAAAAACGTTTTCTCGACGTTGCGGTAAGCGCCCAGGATTTCTACCTGTCGCTCTATGTCCCGCCGGTTCTGCCGAATTACTATCCTGCAAGCGTTCCCTGGCAGACCCTGGCCCTTTCGTCTCTTTACCGCATAACCAAAAACGAGCGCTATGCGTCGGCTATTTTCATTTTGAACGAAAAAATTCTTGAAATTCAGGAAACCCGGGGAAACCCTGGGCGCTTCACCAACCCGGACATGGAGCGCTACGGAGGCACCCACTCATCCTCGGACGGGGTGTATACCGAATCTCTGGCCTACGCCCTTAAATTGGCCATCGAGAAAAAGGACGAGGTGCGTGAAAAAATGTTTCGCCGGGCCATAACCCTGGCGGTCCAGAACCTGTCAAGCCTCCAATACAAAAAGGAGCCCTTGAGGCTCAAATCCAACCAGAGGAGCGCCGTGGGGGCCATCCGGGTAAGGGACAACGACGGCTTCATCCGCATCGACTGCGTTCAGCACGCCCTGGACGCCTTTTTGAAGATTCGGGAAGTCTGGTGATTCCAGCTTCCTTGCGCCTCAGGCCTCATGCCGTATGCTGAAGGAAAAGGGCTGGGCTTCCGGAAAAAGGGTGGAAATGCTATTCGGGTCCGCCTTTTCCAGCGAAAGGAGCCTTTGGTCGAAGTCGGGTATCTCCTTTTCCGAAAGGAATATCCAGATGGTTTCAAGGCCTGCGTGATCATCCAGATAATACCAGCCGTCCCCTCCCGGAATCGTAACCGCATGGTTCGCGTCGAAACTGCCCCTCATCAGAGGGCGGATGTCCCCGGCGCTTCCCCAGAAAAAGACATAGGCGTGCGATGCCTTGTTTGTCACGAAGGATATGCGGAAACCGTCGCGGGATTTCATCACCTGCCCGGGCGACGCTGCAAATTCGGTGTATCCGGCGATGAGGCCGCCCATGGCCACGCCCTTGCGCCTTTTCCCCATCACCTTTATTGCAAGCTCGCGCGGGCCGGGCTCGAAAACCCTGCCAGCAGCCTGAGAGGCGGCGTAGGGAACCTGGGCGGTTTCCGGCTTTACCGCCGGGGCCGTGGGACGGCCCACCGGCAGGAGCGATCGACCGAAAATGGCAGATATTATGGTTATGGCCGAAACCAGCAGGAAGAGCGCGGCAAACGGCCACCTTGCCGATGAAAGGCCCCTTACCGGCCTCATGGGGATGGCTGGCAAGAGCGGGAGCCGGGGTTTTTTCCGCGCCTCCGGCCAGGCTTCGGCCCAGATGTCGGGCGCAGGCTCTGAGGGGGCGGCTCCGGAAAGAGCCATGACGTCAAGAAAGAGCCTGCGGCATCCGTGGCAGACCACCACGTGCTCCCTTGTTGAGGCTTCCTCGCCGGGGGCGGCCTCGCCCAGGGCCAGGGCTATCACCCGGCCCGCCTGGGGGCAGTCCCGCGCGGCTTCGGCCCCTTCCTGGCGCAGCTCGTCCGCATAGGGGGCAAATGGGGATGATGCCACGTCTTCAGGAAACGGGGCCGGATTTTTAGGCGGGGTGAGCCACCAAGGCGCGCGGTTGTACTCCCTTTCGGCCATTCGGGGCAAAAGGTCGGAAACGGCCCCAAGGCAGTGGGAGTTCATCCTGAAATCGTTTTCAAGCTCGTTGAGCCTCTCCGGCAGGTTGCCCAGGTCAAGTTCTGAAAAGGGCGGGGCCGAAAGCTCGCCCACGGCAATGGACAGGGCGTTGAAGCGCAGAAGGAAGGCGTGGATCATATCTTTTGACTCGTTTTCGGCTTCGGGCGGCGCTCCGAAAAGGATCGAGTCCTCGGTCATGTCCTTGATGCGTTTCAGGCTCTCGCCAAGGAGGTCAATCCTGGCCTCTATGCCCCTCACGTCCATGGCGGTCGCCCTGGCGAAACGGGCCAGGGCTGCTTCGGCCTTGTCCTTAAGCTTCAGGAGTTTGAGCATCAAGGCTTGATATTCGTCGGCTGGCGCGTCCGGCAACAGGGCGAGAGCCGTGCGGGCGCGGAACCTGCTCAACAGGGCCACCACTAGAAGGTGGTCCGGTTCGTATCCCGGCGGGGGCTTCAAAAGAGACTCAGCCGCCCACAGGAAGTTGGATATATCCTCGGTGGACCTTGCGAAGAGGTCCTCCCATCGTTCATTCGTGCTCATCCAAAAACCTCCGCCAGTGCGCGCCGCCGCCCCGAAACCTTCCGGCCCTGCTTTTTTTTCTGGCAATCTTTCCCACTGCGTCAATTTCGTGCGCTTCCTGTTCCTCGTCATCCGTGGGGTCGTCATCCATAAGGCCCCAGGTGTTTTCATCGTGGAGATTTATGCTGCGCCCCCTGGCCTCGTTTCTTATCATCTCCATCTGGAGATCGCGCATTTCCTGGAAGCTCTGGCCCACCGCGCCGTAGCAGGTGAGAAGGTTGTACACGTTCTCTTCCAGAAGCGAGGCCTTGGCCACCACCGGGCGGTCAGGCATGAAGACCAGCGAGGCGTTGCCGTCCCGGTCCGAAAAGAAACTCGCCCAGCGCGGCTTTTGCACGCTCTCGAAAATGACCTGGGAAACCGCCCTAAGGTAGATTTCCTCAAGTTCCGCAGTCACTTCCGCGCAGCGGGGATAATGCCTGCACGAGGACACGCCGTATTCGCAGGGGGGGACGGTTGTGGGGATAAGAAAATGCGGGCAGCCCAGGTCCTGGAGCTTGCCTATGGTGCGGGTAATAACTGCCCGTTCATCGGATGAGAGGCCTTTCCAGGTGGTTTCCGATTCGCCCATGTTGGTGAGGTGCTTTACCGCGTGGCTCTTTAACTTTTCATCCTTGTAGAAAAGGATGATCTCAATCTTTTCCGCAGTATCGGGCCGGGCATTGTCGCCGGGAACCAGAGGCACGGAAAGACGGCGGCGGTGAGGCGTGTTCATGGCGTGTTCATGGCGCGTCGGGGCTTGTTGGCGGCGTTTCGGGGGGGCGTGAATGAAAACGGTCCAGCAGAATTTTCAGCCGGGCCAGTGCGCCTTTGTGGGTATCGAGAAGCCTTTTTTGGAGGGCCATTTCCTCGTCGCCCTGGGTCTCGTCTTCAAGTGGCCGGGTTCCGGAAAGCCGGGAGGAAATTTTTTTGATGTCGGCTCCTGAAAGGTAATGAAAGGAAAGCTGGGCGTCCAGGGGGGCGATCTCGCCCAGAATGGCCAGGGCCCGGCCAAGAACCTGGCGGCGTTCCTGTTTTTGCTCCCTCTGCTCAGGAGTCAGTTTTCCCGAGTAAATTTCTTCGATGTCCTTATCGGTGAGGGCGGGGGTGTCGATCACGCCCTTATCCCGCTTCATTTCGGCGAGAAACCGGTGAAAGGAGGCCAGAAGAAAAACCAGGGGGCTCCTGGTGTCGTCCGTTGAAGGGCGAAGGACGCCGTTTGCCATGTTCTGCCAGAACCGGCAGAGAACGTCCTTGAGAAAGACCGGGTCATCGGTGCGGGTCCGGCCCAGGGCCCACAGAACCGGGTGATAGCTCTCGTAAAGGCGTCGAATGGCTGCCTGTTTTTTGCCCGGATCGCCGTCGATAAGGCTTTTGGGCCATCCGTCCTTTTTATGATCCGGTCCGTTCATGCCTTTTTGGTCCTCAAAAAATCAATTTAGGATATTATAATAGTCTGTTACTCGAATTATACAGGCTGATGAAAAACGATGAGCCGTGAAGGCGGTGCGAAAAGCCAATGAGTCAAGCGTACTTAATGTACGTGACGGAATTGGCTTTAAAGCAGAACACTGCCGGATCGCGTTTTTCGACAGCCTGTTATGAACGGGAAAGGGGAGCGATGACCCCCTCAGGAAAGGAGCGGCCTGTCTTGAGCCTTATGCACCCAAGCCCCCTTGGCTGCATTTTTTTTACGAATCCATCATAAATACACCCGTCGGGACTTCCGAGTCAAAACAAAACCGGGATTTCAGGGAAAAAAATCTTTATTACTACGGGGCTTTTTTTGCATGAATCAAAATACGGCCACAAAGGATCATGGACGGAAAGAGAAAAAACGTGTATCGAAGATTTCCGTGAGATTGCGACGCAAAATATGGAAAAGGCGGCAAAGGGTACACTCAGGTTTTTGAAGGCCGTAAAACATGGTTCGAGAACTTGTTGAAGGAAAAGACTGCGGCGTCCTGTACGTGGTGGCGACCCCCCTGGGAAACCTCGAGGACATCACCCTGCGCGCTCTCAGGATTCTGTCGGAGGCCGATTTCATAGTGGCCGAGGACACCCGCCACACGCGGAAGCTCCTTACCCGGCACGAAATTTCCGCGCACCTCATTTCCTGCCACCAGTTTAACGAGTCCGAGCGGGCCGGGCAGATTCTCGCCCTTTTGGGGGAGGGGAAAAACCTCGCCCTGGTGAGCGACGCCGGAACCCCCACGGTTTCCGACCCCGGATACCGCCTTGTCGGGCAGGCGGCCCAGGCGGGCTTCCGGGTGGTTCCGATTCCGGGAGCCTGCGCCGCCGTCGCCGCGCTTTCCGCTTCGGGGCTTCCCACTGACTCCCATTATTTCGAGGGCTTTCTGCCCAGAAAGAGCGGGCAGCGCAGGCAGCGCCTGGAGGCCCTATCACCGGTGGCCGCAACCCTCATTTTTTACGAATCGCCCCACCGGGTGGCGAGGCTTTGCGCGGAGCTTTTGGAAATTTTTGGGGACCGGCGGGCGGTTCTGGCAAGGGAGCTCACCAAGGTCCACGAGGAGTTTTTTCGGGCGAGCCTCTCGGAAATGGCGGAAAACCTTGCCCGGCGCGGCGAGATAAAGGGCGAGTGCACCCTTTTGGTGGAGGGCCGGAGCGGGGCGGAGGACGCGCCCGGGGATGAAACCGTCGAAGAGGCTTTGCGTGAGGGGCTCATGAAAGGGGATGAATCCCTGTCGCGGCTGGCTGAGCGGGTCGCAAGGCGCTTGGGTCTTGGCCGTCGGGACGTTTACGCAAAGGCGCTGGAAATGAAGAGGGAGCTCGACGAAGCCGGTGAAGAGGAGTGAGGGCGATCAGTTTCGGAACGACTCCGGCGAGAGCTTCTTGGCCTTCTGCTCCAGAAGTTTTAAGGCCAGAACGATTACCTCCTGGTGGTCGTTGGTGCTGAAAACGCTTTGAAGGCGGTCCAGGGTGATCAGGATGTCCTTGTCCAGCGCAAGGGGAAGGCATTTTCCGCCAAGGGCCTCGCACTCTCGCTTTATGTATTCGTCGGCCTTTGCCTTGGCGTACTCCCTGATGAGGTTCAATTTGAGATGAATGCGCCTTGAGCCCGGATCGACGAGCCTTTTTTTCAGCTCGTTTTCAAACAGGGCCACCAGGTCGGCGGAGGGCGGGGAGCCGAACTCCTCCACAAAGGTCTGTTCCAGAAAATCCAGGCTTGGGTTCTGCTCGGCCAGAATGGTTTTGACCAGGGCCAGCTTCATTTTCAGGAACGGGTCGGCTTGTGACGAAATCGCCATGATTTTGCCTCGCTAAAAAATCCCTTGGGAAAAAGCCTTCAAGACTGCACGACTCCCTTGGCCTCCTCTTCCAGCCTGTGTCTTTTTGCGCTTTTCCTGCACGTCTCCCAGATCACGCACGAGGAGCGGAACTTGCAGTAGCCGCATGGGTCGGTGCAGGCTTCGCAGCTTTCCAGGCATTCCTCGCAGTACCCCACTATCATTTTTTCGCAGCGAACGCGGGCTTCGCGGTCGGGATGGTATCGGCAGGTCAAGGAAATATATCTCCTCAAAAAAGCGTTTCCGGGCTTACGGGCGGCTCCCCGCCATTCGCCCGCGTCAGGAATGAAGCTCCTCCAGCACCGCTGCGGCCAGAAGGGGGACCAGAACCTCGTGGCAACCGGTGAGGTTTATGCCCAGCCCCCCTTTTTCCACGGGTCGGCTCACCACGTTGGTCTGGGGGCGGTATTGCAAGGCGAAGTCGATGTTTATCGCCGTGAAATCCTTCATGTCGTGCCCGAGATTTCCCGCCAGGGCAAGGGCCTTCAGGAACACTTCCGGCATTATGACCGCCGATCCCGCGTTCACGTGCACTCCGCCGGAGAGACCGGCCACCGCCCCCGAAAAAAGCAGAAAGTCCCTGTGTGAAGCCTCGCCCGCCGCTCCTGGGTCAAAGCCCGGATGAACGTGCCAGACGTCGGTTCCAAGGGCCACGTGAACCGTGACCGGAACCCCAATGCGGTGAGCTTCGGCAAAAAGGCTGTGCCCGGCGAATGGCAGCCCGGCCTCGCGGATGGCAAGCCCCACGGCCTCCCCCAGGCCCATGCCGCCGGTTTTGCATCGCTCAAGGACCTGTGAAAGAAAGTCGGCGGTTTCCCCGGTCATGCCGTAGGTGCGGTTTTTCAGGTTTTCGGAGACGTCTTCAGACGTTTTTCCGCAAAGGGCGATTTCAACGTCGTGAATGGCGGCGGCTCCGTTGACGGCTAGAAGGCTTATGACTCCCTCCTCCAGAAGCCTTGCCAGCACCGGTTGAAGCCCCACTTTAATAAGGTGAGCGCCCATGGCCCAGATTAGGGTTTTGCCTTCCCTTTTGGCGCGGGCGATGGCGCTTGCGGCGAGCCTTAGGTCGCGCCCGGCAAGAATATTGGGAAGGCTCTCCAGAAACTGCGAAAAGCCCCCGCCCGGGGCAAAGGCCCGCCCGAAGTCGGCCACGTCCACAAGGCTTTTCCGCGTAAAAAGGCTTGTGGTTTTAAGGCCGGTGTTGTCGAGGGGCTTTATTTTTTCGCTCATGGGCTTTCGATTCGTTTTTTTAGACAGGCGCTCACGCTTCGCTTGAAAGAAGCGGAAACAATATCCGCTCCACAAGGTCGCACAGTATGTGACCTATCGCCATGTGGGACTCCTGGATTCGGGGCGTTTTCCTGCTCTGGACCACGAAGGCGAAGTCCGAAAGCTCAGCCAGCTCTCCGCCGCCGTTTCCGGAAAATCCTACTGTGCGCATTCCCAGGCTCCGGGCCGCCTCCATGGCGAGAATCACGTTCTTGGACCTGCCGGAAGTGGAGATGCCCCAGGCGATGTCGCCCGTCCTGCCCACGGCCTGGACCTGGCGCGCGAAAACGTCCTCAAAGCTGTAGTCGTTTCCTATGGCGGTTAAGACCGACGTGTCCGTTGTGAGGGCCAGGGCTGGAAGCGCCCGGCGTTCCAGCCGGAACCGGTTGACGAATTCCGCAGCCAGATGCTGGGCGTCGGCTGCCGAGCCGCCGTTTCCGAAAAAGAGGATTTTTTTTCCGGCGCAAAAGGACTCCGCAACCATGGTGGCCGCCGAAACAGCAAGGGCGGTGTTTGCGGAAAGAAAGGACTCCATAACCCGAACGCTGTCCGCAGCAAGTTCTCTGACTACGTCTTCCATATAAATAAAAGCCTCCACAGGCCGGATTACTGAAATAACGTTCCGGTATTGTCACCTTGCGGGCAAGCCATGCCGTCGCCGGTAAGCTTACAGTTTTTTGAAGCCCATCAAAACACGAATCCGATGGGCGTTTTCATCCCCCGTCAGTCGCGCCAAGAGTTCGAACGCAACACTTATCGCGGTAGCCGGGGAGGTGGAAGTAATAATATTTTTGTCGCAGACAACCGGTTGATCGACGACATCAGCACCGAACCCGGCAAGCTGCTTTCGGCGCAAGCCGTCTCCAAGATGATAGGTCGTCGCGGGGCGTCCTTCCAAAACTCCGCTATGCGCAAGTGGAAGCGCGCCCACGCAAATTGAGGCAATAGGCTTCATCAGCTCATTAAAGCGGCGGATAATATTGGCAACAGGCTCGGAATAGGCTTCCCCGTAAAAGCCATAGGCTTCAAAACCGCCCGGAATGGCCAAGGCGTCAAAATCATCCGCTTCTATATCCGACAATTCTGCGTCAGGGATAAGCCTGATTCCAAAAGTTCCATCAACTTCATCCTGCAAGCCGACAGTTACAACCTCCACCTTTTCTGAACCATAAGCCCCCGACCAGCCCAGGACATCATGGAACGCGGCTGCTATATACAATTCAAAACCTTCGCACAAAAGCAGTAAAACTTTTTTCATGGTTCCTTAACATTCTGCGCATAGGTCAAAATGCCAAATTTAGAACCCGTCATGACAGATTGTTCTTTGCCCCTTCCAAAAGAAAAATCCTTTAAGTCAGCCCCCTTGGCGGGATAAATGCTCGGACACCGGATACCCCAGCCTCATGGCCTCCTCGTAGTGGGCCAGGGCCTCCTGCCGGTCGGCCACCTGCTCCAGGATGCGAGCCAGCCGAAAGTGGAAAAGGCCGTTTGAAGGCTCCAGTTCCACGCTCTGGCGGGCGAAGGACACGGCAATTTCGGTGTTGGTCTCAAGTTTCACGTACAATAGGGAGATCATGGAAAGGCTTTCAGCGTCGTTGCCCACGATCCTTAGGGCCTTTTCGTAAACCTTCACCGCGTCTTTGGCGCGGTCGGCGTCGGCCAGGGCTTTTCCCAGCATCTTCTGGGCCGCGAAGGACTCCGGCTTGGCGGTAGCGGCCTTTTCAAAAAAACTGATGGCCTCGTCCGTTCTGCCAAGGTCCATCGATGCCCGTCCGGCCTGGAAAAGCACCTCGAAGACCTCAGGCTCCAGGGCCAGGGCCTTTTCAAAATGCGCAAGAGCCTCTTCCGGGCGGTTTTCGGTAAGGTGAATGAGGCCGACGTTGTAAACCGGCATGATATCGGCAGGCGCTAGCCCCCCCGCCTGGGTGAAGCGGGCAAGGGCCTCGGCGTTCCTGCCCGACACCGCGTGGCAGACGCCAAGGCTGTTTAGGACGTTGATGTTTTCGGGGTCCAGCACCAGAGCGTGTAGAAGCTCCCTGACAGCGCCATCCATGTCGCCAGCCTGGTAGAGCTTGTCCGCCGCAACGTTGAGGCTCACCGCGTCCAGAAAAACCAGGTTGCCCCCACCGTGGAAAAGCGCGTGGTCCAGGGCCTTTTCCACGTTTTTGAGTGCCTGGCTTTTCGTGAAAACCCCCTGGGGGAAAACGGCGGCCCCAAGAAAAACGTTGGAAGAACCCGTGTCGGCAAGCGCCCTTAAAAGCTCGTCAGCGGCCCCCATCGCCTCCTCCGGGCCTTTTCCCGGCAGAATGATGCTGACCGTGAGGCTATCCGAAAAACCTGCGAAGCCCTCCAGCCGGTTGGCCAGAAGAGCCGAAGCGGAGGCGATGGCTGAAATCTGTATGGCCGGGGATGCATCGTCCCTGGCCGGTCCGGGCCTGATCCCAAGGGCGGCGAAGCGCGAAGATCCTTCGAGCCGGGCCAGGGCCTTTTCGAAAAATCCCGCCGGTTCCATAATTTCATGGGGGGTGTCGCGCGAAGGGGAGGGCGGGGCGTCGAGCTCTTCGGGCCTTACAAGGGGCTCCTTGGGCCATTCGCCGGAATCTGCTATGAAAAAGGCGCCGCTGGTGCGGCGGTCGGAAAAAACCTTGGGATCCTTTGCGGTCATCAAGCGGTCTCCGAAGACGGTTTTGATAAGAAGGATGAAATTGCGCCGGTTACGAGGGAAAGCTCACGGTCGGCCACAGTGCGCACGTCGAGAAGAAAGGAATCGTTTTCAATGCGTCCGATTACAGGCGTATCGGCCCCCCTCATCAGTTTTTCCAGGGCGTTGGGCGAAAGGCCGGAAACTGAAATCTCCACCCCATAGCTCGGAAGGGTCTCCAGGGGAAGCGCCCCCCCGCCCACGCGGGAGCCGGTTTTGACGACCCTTGCGGTAACCGTTCCGGGGGCGAGTTTGTTAATGGAAGCGGAAAGCCTGCGCGCCCGTCTGGCCAGCGCTGCGGGGTCGGCGGCGATGAGCCTTAAGGTGGGGATGACGGCCACGGCGGTTTCAGGGTCGCGGTATAGCCTGAGTGTCGATTCCAGGGCCGCCAGGGTCATCTTGTCAATGCGCAGAGCGCGGGCCAGGGGATTTTTTTTGCACTGGTCAACCACTTCCTTCTTTCCCACGATGATGCCGGCCTGGGGGCCTCCCAGCATCTTGTCGCCCGAAAAGGTGACGAGGTCCGCCCCCGTGGCCACCGAGTCGCCCACCGTGGGCTCCCTGGAAAGGCCGTAGACCGAAAGGTCCAAGAGGCTTCCGCTTCCCAGGTCCTCCATAACCGGTATTCCGCGTTCGCGCCCCATGCGGCACAGGTCCGCCAGACTCACCGAGGCCGTAAAGCCCACAACTGCGAAATTTGACGTGTGGGCCTTCAACAAAAGCCCGGTGTCGGCGTCTATGGCTCTCTCGTAATCCGCAGGATGCGTCCGGTTGGTGGTGCCAACCTCGCAAAGATCGGCCCCGCCCTTGGCCATGACTTCGGGAATACGGAAGGAGCCGCCGATTTCCACCAGCTCTCCACGGCTTACGATGACCTTTTTCCCCCTGGCCACCGTGTCTATGCACAACAGTACTGCAGCCGCGTTGTTGTTAACTACAAAGGCGGCCTCGGCCCCGGTGAGTTCCTTCAAAAGCTCCTCCACGTGCACGAAGCGGGAGCCTCGTCGGCCCTCAGAGAGATCGTATTCCAGGTTGGAATAGCCCCCGGAGACGCGCATGGCGTGGGCCAGGGCCTCGTCGGCCAGGATCGAGCGCCCGAGGTTGGTGTGAACCACCACCCCGGTGCCGTTCACCACGGGTATGAGGCTGGGCGAAAGGGCTTTCCGGGCCTTATCGAGTGCCAGGGCCAAAACCGCGCCCTCCGTTTCCGCCTTGTCTTCGGGGGCAATCCGCCCTGAGAGGATGAGCTTTCTGAATTCCTCCACGGCATCCCGCGAGGCCAGAAGGAGCACGCTCCTGGGAACCCGCGCCTTGGCGTACGGCTCCCGCGCGGCATTGTCCTTCAAAAATTTTTGAGGATGAACACCCTGTGGATTAAGCGACGATAAAAGCGTCAAGAGCCTTTCCACCGAAGGAAGATTGCGGAGCATGGCGGCCTGGTGCTGATTCACGAAAGGATTACCTCGCACGAGGATTGGTTTTAAGCGGTTTTCGATTTCACTGCAATTGGCTAAAAGGGATTCATATTTAGCTCATTGCCGTGGGATTTTGTCAACCGTAAAGCTGGAGGCTTGCAGAAGTTTGCCGGGGTTTGCAGCATACCGGAAGGAAACAGGGCCATTTTACCAAATAAGTTCGATCCGGCATACGGATTTTGAACTTTTCTGTTTATAACATGGCCGCGTAATGCTATGTCACCGCCAAATAAATATTTTTTCATGAACGCTTGAAGCCCTTTAAACCCCTTTTGTATCAAGGAGGCGGATTTTGGATTTTGATCTTAACAAAGAGCAGGAGATGATCCGGGATGCGGTGCGCAATTTCGCGGAAAAGGAAATCGCCCCCCTTATCCTGGATTTGGACGAAAACGAGGAGTTTTCACCGGAACTCACCCGGCGCATGGGAGAAATCGGCCTTTTCGGCATGTTTGTCCCGGAAAAGTACGGCGGACAGGAGCTGGATTACATCTCTTACGCCATCGCCGTGGAGGAGGTGGCCCGCATAGACGGCTCCCACGCCGCAACCGTGGCTGCCGGCAACTCACTGGGAATAGGCCCCATCTACTACTTCGGCTCGGAAGACCAGAAGAAAAAATACCTGCCCAAGCTCTCCACCGGAAAATACCTCTGGGGCTTTGGCCTCACCGAGCCTGCTGCGGGAAGCGACGCTGGCGGAACCCAGACCACCGCAGTGCGCGACGGAAACGAGTGGGTGATCAACGGATCCAAAATTTTCATCACCAATGCGGCCTCTCCCATAAGCCTTGGCGTCACGGTCCAGGCCATCACCGGGCACCGCCCGGACGGAAAGCCCGAATACTCCTGTATCCTCGTCGAGCACGGCACCAAGGGCTTCACCGCCAAGCCCATGCACAAGAAGCTCATGTGGCGGGCCTCCAACACGGCGGAGCTTTATTTCGACGACTGCCGTGTGCCTTACGAAAATCTTCTTGGAAACCAGGGGGACGGATTCCGCCAGATGCTGAAAACTCTGGACGGCGGACGCCTCTCCATAGGCGCGATGGGCTTAGGCGGCGCACAGGGGGCCTACGAGCTGGCCCTTTCCTACGCCAAAAAACGCCGCCAGTTCGGGCAATCCATCAGCAAGTTCCAGGCGGTTGCCTTCAAGCTCAGTGATTGCGCCATGGAAATCGAGTGCGCCAGAAACCTGCTCTACAAGGCCTGCTGGCTGAAAGACCACCACCGCCCCTTTGAGAAGGAGGCCGCCATGGGAAAGCTCTACTGCTCCGAGGTCATGGGCAGGGTGGCCGACCACGCGGTCCAGATCCACGGCGGATACGGGCTGATGAAGGAATACAAGGTGGAGCGCTTCTACAGGGATCAGAAGCTGCTTACGATTGGGGAAGGAACATCCGAGATACAGCGAATAGTCATATCACGCTACATCGGCTGCTAGGCAGGCCGTCCAAAAACGCGAACTGCTGTGTCAGGCGTCGTCGGACGGCGCGTCGCGTACTTTTAGTACGCGTCCTTCCCGTCCTCCTCGCCATCCTTGCATTTCATCGTTTTTGATCGGCCTGCCGGTGCCGTGCTGAAAAGACAGCAGTAACCGACGCACTGGTCCCGCGCCAGCGATACAGGAAAATAAAGGACAAAGGCGTATCATGGGGGCGTGGACTGCTGCGCCGGAGCCATAACACGAAAAAATGCCGGGGCGGTTCCTTTTGTAAGGGACGGCCCCGGATTTTTTGTTTTTGAAATGTTAAGTTTTACGAGGCCACGGGGGATTGCTTCGGGATGCGGTGAGGGTTCACCACCATCACCGGAACTGACGCGCCCTTAATCACCCTTTCCGCCACCGAGCCTAAGAGAACCTTCTCCATGCCTTTGCGTCCGTGGGTCCCCATGACGATGAGGTCGACGCCGTTTTCCCTGGCGTAGTCCAGGACCTGCTCGGCAATGTCGCCGGAACGCACCGCGACAATGACGTTCATGCCCGGAAAATGTCTGTCCCGGAATTTCTCCAGGTTGACCTCGGCCCCCTTGGCCAGGGCCTCGTTCAGATTGTTTATGGCGGCAAAAGGCACGTTCATGCCCCCGAAATGGGAAAGGTCGCGGGCCACGAACAAAAGGTGCAGAACCGCGTTCGGCTTTTCCACCATGTTTTTCACGTGAAAAGCCAGTTTGGGCGAAGAAGGTGACAGATCGACAGGAAACAGTATCTTTTCAAACGCGCTCATAGGTCCGCCTTTCCTCCTTATTTTACCAGCATGACCGGGCACTGGGACAAAATTCCCACCTTGTAGCTTATGGTTCCCCACCCGGCTGCTCCGTCGTCTGGTTTTATGCGGTGCGAGTTCATCACTATAAGGTCGCACTTCCTTTCAGCCGCGTATTTGAGGATGCTTCCAGCCCTTTCGCCGATTTCGGTCTTCAAGCGGATTTTTACTCCTGAGTCCGAAAAGAGCCCGGCCAGGCGGGCAAGCTCGTCATGGGCCTTTTTTTCGAGCTTTAGGTAAAAATCCTTTATTTCCATGTAATCGGTGTCGTTTATGGACTCGATGACATGAAAAAGGGTGATGACGCCTTTTTTCGAAGGCGCGAGTTTTATCGCTGTTTCAAGAGCCTTGGAATTGCCCGGGGAAAAATCCACCGGCACCAGGATATTTTCATACATTGAGATAATTTCCTCCCGCCTCGCGTAAAGCCCTTAAAAAGACCGCGTGTGAGGCCCGAAACCAGGGGCTTCAAAATTCGGACATCAAGCGCCGGGCCGTTAAATCACCACCACGCAGTTTTCGCTGTTTCCGAATGGGTTGGGAACGTATTTGTCGGCCTCCCAGTCGTTTTCCCACACGGATTCGTCCACCAGGTAGCGGAACTGGTATTCGCGCCCCGGCTCAAGGTTCAGGGTGGCCTTGAATCCTCCGGCTTTGCCGCGCGTCATGGGGGTGGCCAAAGGATCCCAGCCGTTGAACTCCCCCACCACGTGAACGGAGTTCGCGTTTTCCATGCGTTCGGCAGGCAGGCAGAAGGTTACCTTGCACAAGGGCTTTTTTTTCAGATACTCTTTTTGGATGCTCATGGCACCCTCCTTTTTCCTGATGTCTTTACCCAGGGGGCCGAAGCCCCGGTTTGAAATATTCGCAAAAAACGGCTGTTTTAAGCGTAACGCCGTTTTCTGAACCTCTTGTCGGAAATTAGCTTTAAGGCCGAAGCAGACTCTAAAATATATTCAAACAGCAAGCCTTGTGCCACATTGCGTCATGAGTTGCGATCGGCTGATTTCGCGCAAAAAGAAAAAAATCCGGAAAAACAATGGCGAATATCTGTCCGATTTGTTTCCTGCCTGTAAAAAAATTTGACGGCAGTTCAGCCCGCCTCGATCAGGATTCCCTTAAATATATTACAAAATCGAACAGATGCAAGGCGGCCATTCCGTATCGACATTTTTATCCTGTTACTAACTGAGATCATTCTTGACAAGGCACGTCATAAATGGCCATAAGAGATTATCACCCTCTCATTGCCGCCGGGATTTATTTCAATGGATATCAGAGGGTCAGGACGGCGCTTCCTTGCAGGCGTTTTCATGACGCAGTCCGCACTGGGGAACTGGCCTTTTGAAGCTATCATCACGGAGACCCCATCAGGCTGTTATAAAACGCCACAATTCTTGCATATAAGAATTGTTAGCATTAATATATCTCAGAGGACAGAAGGCATTTGAACGCGGCGCTTGCCCTTTCGGAAAAGTTTTCAAGCCGCAGGGAGTGGTGACAAGTCAGGCGGAAAAAGAAACCGACAGGTAAGTTTTAAGATTATGAAAAAGACCATACTGATTGTTGACGATCACCCGATGGTTGCCGAGGGCATACGCTCTGTCATTTCGGACATGTCCGAGTTCGAAATCGGCGGCGTGGCCGATTCCGGTGATAGAGCCATAGATTTTTGCGCCAAAAACCCGCCTCACATAGTTATCATGGATGTCGCCCTGCCCGGAATGGACGGGGTGGAGGTGGCAAAGCGCATAAGGGCCCTCTGCCCTGACACCAGGATCATAGCGTTTACGGTCAATGACGGGCGGGATTACGTGCTTAGCCTTTTCCGGGCCGGAATCCTGGCGTATGTGAGAAAGGAGGACCCCGTTACTGACCTCACAATGGCGATCCGGGCCGTGAGCGGGGGCGGAACGTATTTTTCCTCCAAGGCCCCGTCCATCCTTCTGGATCAGATTTCAGACCTGGAAGACGGCAAGGGCAAAAAGGGTGAATACGAAAGCATGAGCCCCAGGGAACTGGAGGTTTTCAAACTTCTGGCAGAGGGTTTCTCGGTAAGGGAGATAGCCGGACGCCTCTCGATAAGCCCCAAAACAGTGGAATCCCACAAGTACAACATAATGGCCAAGTTGAAGCTCCGCTCCGTATCCGACCTGGTAAAGCTGGCCTTACGGAAAAAGCTGATCTCCTTATAAGAATTCCGTCCTTTCGTCCCCTCGCCCGGCGCTGAAAGCTCACGCGCAAAAGCGTCGGTCCGGTCAGCCCAGAAGCTCCCTGTAGAGCGCTGCGAATTCCTGGGTTATCTTGTGCGTCGGGTCCATGTGGATAAGGGGCAGGGCCTTTTCGTGGCTTTCCCTGATTTTCACGGAAGATGAAAGAAACGAGTCGAACACGGGAAGCCCCTCCGCCTTCAAGTCCTCCACCATTTTTTTCGGCAGGTTCGCCCTTGACTGATACTGGTTCACGATGATGCCCTCAACCACCAGGGTTGGGTTGTGGTCCTCCCTTATCTCGTGGACCGAACCGATAAGGCTGTGAATGGCCCTTCGGGAAAACTCGTCGCAGTCAAAGGGGATGAGGCAGGTGTCCGCCGCGATCAGGGCCGAAAGGGTATAGAAGGAAAGGGCAGGGGGGGTGTCCATGAATACGGCGTCGAAATCGCCAGCCGAATCCAGGGCTTCCTTCAGCTTGTAAATCTTGTACTTGGCCTCCAGCTTGCCCGCGAGGTCGGCCATTTCGGGGTGGGCGGGAAGAAGATGCAGGCCCGGAAAGGGCGTGGATGTTATGTAGTCTTGCAGGCCCCTTTTTCTCAAGCTGAACTTTAAGGTATCCCCGAAGAAATCCGCCAGGGTCCAGGGCGGAAGATGCTTTCCCGCTCCCAGGACATACTGGGAGGCGTTGCCTTGCGGATCCAGGTCCACCACCAGGGTTTTTTTGCCCTCCTGGGCGCAAAGGGCAGCCAGGTTAACGGTTATGGTGGACTTGCCCACTCCGCCTTTTTGGTTGAAAATGACTCTGCGCATTTTTTCCCTTCCGCTAGCCGGAAATCAATATTTTTGCCTGGTTGGGGAATCGGGTTTTCCCCTGAAGGAGACCTTTTTGGGCTGTGTTTTTTGCTTAACATTTTTTTTGCGCAGACGCTATCCCTTTTCCAGCACGTGAGCCACCCTTGAAAGCAAGGCTTTTATCGTAAACGGCTTCTGGAGAAACTGAACGCCATCCGCCAACATGCCGTGACGAACGATCACGTTGTCCGTATAGCCGGACACGTAGAGGACCTTTGATTCCGGGTGATGTATGCTGATTTTTTCGAAAACCTCAGGTCCCTTCATCTCCGGCATCACCACATCGGCTAACACCAGGTGGATGGGGCCTTTAAACGCTTCGGCCCTGGCGATGGCGTCCATGACCGAATGCGATTCGATCACCGTATATCCTTGGTTGCCGAGCATTCTGCACACCAGGTTGCGCACGGCCTTTTCATCCTCGATGACCATTATGGTTGCATCACCGGCGGGCATGGGCTCGGCCCGTGGCGCTTCCGCCTTTTTATCCGCCTTCTCCGAAACGATCGGCAGGTAAATTTTAAAGGTGGAGCCTTTTTCGGGCTCGCTGTAGACCAGAATATTTCCCCCGTGCTGCTTTATTATGCCGTAGGATGTCGCAAGGCCCAGGCCCGTGCCGCTTTCCTTGCTCTTGGTGGTGAAAAAAGGCTCGAAAATGCGGGCCTGGGTTTCCCGGTCCATGCCCTGGCCGGTATCGCTGACCCCTATCATTGCGTACATTCCGGGCGATATGTCCGGGCTGGTTTCCGCGTATGTTTCATCAAGCTCCACCGAAGCGGTTTCTATGGTCAAGTGCCCGCCGTCCGGCATGGCGTCCCTAGCGTTCACAGCCAGGTTCATCAGCACCTGCTCCAACTGGGCGGTGTCGGCCCTCACCACGAGCGGGGCCGCAAAAAGGGACAATTCCAGCTTGATGTCCTCTCCTATGAGCCGCCTGATCAGTTTTTCAAATCCCGTCACCACCCCGGAAACATCAACCGCGTTCGTTTCAAGAACCTGCTTGCGGCTGAAGGCAAGAAGCTGCCGGGTAAGGTCTTTCGCCCTTATTGCCGCCTGTAGTATTTCGTCCAGCATTTCGTGATGGGGGTTGTCCTTTTTGATATCCATCTTCATCATTTCGCCATAACCCATGATGACTGACAAAAGGTTGTTGAAGTCATGGGCCACCCCTCCGGCCAAGCGGCCCACGGATTCCATCTTCTGGGCCTGGGCGAGCTGTTCCCTTAAAAGCTGGCGCGAATGTTCAAGAGCCATGCGCTCGGTGACGTCTATCAGAAGTCCTTCGTAGGCGACGATTTTACGGCTTTCGTTGCGCCTGATTGCGGTCAGATCCTCCACCCATTTGACCGCCCCTGCGCGGTCGACGATTCGGTAGGGCGTGTGCGAAATGTTTTCCGCCTCAGGGTCGGCGCTTGATCGCCTGACCTCGTCGGCCACGCGGTCAAGGTCATGCGGGTGGATGACATCCGCGTATGGAATTGCGCCCGAAATGAAATCTTCAGCCGCCCAGCCAAAAAGACGGCGTACGTTTTCGGAGGCGTATTCGACCGGCCAGCCCCTTTTGTTTTTCCAGACAAAGGCCACCGCCGGAGAGCGGACGATTATGTCGTTGGCGAGCCTCAAGGCCTCATCGGCCTGTTTCCTGGCCGTTATGTCCCGCACAATGGCCCACATTCCCTCATGTTCGCCGCTGTCGTTCCGTATCAGAAAAGTACGCAGTTCGACGGGGAATATGGATCCGTCCTTTTTTCGGTATTCCTTTTCATAGACATCCGAATAACCCCGTGGAAGTATTTGCGTGGCCACTATGGTCTTTTCGTAGTCGCGCCATTTTTCCGGGGTGAGATCGGTATAGGTGAGGCCGGAAAGCTCCGCAGCGTCATAGCCCACCATCCTCTGGTAAGACTCGTTGCTCTCCATGATGGTTCCCTGCATGTCGACCCGGACAAAGCCGTCCATCATGCTTTCATGGAGTTTCCTGTACTTTTTTTCCGATATCTGAAGGGCTTGGGCGGCCTCCTGCCTCAACAGGCCCTCTTGTTCCAGCTGAAACATCTTCTGCTCAAGTTTCCGTATGAGCCTTTCGTTGTAAAGTTTGAAAACTTCCTCTTCGGGTAAAGGCAAGGCCGGAACCGCCCTGCCTCCGGCGCCGGCCATGACCTCATTCAGCGCATCCATGAACACTTCCGGTTCGCACGGCTTCTGAATGAAACGGTCAGCGCCGATCTTCAATGCGAAGGCCTCGTCTTCCGGCCCGGTATAGGTGGCCGTGTAAACTATTACCGGGGTCTGGCGAAGGGCTTCATCCGACTTCAAGGTTTGGATCAACTGGAATCCGTCCATGACCGGCATCAGGATGTCGCTGATCAAAAGGTCGAAGCCGCCTGTTCGCAGCTTTTCCATTGCATCCGCGCCGTTTTCGGACTCAGCCACCAGGTGCCCGCTGCCCCTGAGCAGGGCCGACAGCAGATAGCGGTTTTCCTTGTTGTCGTCCACAATGAGGATGTTCATTACATCACTCCCTGTTGTCGGGAAGGTGCCGGGCGATGTCGTCAACAAAGGTTTCCGGGTCGATGGGCTTTTCGATGTAGCCGGTGGAGCCGGCGGCCAGAATCTTTTCCCGGTCCCCCACCATGGCGTATGACGTGACGGCGATGATGGGCGTGCCCGCAAGTTCCTCATGCTTTTTCAGCTCGGCGGCAACAGCGTACCCGTCCATTTCCGGAAGCTGGATATCGAGCAAAATGGCGCTCGGCTTGAGCGCAAGGGCCATTTCAATGCCCTCCCTGCCGGTTGATGCGCCCATCACGGAAAAGCCGCTCTTTTCCAGCAGAAAACGCATGAGATAAAAATTCTGCTCGTTATCTTCAATGATCAGGAGAGTTTTTTTCATGGGGCTTCTCCGTGTGTTTCGGAAACCTGATGGTGAAAACGCTTCCCTGGCCCAACCGGCTTTCCACGAAAATGGACCCGCCCATCATTTCGATGATTTTCCTGCAGATGGAAAGCCCAAGGCCCGTTCCCTCGTGTTTGCGGGTAAGGCCGCTGTCCAGCTGGTGAAAGGGCTGAAAAAGGTTCGGCAGCTCTTCGGGTTTCATGCCTATGCCGGTGTCCGAAACCGATAAAAGATAATCGCCGTTTTCACTTTTGCACGAGACGGCAACCCGGCCTTTTTCGGTGAATTTGATGGCGTTATTCAGGAGGTTCAAGAGAATCTGCTCCAGGCGGCGCTGATCAGTGGTGGCGGCTCCCAGGTCGGCGTCGGCTTCCAGCGTAAGTTCCAGCCCCTTTTTTTCGGCCAGGGGGGCGACAAGCCTGACCACCTTTTCTATGGACGGGCGAAGCTCGAAGGGCTCTACGGCAAGCTCAAGCTGACCGGCCTCGATTTTGGATATGTCCAATACGTCGTTGATAAGGGCCAGAAGATGGCGGGAACTGGTCTGAACCATGGTCATCTGTTTTTTCTGCTCATCGTTCAAAGGCCCGGTGAGACCCTGGAGCATTATGCCCGTGAATCCTATTATGGAATTGAGCGGCGTACGCAATTCGTGCGACATGGTGGCCAGAAAGGCGGATTTGATCCGGTCTGCGGCCCTGGCCTTTTCCATTGCCTCGGCCAGTTCGGCGGTGCGCCTTTTTATGCGCTCCTCCATTTCAAGGTTGACCTCTTTCAGCTCCCTTGTGCGGACATTCACCTGATGCTTCAGCACAGAAGCTCCGGCAATGCTTGTCAGTAAAATTGCGCCCACCACAAGGCCGAGAATTTTCACCCATTGAGGCAGCTTGAAATGGACCTCCTCTGATGTCCAGCGTTTCATGGACTCGTAATAAACGGACCGTGAGTCTTTTTTGAGTTTTGAAAGATGGGCGTCGATGATCTGCAAAAATCGTCCCCGGCCCATTTTCGGAGCCGCGAAGAAAAGATCGGAAGGATTGAAAATGACGGCCGTGTCCTCCAGGCCGTATTTTTTGGCGTGCATCATGCCGAAAAACCGGTTGGTGGCCGCCGCGTCCGCCTTTCGTTTTGCGACCATTTCAAAGGTGGTTTTATAATCGGGGGCGGAAACGATGTTTGCGCTCAAACCGAATGTGCCGATCAGCTTCACGAGCTCCTGTTGCTGAATGGATCGATCCAGAACCGCTATGCTCTTGCCGTTCAAGTCCAGGACCGTGCTGATTCCGCTGCCTTTCCGGGCGTAGACCTGAAACCAGGAGGATAAAACCGGAACCTTGTGAAAGGAGAAAATTTTACTCCGGTCCGGCGTGTAGGCCATGTCGGGCATCAGGTCGATTTCGCCTTTTTCCAGGCGGTCCAGCCCCTCGGCCCAGGTGCCCGGAACATAGCTCACCCGCCAGCCCTCGGCCTTGGCGATGTGCGAAAGAATATCGATAAAAATGCCCGCCGACCGCCCGGATTCGTCGGTAAAGACCTTGGGGGCGTTTTCATAGGTGCCCACCCTGATGGAAACGCTTTCCGCCCAGGCAGAATGGGGCATTGAGCAGAAAACGAACGCCAAAAAGGAGCAAACAAACAAGGAAAACCGGCTCACGGGCATTAAGCGGAGCATGGTTCTTTTCCGTTTTCAAGGGAATCTGGCCGAGGGGAGAAATACTACAAGCCTATTTCTCCAACGTTTTTGGGAGTTCGAAAAATGGAATCAGGGGCTGTTTCCGAAAAAAAATTGTCACACGTAAGGCAAGCGTATTCGCCCTGCCGACAAGGCGCGTGACTGAGGAATAGCGAGCTATTCCGCAAGGAGCGCAACACAGTCGGAAGGGATGAAGACGCAACCGGTTGTAAAAGTTTTTTTGGAAACAGCCCCTAAACCCTGCTCCCAGAAATATTCGGGTCAAGTGCCCCATCGTCACCGGCTCATTCATGGTGGCGCTTCGGGGGCTTTTCTTCATTTGGCCCCGGCGGGCCCAAAACGGCTGTCCGCCAGCTTGTGTATGGGGTTTTGATGAGGAGCCGGACCTTTTACAGGCGAAGCATGCGCTGAAAACAGCCTCAGGCAGCCCCTTCAAGCCGGGCAATGTCTTTGTCGGGAAACGGGTGGTTCAAAAGGAGACTTGTGTATCTGGCTTATTATACAATTTTTTGGGCTTGCGGGAAACAAATTTTACGACTGCAGGACAGGCGAGGGGGGGGCAGGACGGTTCTTCTCTAATTGATGTCCACGCCTTATGTATTAGCAGCGTGGGCCTTCGGGTTCATTCGCCTTCTTTGGCTGTGTTGCGCGCCCTGTACCCGGCCATTCCGATTTTTGCCAGCCAGTAGGCAAGGCCTGAAAGGGGCAGTCCTATGACCAGGGCTCCGATGCTCAGAACCATTATGATGTGAGGGGCTTCGCTGAAAAGTCTTATGGCGGCGTCGAGGGAAAAATCCTTCCACGCGAAGCAGATCGGGTCGGAGTCGATGAACTTGCTTCCGACCCAGTAGGTTGACGCGAATAAAAGCGGGGCGGTAAGGGGGTTGCCCACATGAACGCCGAGAATGGCGGCCACTACGTTTCCCCGCAGCAGGGCGGCGAAAAGGAAGGCGAACATCGTATGGAAACCCCAATACGGGGTAATGCCCATGAATACGCCTATGGCGAAGCCGAAGGCGATTTTTTCATTGCTTGCGTCGATCACCACCAGTTTTGAAATGATTCTGCGCATTGTTTATCAGCGAGCCTTCCGCATCGTGGCAAGCTGTCTTAACACAAACGGCACGTGTTCACAATCGGGATAATGTGTTTGGAGGAATTTGCGGAGGAGCCAATTTTGGGTACTATTCTATACCTAACCCTATCCGAATAGACGAGGGAGGTGAGGCTGTGTAGCCCCCTGCCTTATAACTGCTCGTTTACCATTATGAAAAACGCAACAAAGCAAACAAAACGGGTATGAATCGAGAGGATCGAACAGCAGCTACTTTTCACTTGGAAAGGGAAAAATGATGAACTCTTTGGAATAAATTTTTCCTATTATTTTGTGATCGGAATTTGAATAAATATAGACGACAAACCTGAAAGTTCCATGCCTTCCTACGTGGCTAAAACATTTATGATTATGATCCCAAACTTGCTTTAGAACATTTTTAGGATCAAGTTTGTCCAATTTAACAGCTTTGCTACATTTAAGGTTATTAATAGAACCTATTTCGCGCCACCTGTTATCAATAAATTTTTCTACAGAACAATAAAATGTCAATTGTTCATTTGAAATATTACTAACTGAAAATTTAATTTTATCATTTGAAAAATATTTTTCTTTCAAATCAAAAAATACTAACCCATATTTATTGTTTACCGATGCAAGAATACTTGCATCGATTACAGGTAATATTATAAAAAAAATTATGACAGATAATGGCAGGATTTTTATTTTGAATGAAGTCATGGCATTAAGTACAGTCTAACATTGATGAAAAAGGATAGCTCCGTCCGTACCCAGGTGATTTATTTACGAAAGGTATCTTTTTGTATACACCGGTTATCGTCTCGGATGCAAGGGGGAAAATGGTCGCAGGGCTTCGCTTGAATCCGCCCTGTCGCAACTCTTGGTGCTTGAGTCGAACGGACATGGAAAAAATTGGCCGCTGAACAACCTCGTCTTTCACAAAAATTCGGTGATCGGCTGGATCAACGTAACTCGCCAAAAAAATTATCCTGAATCCGAAATATTTCGCCTTCCAAAAAACCCGAAAAAAAATTGTTGACAGATTGACGCATCGCGTCATACAGTATTGTGTAACAAATTTGGTGATTATCCGTTCACAACCTACCAAAGGAGGGGGGCATGGCAGAAAAGGGAAAAGAGGCAAAGGCCGGGGAAAAACCCGAATCCACTGTGGAATCCAAGGAAAAGCCCGTCACTAAGCCAAAGTCGAAAAAGGCTCCTGCCGAAAAGGCCGCCGCAGTAAAGGCGCCGGCAAAAAAGGCGGCGGCTCCCAAGGCTCCGGCTGCCAAGGCCGAAAAGCCAGTTGCGAAAGCCGCGCCAAAGGCGAAGGCCGAAGGCGGGAAGGCGTCAAAGCCCGCCAAGTCTGCTGCTGCCGGTGATGATTCTGCAAATGCCGACACCGAATATTACATCATCCGCACCATTCAGAAAATGGCCGACAACTGCAACGCGGCGCTTTCCGAGTACAACGAGAACATCAAGAAGGCCGTTGAAACAGCCACCGGATTCATCGAGGACGTGGGCAAGGGCACGGTGGAGGCCCTTGGGAGCTTCGTGGTGGACGGGCGCACCTTAATGGAGAAAATTCCCCTTGTCTCCACCCTTACCAACAGGATCGCGGAGAGCGAAGGCGGCAAGAACGTTGCAGAGAACCTGATCAAGAAGATGGGCGAGCCCGCCAAAAAGGCCGAATTCATGGTCACCACGGTTGTAATGAAGGCCGCCGGCGACACCCAGTCAGTGATGAAGCGCTACAACGAAAAGTTCAAGAAGGGCATGGAGTACGGAACCGATCTTGCCCAGGACCTCGGCAACATCACCATGATGACGGTGGGAAGCCTTACCGAAACAGGCCGGAAGTTCGTGAAGAACCTTTCCGCCCTGGAGAGCATCCAGAGCGCGGTTGAGCAGGGCGTGGCAACGGTTTCATCCAAGGTGAACCTGCCCACCAAGAAGGACATCCAGAAGCTGGTTGACGCCATGACGGTCTTCAACTCAAAGCTGGAAGGCATAATCAAGAAGAAGGAAAAGAAATAGCCTTTTCCTTTTCGGGGGGCGCGGGAAGCCGCTGTTTTCCGCGCCCTCTCATAAGCACAAAGCGGCCAAGCCCAGAGGATCATCCATGAGAAGAATAAAAAAGTACAGCAACCGCAAACTCTACGATACCACGGACAAAAAGTACATTTCGCTTTCCCGCGTGTCCGAACTGGTTTCGTCGGGGGAGGATGTTTACATCGTGGATTCCAAAACGGGCGAAGACATCACCTCCACCACCATATCCCAGCTTCTTGCCCGCGAAAAGGGCGTGCCGCCCAATGTCCTGATGCAGCTTCTCCAAAAGGGGCAGGGCACCGTGCAGGGAACCATAGCCTACGCCAAGCGTTACGCCTCTTTGTGGCAGAGCGCCTTTTCAATGGCCGAGGGCGAGCTTGACCGGATAATTGGCAAGATGGTTCGCAACAACGAGTTGTCCGAATCCGACGGATTCAAGGTCAAGACCGATCTCATCAGCTTTGTGGGCAATATGAAAACCTGGATGAGCGAGAAAATCGATCAAAGGGTGAGCGAGGTTCTCACCATGATGAACCTGACCACGCGGGACGAGATCGAAAACATAATTTCCGAAAATGAAAAGCTGTCAAAAAGGGTGGCTGAACTCGAATCAACTTTAAAAAACAACGGCAGCGGAGTCGGCAGGGGCTTTCACGCCTGAAACACTCGTTTTTTGGCGGATCGTAAAATTGATTGACGCGAAGAAGCCGACGGTTTTCGGGAAATGCCTAAAGCCGGTCGGAAAAGAAGGGCCAAGCCCGTACCCGATTCTGAAACACGGATTGGCAAACATTTTGCATTTGATGATATCGGGCAGGAGGTAAAACTGTCCGACAGTCAAGGAGATTGAAGGCAAAAGCCAAAACCGCTTCTTTAAAACGCCATACCCCCGCAGGAGAAATCCTGCTCCACATAGCGCCTCCCCCCGGCGCAGCCCCCTACCAGCCAGTGCCAGGCAGGTAGGGGGCTTTTTCTTTAGGCTTGCCGGACCTCTGCAAGTGCATGAGACCTCAGCGCCTTTGACACCCTGTCCGCAGAATTTCTTGACCCGGCGGGGGCCGCGAAGTAAGCTGCCAAAAATCCTGACCCCGGACGAACAAACCGTTGACATCCTGAAAGGAAAAGGAAGGAAAGCCATGATATCGGTTATCGCAAAAATTCCCCTGAAAGAGGGCAAGGCCCAAGAAATTATGGAAGATGTGAAAGCCCTGATGGCGGGTGTCGCCAAAGAGGAAGGCACGCTTTTCTACACTTTGAGCATTGATAAAAAATCCCCGGACACCCTGGTTTTCATGGAGCGCTATGCTGACAAGGCCGCTTTTAAGGCCCACTCGGAAACCCCGCATTTCAACGAGTTCATGGGAAAGGTCCTGGGGGTTCTGGAGGGCGCGCCGGAAATCAGCGTTTTGAACGAGGTGTTGTCGGCCAGGTAAGGAAATTGAATCAAAGGTTCAAGTTTTTAAAAAAACATGAAGCAGTCCAGGATGTTGTGTTTTACGACCGGCGTCCGGGACTGCTTCGCGCGTTTTTGAGCAGTTGAATCAGAGGCCCTTATACGGGCATGGAAGCCTTGGGCATCCTCATGGCCTTTTTGCGGTAACTGACATTCATGCCTATGCGGTAAGCCAGATTCCCGTGAAGCCTCAAACATCTTTTAGCGATGTTTTTCGCCGAATATATTTCGCGGAAGGCCCAGAAATAGCCTTGCTGCAACTGGTCTGCGGTCATGTTTTGGGGGGTTATTATCACCTCGCCCGTGTGGTATTTCGACCAGTCCCTGTCCGTTATCCTGCCCGCCCGGTCCATCTCTCCGTAAAGCCTTGTGCCCGGAAAAGGGGTGAGGATGTTGAACTGGGCTGCGTCGATGCCGCTTTCCATTATGAAATCAACGGTCTTTTTGAAAACGTCCGGCCCATCGTTATCAAGCCCGAAGATGAAGCTGCCCAGTATGTTGACCCCGGCGTCGTGGATTATTTTTATGGCTTCCTTATATTTTTCAGGCGTGTTCCACGATTTTTTCATGCTTTTGAGGTTCTGGCCGCTAAGGCTCTCAAAGCCGATGAAAACGTATTTTCCGCCGCTTTTGGAGTAAAGTGAGAGGAGCTCCGGGTTTTTCGCAATTTTTATGGTGGCCTGCCCGCCCCAGGATTTTTTGAGAGGGATCAGCCTCGTGAAAAGCTCTTTTGAGTAGTCGGCCTTGGCTATTATGTTGTCGTCAACAAAGAAAAAATCCCTGGTGTCGAAGCCCTTTATCTCCTCGATTATCTCCGGGATGTCGCGGGTGCGGTACTTGTTGCCGAAAAACTCCGTCACCGCGCAGAAGCTGCAGTCGTTGGGACAGCCCCGGCTCGCCTGGATGGTGTTGAAACAGGATACGTACATGCTGCGGGTTAAAAGGTCGCGCCGGGCCGCAGGCATGTTCTTCATTTCAACGGTTTTATCCGACTGGTAGACGGGTTTCATCTCCCCCTTTTCACAGTCGGCCAGAACCTGCCTCCATACGTTTTCAGCCTCGCCTTTTACCACGCTGTCTGCGTGTTGAAGGGCTTCCTCAGTCATGAAGGAGACGTGTATGCCGCCAAGAACCACCGGCACGCCTTTTGCCCGGAAACGGTCGGCGATCTCGTATGCGCTGGGAGCTTCGGCGGTGAAGGCGGTGATCCCCACGAGATCGGGCCTGGCGTTAAAGTCAACCGGCCGCTCCCTGGAATCAAGTATTTCAACGTCCCAGCCGGACGGGGTGAGAGCGGCCAGCACGGGAAGGCTCAAGCGCACGAAACCGGTTTTTCCCGAAGCGGACACCTTGCCCCAGTAGCCTCGGTCGTTTCGGGGCAGAACAAGCAACAGCCTTTTCATGTAATGATTCTTTCGTTCCTGAATGTGGAAAATCATGGCCCGGAGCTTTTAAAAAAAAGTGCGTGAAGCATTTCGGGGGAGGCGCACCTTGCATCAGTGGAAAACGGGCGGAGAAAAATTTCGGAGGTTCGGGTATGGCCTCAGGGGCCGTGAAACCGACTTTAGCCCAATTGCCTGGATAGTCAAGGCGCTTGGCGTAAAACTTTGGTAACCCGCCGTTGTTCCGGGCATTTTTCAGGATACCCTTGACAAAAAATTCAAGCGGATGAATTATTTCCTCATAAATGTTGCTTGTCCATTGAATCCGGGGATTGCCAGACATGCCCATCTACACCTACGAGCATCTTGAAGAGCCCTGCGCCTTCGGGGAGATTTTCGATTTTCCCCAGCCCATGAGCGCGGACCCCATAACCGAGTGCCCCAAGTGCGAAGGCCCGGTGAGGCGCATCATGGCCCGCCCCAACATCAACCGCCCCAAGGGCGACACCGAGCTTCGGGACTTGGGCTTCACCAAGCTGGTAAAACGCGATGACGGGGTTTACGAAAACGTGACTGCCCGCAATGGCGAAAGCCGCTACATGGTGAAAGGCAGGCCGGAAACCATACCTGACGTGAAAAAAAATATCAAAGACTGACTCGCCTGGGGCCTGAGTCAAAAAAATCCGCGATTGGGGTTTTCCCCGCCTTCCGACTATGTTATATGGATACTTCATCCGATCCTTTCAAGTTTCCAGTTTCTTCATGCCGTCCCATTCCCTTTTCAAGAGGATGCCCATGAAAATCAGGACTTTGCTGAAAAAGCTGTTGGTCACGCCCGACGTGGAGGACATTCTCCAGAAAATTCCCAAGGACGTCGGGTCCTTCGGCTACGACCCCTGGGGCTTCAACTGGGACAGCGCCATGATCGGCCTGGGCCTTTTCAAGAAAATCTACGACCACTATTTCAGGGTGGAGGCCTACGGCCTGGAGCACGTACCGCCCAAGGGCCGGGTGCTAATCATCGCCAATCACAGCGGCCAGATTCCCTTTGACGGCGCGCTGATCGGCACCGCCGTGGCCACCAACCCCGGCGGACCCAGGGCCGCCAGGGCCATGATCGAGCGTTTTTTCCCCACGGTTCCCTTTTTGGGAAATCTTCTGAACGAGGTGGGCGGCGTTATCGGTGACCCGGTGAACTGCGTCCGGATGATCCGGCGCGAAGAGGCGGTCATCGTGTTTCCGGAAGGCGTGCGCGGCAGCGGCAAGCTCTACAAGAAACGTTACCAACTCCAGCGCTTCGGCAACGGCTTCATGCACATCGCCATGACCGAACACGCGCCCATAGTGCCAGTGGGAGTAGTGGGCTGCGAGGAAACCATGCCATCCCTTGCCAATATCAAGCCTTTGGCCGATCTTCTGGCCGTGCCCTACGTTCCTGTCACGGTTCCCTTCCCCTTGCCGGCCAAGGTCATTCTTAACTTCGGCGAACCCATGATATTTTCCGGCGACATAGATTCCGAGGAGGGCGTGACCCAGAGGGTGGAGATGGTCAAGGACGCCATTCGGAAACTGATCGAAAAAGGACTCAGCCAGAGAAAAGGAGTTTTCTGATGCCGCGCAAGAAAAAATCCGAAGCGAACCAGGAAGCTGCTGCCGTCAAGTGTGTGCCGGAAAAACCCAAGGGCGAGATTCTGGTCACCGGGGCCGCAGGAGTCCTTGCCCAGGAAACCATTTCCAGGCTCCACGAAAAATACAGGATCGTGGCCGTCGACTTTCGGCGGGCGGTTGAGATCGGGGACGACATCCCCAGCTACAAGGTTGATTTTTTGAAGCGCGGCCTTGAAGACATCTTCCGCAAGCACGACATAAAGGCCGTCATCCATCTGGGACGCATAGGGACCAACCCCCAGGGCGGGTTTCTGCGCTACAACGGAAACGTCATCGGAACCCAGAAGCTCTTCGACCTGTGCGTAAAGTACAAGGTGGACCAGGTTATCGTCCTTTCATCCTTTTTCGTTTACGGGGCCAACGCGTACAACCCGGCCCTTCTGAACGAGGACACCCCCCTGAAGGCCTCGGACCTGACCCTTGACCTCATCGATTCCGTGGAGCTGGAAAACCTCTCCAACATCTACATGTACAAGTATCCTGGCCTTCACATGGCGATCCTTCGGCCCTGTAATATAGCGGGCCCAGGGGTGCGCAACAACATAGGCCGCCTCCTGTCCAGGAAGGTTGTTCCGGTGCTGTGGGGATTCAACCCGGTCATGCAGTTCATCCACGTGAAGGACGCAGCAGAGGCCATAGTGCTGGCCTACGAAAAAAAGGTTCCCGGCGTCTACAACATAGCCCCCGAAGACTGGGTGGCCTACAAGGACGTTCTGGCCCGGTGCGGGATAAAGGGGGTGGCCATGCCGTCCATTCCCCCGGCCCTTCCGCGCATAATCAGCCGGACCTTCAGGTGGAAGTCCTTTCCCAGCTACCTCATCAACTACTTCAAGTATCCCACCATTATAGACGGCGGGAAATTCGCGCGCACCTTCGGGTTCAAGCCGAGACGCAGCCTTGAGGAAATTTTCACCCATTATCGGGAGATGAAGAAGCGCGCCTTTTTATAACTGCGATCCTGAAAAGCCCGGAAGGTGCTGGGCAACCGGACTTGCGGGGAGATGAGGACGCGGGCTTTCCTATAGCGGATGGAACAACTTAATGAACAGAAGACGCTTTCTTGAACTTTGCGTGGCTGCGGGTTTTTTTGCGGCTTTTCCCGAAATGACGGGCTGCGGCCCGAAAAACGCCATGCCCCGGTCTGCCAAGGGAAAGGCCCTTGCAATCATCAACGGGCGCGTGGTGGACGTCGTAAAGGGCAGGGTTCTGGAAAACGCCTCCCTTTTTATCGAGAAGGGGCGCATAGTCTCGGTGGATTTCGGCCCGGCCCCCAAGCCCACGGACATGCTCACCGTTTTTGACGCCGAAGGCGCGTATCTGATTCCCGGCCTCATGGACGCGCACTGCCATTCCACCATGTCGGCGGCCTACGGCATAAAAAGCGTGGAAGCCTGGCGCCACTACAGGCAGCTTCGCCGCCAGTACGAGGCGTCCATCGCAAGCGGCGTCACTACCTTAAGGGACGTGGGGGCCTTTCCGGGGCTCCTTCACGAATTCATAAGGGAAATCGAATCAGGGGCACTTAACGGCCCGCGCATCGTTTTCTGCAACTCCATTTTGAACGTCGCCGGGGGGCACCCGGACATACCACCCACGGACGTCAACGTTTTCGCCGGGATAACTGCCTACCACATGGGCATGGCGATGACCAACTACAGCGGTAAAAAGGAGCGCGATTACGCCCTTTCGAATAACTCCACCGACGCGCATTTCGTGAAGCTCACCGTTGACAGGGAGTCGCTTCTGTGCGGCAAGGGCGAGATTCCGGTCTATCCGGACGATGACTTAAAGGCCATTTTCGGTTTCGCCGAAAACCGGAACATGCCGGTTGTCTGCCACTGCCTCACCGGGTGGGGCCTGGAGCGCATGGCTTCCTGGCCCGTCCACAGCCTGGAACACATAGTTTCCGATACCGTCCTGACCGACAGGCAGGTGTTGAACATCGCCAGGAGAAAGACGGCGGTCGTCCCCACCATAAGCCTTGGCGAGTCCTACCTCATCGAGGAGGCGTACAACGTCCTGCCGCCTGAGTATAACGTCGAGATCGTGCAAAAGGAGCTTCTGTTCCGGCGCGAGTATCTGCGCGAAGTTCCCGAATACCAGTGCGACCCGGTCATCCACGCCCAAAACATGGCCCGCCTTTCCGATTACAAGCGATACGCATGGAGCGACATGCCCGCAAAAAAGGTCTATCTGGCCAGGCCCGACGCCTTTTTCGGAACCGCCATCACGGGAGTCAGGAACCTTCGCAAAATGCGTGATGCCGGGGTTCTGATAGGCGTGGGCATGGACGCTGGGCTCCCCTTCTCGTATTTCGGCAGCCTTTACCGTGAGATGGAGATGCTGCAAAGGATAGGCTTTTCCCCGGCGGAGGTTCTTGCCTGCGCCACCATCAACAACGCGAAGATTCTGGGTGTGGAGGATCGCCTTGGAACGCTCGAGGATGGCAAGTGCGCCGACATCGTGGCCCTGAACCAAAATCCGCTTGATGACATGGCGGCCACGAGGCAGCCTTCGGCGGTCTTCAAGGAGGGAAGGCTCGTTCACTCGAATCGTGAATGGAAGCGCGACGCCGACGGAATGATGAGGGCCACCGGAATCGCTGCGTGACGATTTTGAGGAGCCATCCTCAATGTTACGGGCCTCGCCCGTTGATAAGATATCCCAGGGAAGAGGCAAGGTGCCGGAAATTGCAGAACCAAATGCTGTGCCGCAATCACACGGAAAATACCTCACATGGGCGGCCCTACTGGGCCTAATTGCCCTGGCCCTCTATCTGGCCTTCCGTTTCACCATAAACGCCCTGCCTTTGCAACCCGATGAGGCAGACGTGATTTTCGGCCCGGAGTGGAGCGTCTCTAGGGGCCTGCCGTCTTCGGCTGGCATTTACCCCGGCTTTCCCCACCTGTTTTTTTCATTTTTCTCAAGTATCTTCACACCCTTTCTTCCGAAAGACCCCATTATCGCGCCCTGGGTTGTGTCCCGCGCGATAAACCTCGCCTTATACGGATTAAACATCGCCATCTTTTTCCTGGCATCCAGAAACTTTCTTTCCCGGCCCTGGGCCTTTCTTGCCGCCCTGGTTTTCGCTCTCAGCCCCGGGGTGTTTTTTTCGGCGATTTTCGTCAAAACAGAGTCCCTGCTGCTTCTGGGCATATGCGCGTCCCTGTTTTTCGGCGGAAGGCTGGCGGATGATCCCCAACAAATCAGGTGGCACGCCCTATTGGGGGTCTGCGCCGGGCTTACCGTAGCGGTAAAGTTCAACCCCTTTCCGGTGCTGGTCTGGGCCGCCGCCCTCTGGTTGGCGCGGGACAGGATCGATTTCAGGAGGAGCCTCTCCGCCACGGGAATTTTCATTCTGGCCGCCCTGGCCTCCACGGCCCTTATGTGGCCGGGGATTTTCGACCTTTCCGCATACAGCGCCCAGAGATTCAAGATCGACATCTATTTCGAGAACGCCCCCTCGGCCTTTCGGGGTGTGGATGAGCTTTTCGCCTTTCCCTACGGCAGGTTCAGCTACGGCCTTTGCCTCATCCTTCCCTTTGCAGCCGGACCGCTCAACTATCTGGCCGCGCTTGTCGGCCTCATGTTTTCTGCGGCC
This sequence comes from Deltaproteobacteria bacterium, assembly GCA_016235345.1. Classification (NCBI taxonomy): domain Bacteria; kingdom Pseudomonadati; phylum Myxococcota; class Myxococcia; species Deltaproteobacteria bacterium. The sequence continues at coordinate 14,256 of JACRLG010000010.1, read as the reverse complement.
CCGAAAAGGGTGCTGGCCCTTTGGGGAATCGCTTCAGCCTGCTACCTCCTGGCGGCCCTCTGGGTCACCCTGATCCGCCCCGCCTGGCTCTTCACTCCTGCCATACCGGTAATTTCCATCGGATGCGTGTTTTTCTGGAAGCGGATATGGGAGGGTTTCGGAAAAACTGGCATGGTCGCGGCTTTTGTCGGAATGGCCCTTGTGGTGGCCGTCTCCTTTTACCAGTATCCGGCGGCGGCAATGGGCATAAACGAGACCATAAAGGCCCAGGCCGAGGGCCTGGCCGAGGCTTTCAGGCTTTCAGGCCAGGGCCGTCCCCTTGGCCGGGACGATGTATTGCTGCTCACCAACAGCGGCCTTGCGGTTCACCAGAGGTACGCGGCGCAAAGTCCGTCGAAAACCGTTATGGAAAGGCGTCCGCAATATATCCTTGTCCTGGATTCCTACCTGAAAAACTTCTGCAAATACCGGAAAAATCCGGGGTACGCCGTCCAGTGCGCCTTTTTCGGGCGTCTCATGGAAGGCCGCGAAGGCTACAGCCCGGTATGGACGCGAAGGATAGATTTTCCGCTAAGGTCGTGGAGCCCCGATCCAGAAGGCTCCATGACGGTGCGCCTTCTGCGGAGAAACGGCCAGCCGCCTGCGAAGAAAGGTTCCGGCTTGTGAAAAAACCGATATTGGCATATATCGGGCCGGGCATTTGAAAGCCCCTGTGGGCGGATCTGGCCGGACCCTTCGGAGAAGCGCGTTTCATGCAGTCAAAGTCATTGAGAAAAATTCCCTCATGAAGGTACTCGTCACCGGCTCTGAAGGATATGTCGGGGCCTTCGTTTCCGCAGAACTTCTGTCGCGCGGCTACAGCGTTGTCGGCCTGGACAATTTTTCCAAGTACGGCCCAGGCGTCCCGGCCTTCGGCACTCATCCGGGCTACAGGTTCGTTTTCGGAGACGCGGGGGACAGAAAACTGCTCAAGTCCTTATTGAGTGAATGCGAATATTTCATAATAAACGCGGCACTTACCGGAGGTGTGCCCTTTCTTTCCCAGAGGCCCTACGACATACTGGCCGAAAACGAGCGGATCACCAAGGCCGCCTTTGACGCCGCCATCGCCGTCCAAAGCGAGAATCCCCTAAAGCGCGTGGTGCTCATAAGCTCCAGCGCGGTTTACGAGAACGCCCAGGTCATACCCACCCCCGAAAGCCAGGCGGAAACCTGCCCCGCGCCCGGAACATCCTACGGCCTTCAGAAGTTGTGCGCGGAATTCTACGCAAAAAGCGCCTTTATGCAATACGGCCTCGATTACACCATCGTGCGCCCCTTCAACGTTGCCGGCGTCGTCGCGTCCATGAGGCCGGATGACGCCGAAGAGCGTTACGCCCGCTCGGCCAGCCGCAGCACCCACGTAATCCCCCAGCTTGCGCAAAAGATTCTGGGAGGCCGGAACCCGCTTCACATCTTGGGCGACGGGAGCCAGGTGCGCTCCTTCATCCACGGGCGGGATTTGGCCCTGGGAATCCGGCTCGCGATGGAGCGTCTTGAAGCATCGGGCCATGCCTTCAACCTGTCGTCGGATCAGGCCGTTTCCATCATGGAGCTGGCAGGGATGCTGTGGCAAAGGCTCGCGCCCGGAAGAACCATGCAGATCGAGTCCGGTCCCACCCTTGCGGCGGAGGTGAGGCTTCGGGCGGCGGATATGGCCAAGGCCCGCGAACTCCTGGGTTTCCGCGCCGAAACTGGCATTGACGGAATACTGGACGAGGTGGCGCTCTGGGCTTCCGGGCAGGGAGATTAGACCAGCATCCACCGAGAATCGAATTTCCTTTCCTTCTTCCCGCATGCATAAGAGCCTTCTTGAAAATTGCGCAATCCTGTTGTAAGAGCCTTGCACAAAACCGTGATTATGGATTGAGGGCCGCTCTCCCATGCCGCTGTCGGCTCTTGGGCTTTTGGGCGCGCCATCGACACCATCCGCTTTCGGAGGAGCCATGCTGGACGAATCCGCCTTTAAACGCGACATCCTGGACAACCTTTTCGAGGGAGTCTATTTCGTGGACAGCCAGAGGGTCATCACGTACTGGAGCGCGGCCACGGCCAGTCTGACCGGGTACAGCGCCGAAGACGTCGTCGGAAGGACCTGCTGCGAAAACATCATCAATTACGTGGACAAGTGGGGGCACAGCCTTTGCGAAACCGGCGGCTGCCCCGCCCAGTTGAGCATGGAGGACGGTGAAATCAGGCAGATGCCGGTTTCCTACAGGCACAAGGAAGGGCACATGGCCCCGGCCTGGGCCAAATTCATACCGGTAAAGGATCAATCAGGGAAAATCTGCGGCGTGATGGAAGCATTTCAGGACATGAGCCCCATAGAACGGGAGCGTGAAAAGTCACGGCTTCTGGAAAAAATGGCCCTCATGGATCCGGTCACCCGCATAGCCAACCGCCTTGCCGCCACGGCCCGCCTGGATGCCAGGCTCAACGAGCTCAAGCGTTACGGCTGGCCCTTCGGGGTTCTTTTTTGCGACGTGGACCGATTCAAGGAGGTCAACGACACCTACGGCCACGAAACCGGGGATCTGGTTTTGAAGGCGGTGGCGAAAACCATTTCCGCCAATGTTCGCTCTTCGGATTTCGTGAGCCGCTGGGGAGGCGATGAATTCCTGGTGGTTCTCCAAAATACCAACGGGGACAATCTTTTTCGCATAGCCGACAAGATACGCCGCCTCATGGAGCAATGCAGGGTTATCGCCTCCGGCGACGGAGGGCGCGTCACGGTGGGGGTGACCGCCTCCATCGGGGCCACCCTGGCCCTGGCCGACGACAGCCCCGATTCGCTTTTGAGGCGCGTGGACAGCCTGATGTATCAAAGCAAGAGGGAAGGCACCAACCGGGCGAGCGTTGATGAGAGTCGGAACGCCGTAAACACCTCCTGCAAAAATGGGCCGTAACGGCCCAGGCGTCCTTTTCCGGGCCTTGCCGCCGGGCGGGTTGTGAAATTACTGGGAAATACCCTAGCTGTTTTTTACAGAATTATTTATCATCTCTCTTGAAAAATCCTACGCATTCATGCTATTTCTTAAATTGTTCCGCGTAAACGCCTCCAAAGAGTGTTCGCTGGCCTTTTTATCCCGGACAAGCCGTTGCTTCCACCCGAAAAGCGGTCCGGTCCGGGAGGGAATCAGGCCCATGTTTCCGGGCTTACGAACATTCCGCCAAGGCCGCATCCGGAATTGTTCGGGCAGGGGCAGACTCACGCATGATTTGATTTGCAAAGTGTTGTATTTGTATTATATGATATATAAATATCGGACGGCGGCCCCGGAGCCAGCCGCACGGCTGTAGAAAATGGAGGTTGTTTTATGGGACAGAACCCAAATTATGGGGTCTTTAAAAATCTTTTGTTCGAGTCCCTCGTGGATGCTGCGAAAAACGGCCAGGGTCTTGAAGCGGAAAAATGGGCGAGGATCAAAACCGAGGAAATGTCGGTCAGATTTTTGGCCCATTTTGCAGACGGCGACGATTTGACCCTGCCCGTGCTGAAGGGCTTCGTAAGCTCCAGCGAAGCCATAGGCATATCAGACCCCAATGGCGTTCATTATTTTCAGAATCCCGCCTTTGCCGAAATGTTCGGATACACCGCCGAGGAACTGATGTCCGCCGGCGGCCCCAGGGCTATTTACAACGATGGCGACACCTTCAGGCAGGTCTTCGACAACATTATGAGCGGCCGGTCCTGGTGCGGCGAAATCGAGATGAAGGCCTGTTGCGGTCGGGTCTTCCCCGTTTCCCTGCGGGCCGACGCCATAAAAGACATCAAGGGAAACATCGAGGGCCTGATCGGCATTCACACTGACATATCCGAACGGCGCGAAATAGAACGCCAGCTCAGGCGGACCCAGGTCGAGCTTTCGGTGAAGAGCCAGGAACTGTCCGAGACCAACGAGGCCCTGCACCGAATTGTCGTCCAGATGAAGGAGGACCGGAAGAACGCGGAAAAGCGGATAGTGGACAACGTGGGGGATTTCGTGCTGCCCTACGTGAGGCGGATGAGGGAAGTTGTAAGGGAACCGGAACTTCTGGTGTTCATCAACGTGATTGAGGACAACCTTAACGAAATCGTGGCCCCGTTCATGGAAAGGCTCGTTTCAGGCAAAGTGTCGCTCACTCCCAGGGAGCTTGAAGTCGCCAACCTGGTGAGAACCGGGGCTACAAGCCGCGACATCGCCAAGCTCCTCAAGGTTTCCAAAAGGGCGGTGGAATTCCACAGGGACAGCCTTCGCAACAAGCTGGGCCTGAAAAAGAGCAAGAAGAACCTGAAATCGCATCTTGATTCAATCTCCGGCTCCCGCTGACATCCCTCAAAATTCCGGTAAGGGCTTTTCCTGTTCAACCGGCGGCCCCCGGCCTTCGTCAATTTCGGTTTCCGCGCGATTCGTTCTGTTTCATCCCGAATCATCAAAACCGGCCATTATTTTTACCGCCTGTTGAAAAGCTCCAATCATACAGGCTGATGAAAAACGATGAAGCGCAAGGAAGGCGAGCGGAAAAGGAGGGAGCGTACTCTTTTGTACGTGACCAACTTTTCCGTGACGCCTGACAAAGCGATTTGCGTTTTAGGGCAGCCTGTTATTACCGGGAGCGCAATTTATTTCCATTCTCCGCTTTACAGAAAATAGTGGAGGTGGAAGACCGGGGCGCTTCTTCCCGCATCGGGCTTTCCATGAAAAAGGAAAAGAACCATGCTCTGCTTAATACGAACATAATTCTTGAGATTCCTCTCCAAGGGTTTATACTGATCTGCGCCTCGGACAGCCGTTCCCCTCGTTTTTTTGTAAAGGTCGCCAGCCGGTGAGGCCATTATTGTTTTTGCAGAAAAAGTGAAATCTCCGCCCAAAGGCTTACTGCCCAATGGAAACACCCGCAACCATTCTGGACACCCTTGCGGCTCTCAGCAGCCACTGCCGCAACACCAAGCTCTCCTGGGACAAGCGCCTGAACCTTGTGCTGAAAGAGATTGTGCGCTCGCTTAACGTGGACAAGGCTTCCATCATGATGAGGCAGGGCAGGGCGCATCTGGCGGTAAGGGCGTCCACCCGCCCGGAGATAGTGGGGGTGCTGGTCCCCCTGAACTCCCAGAGCCCGTCCGCCTGGGTTGTGAAAAACAAGGCCCCTCTTTACGTTGACGAGGAAAACCCCGCCGATGTCTCGCTCAAAGAGGCGCGCTACACCAAGCGGGCCTTTTTTTCCGTGCCGCTCATGATCAAAAACCGCGTGATCGGGGTTTTGAACATCACCGAAAAAAAGAACGACGATCACCTGAGCGAGGCCGAAAGAAAGCTCGCCATAGAGTTGTGCGCCCGCTTCATAACCGCCCTTGAGATGGAGCGCATGGCCGACCTTTTGCGCAAGCGCGAACGCGACCTTAGGGAGAAGAACAAAAAGCTGAAGGAGTTCGAAAGGGTAAAGGAAGACCTTTTCAACATGCTGGTTCACGACCTGAAAGGCCCCATCTCCGAGCTTACGTGCCTGCACGGAATCCTGTCCGAGGGGGTGAGGGGCGAGAACCAGACGGTGGTGAGGGCCGCCCAGGCCGCATGCGGCGGGCTGTCCCAGATGGTTTCCAACCTCCTGGACGTGGTCCAGCTGGAGGAGGGAAAACTTCCTCTCAAGCCGGAGCCTATAGCGCCCGGTCCGTTTTTGAAGGAGGTCCTGTCCGGTTTGGCGGCCCTGGCCTGGGTCAAGGACATCGTTTTCACCTTCCAGCCCTTCGCCAGCGCCGGAGTCGGAACCCTTGCTGCGGACAAGGCCCTTTTGCGCCGGGTCCTGGCCAACCTGCTAACTAATGCAATACGTTACTCCCCGCCGGGCGACCGGGTGGAGGCCGGCTTTCTATATCCTTCGGCCAGTGAAATCGCCTTTTTCATTAAGGACAACGGTCCAGGCGTGCCGGACGAACTGAAGGAAAGGATATTTGACAAGTTCGTGCGCGTTGAAAGCCGAAGGGATGAGCGCAGCTTTTCCACCGGCCTTGGTCTCGCGTTCTGCAAACTGGCCGTTGACGCCCACGGAGGCCGGATCAGGGTTGAGGACGCAGCCCCTGTGGGAGCCCGCTTCTTTTTCACCCTGCCCCTTAAATCATCCCGTTAAAGCAGCGATTACGAGGCCCCCGGTCCGCCCGAGTTCCCAAGTCGTCCGCTGTCGGAGTCCAAATGTCCTCGCCCTGAAAATGCCAAGGGATTTCTTGCATTTGGCGCAGCTACGTGGTAAACTTTCATAAAGAAGTTATGAAAGCCGTCACAGGGGGCGCGATGGATTTTTCGGACAACTACGAAGACAAAATCAACTCGCTTTTCGAAGACCTGGGAGAGATTGAAACAGGCTCCCCGGCCGCATCCTCCTCCATTCCGGGTCTCATAGAAACCCTGCACGAGCAGGAGGGTCGCCTGGACCCCCAGCGGCTCACCCTTGTCCGGCTGTTCAGCACCCTGGCCCTCTACATGCGGCGGGCCTGCTCCAACGACCCCGACGCCGTGCTTGAGACCTGCACAAGGATAGCCGGCCTGATTCAAAGCCTTTCGGAAAACGGCCTTCCGGGCGGACGCTTGGTCATACGCCACCGTGGGCGTGGGATCGCCAAGGCGGGCCCGGCCTCGCAGAACACCGATTACGTGCTTTCCTGGAACAGGCTTTTCCTGGACGCAGAAAGCGTCAAGGTCCTGGAAGAGCGCCTGGGCCCTACGGCTCCGGCCCTTGCGTCCGAATTCGAAAAAGCCGCCATCGTCCTTTTTGGCTCAGGCATAACCAGCCTCGTTTTAAACCTTGGCGAGGAAACCAGGGGGACGCCCGACGATCCTTACGGGCTGAAGGTGTCGGGCGGGGCCCTGTGCGCCTGTTTCGCGGCCATTGCCCGCCACGCCGGCACGGGGCCGGACCCAGCCCCTGGCGCTCTCACGCCCATGGTTATCAACGACGAGTACAGAAGACCGGACCCCAATTTCACCCTTCTCGCAGTTGCAAACGGCCTCAGAAGGGGAGAGGTCCAGGTCCTTGTGAACCGACTTTCGGAAATGATGAAAAGGGCGGGGGCCAGGGATCCCCTTCTCAATTTCACCAGCCTCTACGAGGCCGTTTTCGCGTTCAGAAAGATTACGGGCGCTTTGAAAAGGCCGGCCCTCGAAGTCAACCACGTCCGGTGGCTCCTGGCCTTTGATGATTCGGAAAACCTTGGGATATACAAGGCGGCTGCGGCCCGGCTGGTGTCGCGCCATTTCGGGCCGTCCTCGTTCAAGTCCGCCCGCATACTCGGATGCCTGGCCGCAGGAGGTGGCGGAGCCGACAGTTCCTGGCAGCTCGCGGACCGCCTGGGCCTGTTCTCCGAACTTTTGGACGCTTCCGCCATCGCATTTTCCGAGGCCGAGGAAAACCCGGCCACATCCGACATCCTTCCCCACGATTTCAACGACCGGATACTGGCCATCGCGGAACGGTTCCTGGCGAACACGCCCGACGAGGTCTACGACATGCTTTCCGTTGAAGGCGAGTTCGTTGCGGGCCGGGCGGAAGATTGTGCCGAGGAAAAGAGGTGCGTCAACCGGAGCCTTATCGATCTTGTCCTGTTTTTCAGGCAAAGGAGCGCCACCAACCGGAAAATGAAGAGCCTTTTGAGGCACGCGGATGTTTTCGATGACAAGGATTACGAGGTTGTTGCGAGGGATTTCGGAGTCAGCGTGACGGACGCCACCGAACTGGTTGGGCTTCTGACCGGCAGCTTCGATTCCGACGGCCATTTTCTGCGCCAGGCCTTTGAAAGAAGCATTCCGGCATTTTGCCGCCATGAAAAAAAGGTCTTCGGTTTCCTGTGGTATTACCTGAAGGAGCACGTGGCCAAAGAGGACCGCATCGCCCTTCTGAACGCCCTGGCCCTTTTGGCCAATCGCATCAGAAATCCCGAAGACGCCCTGAAGGTTCTGCTGGAAGGATATCTCGCCGATGGCCAGAAGGTCTATTTTTCCGACCGCAACGCCCTCATACTGGCCAATATCCTGGTGCGCAAGTTCAACAAGGAGCTTTTGAAGGAAATCCGCATGACCCCGGAAGAGGTCCTGCGGGTGAAGGACGGCCTGGACAGGCCTAGCGCCGATTTTGCGGCAGGCTTTCTGGATGACAGGATGGACGATCTTTTCATCAAGACCCGCTCCGTCCACAAGGAGCTTTCGGCGGCCTTGAACCCTTACACCTGGCACGATTCCATGCCCTTGGGCTACCTTCTAACGCTTGAAAGGGAGGCCTACATCTTTTTTTCCCTGGTGGGCGGGGCTGCTGCCCGGACGGTTCTCCGCAGCGCCCTCTGGGAATACGGAAACCCGGACTCGGCCATTTATGGAATGGTTGAAAGGCCGGATCAGATGGCTTGGCTTTTCCACCTCCTGCAGGTGGTGGTGAGGGGCGTGGGCCGGGTGGGTGAGCCCATAGACGCCGCCATTCTCATGGAAATCAAGACAAAAAGGGAAGGATTTCTTAGTATTGCGAAAATCAGGGGCGCTTCCGAACAGGTGAAAAAAGTTATGGCCTGGGTCGACGGGGCGCTCGAAAGTCTTGAAAAAAGGGGGCGGATTGTGGAAAAATAGAGACGTTTCCTTAAAGTTGTGTAAAAATAACGCCTTGACAAGACGAACGTTTTTTAATAGCCATTTGGTCAAAGATTATTCCATGCGGTAACTTTTGTCCGATCCGCGCTGTGCCAGTTTCCATGCCTCGTTCATAAGGGCTTGTGACGGGCAAGGTTTTCGGTCGTCCCAGAGCGGGCGCGGAGCCAGCCCGACCAAGCCGTCACGCATCCAATCCGCAACCTTCGAGGGAGGTGCCAAAATGAAGTCCGTGGCCACCAAGGCGGTAATTCTGATTTTACTGGCCGTTTCGGGCTACATCCTTTTCGCCCCGGCCCGGGGTGTTTCAGAAGACGCGCTTCCCGCGTCCGAGCCCGCCATTGCGGCTGAGGCTGATCCTGCGCTGGTCCTGCCCGCCGGAGCCGAGCCGGTCGCGGAAACGCCTGTGGCAGCCGACATTGCTGCTGAAACCGATGAAATAGTCATCGGCCTCAACATCCCCCTGAAAGGCCCCTACAAGGAGCAGGGGGAGGACCAGAAAAAGGCCTACGAGCTGGCCGTTGACATGATCAACAAGGGCGGCGGGCTTCTGGGAAAAAAGGTCAAGGCCGTCATAATGGACACCGAGAACAACCCCCAGCTCGCCCAGCAGAACACCCTCAAGATGATCTGGGAGCATAACGCATGCATGATCTCCGGCGGTTCCAGTTCCGCCGAGGCGGTGGCCATAGCCGACGAATGCCAGAAGCAGGGCGTTGTTTTCATGACCGGCCTCACCCACGCCAATGACACTACCGGGCACACAGTCACGCCCGCCGGCTTCACCGTCCAGACCGCCCGCCGCCATACCTTCCGGTGGTTCCTTAACGCCTGGATGTCAGCCAATGCGCTGGCCCCCTACCTCGTGGAAGAATTCGGCAAGAGCTCGAGTTATGTTTACATTACAGCCGACTACAATTGGGGTCACTCGGTCGAGGAGTCCATGCGCAGGTTCCTGGAAATCAAGGGCGCAGACACCTACGACGCAATCCCGGTTCCCCTTGGAACCAAGGATTATACCGAGCAGCTCAAGCAGGCCAAGAAGCTTGATCCGGACATACTGGTCCTGGTGCTTTTCGGAGCCGATCAGGTGGCCGCTCTGAAACAGGCCGATGAAATGGGCCTCGACAGCAAGATGCAGATCGTGGTGCCCATCGTCGATATGTACATGGCCCACGAAGTCGGCGCAAAAGCCTTCAGGGGCGTAATTTCCACCGCGATTTGGGATTGGACCCTTGAGGACACCTTCGCCGGAACCAAGAAATTCGTCGAGGCCTTCCGCGCCAAGTACAACCGTCCGCCCGGAGTTTCGGCGGCCTGCGCCTGGGTTGCGATAAACCAGTGGGCCGAAGCGGTGAAAAGAGCCCAGGACCCCTTTGCGGACGACAAGATAATCCACGCCCTTGAAGGAGCCCAGGAAGGCGGCAAGGGCCACAAGTTCACCCTTCTGAAGGGCGAGGAGCAATGGCGCAACTGGGATCACCAGTGCATCAGCTCGGTTTACATCATACGCGGTAAAAATCCCAAGAAGGCCAAGAGTGAATGGGACTTCTTCGAGCTTGTGTCCGAAGTCCCCGGCCTGAAGGTAATCCAGACACGTGAGGAAAACCCGGTGAGCCTGGACCCCCTGGTCATCGAGGAATAGCCAAAAAATGCGGGCGGGCGGCCTTTTATCGGACGTTCGCCCGGCAGCGCAAGCGGATATTTGCCTTTGTTGGTCGTCTTTAAGGCATTCGCTCGGACTCATCAAATATGGTGAACCCTTAAAAGTCCTGTGAGGCTTAATCAAACCGGTTGAACAACGGAGCTTTTACGCCCCGGATATCAGGGGCTTTTCCCAGCCGGTTGAAAACAGGCCTTTTTCCGGGTCATCAAGGCGGGTATGAGGAATTGATTATGGATGACTTGTCGGGTGACTTCTCCCGTATGATTTTTAAAAGGGTCATGACTGGCGGCCTGGGAGAATATTCCCTTGACGGCCAGATGATCGGAGTGCTGGTTGAACTGGACGGTTCCAAGAACGTGGGAACCATAGCCGAAAAAACCGGCATCTCCCTTGAGGCGATGCGAAGGATCATCGCCAAGCTTCTTCAGCTCAAGATCGTTTTGCCGGTCAAGAAGCAGGTGAAGGTTATTGAGGCCGATTTCCTCGAAGCCCTGGAAAAGGAGCTCGCCCTGGCCATCGGCCCCATCGCCGAGGTGGTCATAGAAGACGCCATTGCCGATCTGGGGCACAGCCTGGACAATTTCCCGGCTGACCAGGCCGCCGAGCTCATCGATTACATATCCCAGGAAATCCAGCGCGATGACCGGCGAAACACGTTCCGCCAGAACATGGTCAACCGCATCCGCCAGAAGGGCTATCTCTGATTTTGCCGCCTGGGCGAAGCCCAAGGGCTGCCTGAATTATTTTAGGATCATCGAAAAACCGACGGACAGGCAAACCGTCTCAAACCATTTACGGGAAGGGGTTCGGACATGGCTGAGAGCAAAACCTTAAAGGTCGCTTGCCAGGCGTGCGGAACAACCAACACCATTGATGCTGATGCGCTCGCGGAAAGCGGCGGCATAACGCTCTGCACTTCCTGCGGCAATCTCATTCAGACCGAGGCTTCCGATGCTCCTGCTGCTGCCGCGTCGGCCCCGGATATTGCGCCGGAGGCGGCGCCCGCTCCGTCCCCCGGCATGGACGAAAGCAGGCCAAGCGCGGGAATGGGACGCCGCATGGGGCTCAGGGGCAAGATGGCCGTGCTGTTTCTTGCCGTTCCCCTGGTGCTCATGACCGTTGCGGGCATTTTTTACGTTTGGCAGTTGAATCGCATGGTCAGCATAGTCAAAAACACCAGTACCGACATGGTGACCCGTATCTCCGGCGAGCTCATGGCCCAGTACAGCAGGCAGGCGGCCATACAGGTGCGTCGTTACCTTGCCGACCACCAGTTCGTGAAAAAGGAGGACTTCAACGAAAAGGAGCACGAGTTCAAGCTCCTGGCCGTTCAGAAGGTCGGCCTTACCGGCTTCACCTGTCTTTACGCCCTGCCGGATGCAGGCAACGTATGGCGCATGTGGGCGCATGTCGATCCCGATTTGGTCGGCGTCGATCTTGCCGCCGAGATGAAAAAGTTGCTGGGCGCGGGATTCGACGACTACTGGAAGATCGTTTCGGCTGTGGCGACAGGAAAGTCTGCGCGCGGCTCCTATTCGTGGACGGACAAGGACGGCAACATCCACGAAAATTTCATGGTCTGCACGCCGGTGGAAGGCCTTGAGGGCGGTCAGTACGCAGTCATGGTCGTAACGCCCATCGTCGAGTTCACCCGCGATGTCAAGCGCCTCCAAACCAGGACCGAAAACGTGGTGTCCAGCACCCGGTGGGCCATTCTGATCTTCCTGTTCATCACCATACTGGCCATAGGCGGAATAGTCGCCTACTACGGCGCGGTGATAACCGGCAAGTTGAAGGCCCTCACCGACGCCGCCGACAGGATCAGCACGGGCGAAATGGAAACCCAGATTACGGTGAAGTCCGACGACGAAATCGGAGACTTGGCCAACGCCATTATACGTATGCAGGAAAGCATACGCCTTTCCATAGACCGCCTGAAGCGCCGCAGAAACAGGTAAGCGAGGCAAACGAAACGGGCTTTGCACATCCAAGCCCGTTTCGCGAATAAAGGTCGTCCGGCCGGGTTTTCCCGCCGGACGGCCTTGTTTTTGGAGTCCCTGATGCCCGGTCCTAATGGCTCGGACCTTCCCTGGGAGGGTCGGCGTCAAATCGATAGAGCGGCGGACCGTGTTTAACGGCCCGGTTCGGAAAAAGCCCTTTTCCAGCCTGTTCTTATTGTGTCAATTGCATCTTCCCCTTTTGTTGCCTTTGACAAATCGGCTTTGAACAGGTAGATTGGGGAAAAAGGGATCTGCCCACCATCAAAAGGGCGCGGAAACCCCCATCACGGAAAAACAGATGGTACGCGACGTTCTGATCGTTGACGAAGACGAAGCCTTTCTTACCACGGCCCTTGAAAAGCTGGAGCCATTCGGCGAGACGTTCAGCGTCCTGATCGCCACGGATGACGCCGACGCCAGGCAGGAGTTGGCAAAAAAGCCAGTTTCGGTGTTGGTCGTGAACATCGAAAACGCCGAAAGCGGCTTGGGCCTTTCCGTGCTGGACCACGTATCCGTTGCCCACCCCGAAATCACCGTCGTCGTGACTTCCAAGTCCGCAACCGCCGATATACAAAAACTCGCTGAAAAACAAGGCGCAGCCGCCTTTCTGGAAAAGCCGCTCAACTTCACCGACCTGGGGCGCAAGATCAGCGCAGCCATACGCAAGGAGGGCGACGCAGGAACCCTGCGCGGAGTCAGCCCCGGCATGTTTCTCCAGATGATCGAGATGGAGGAGCGCTCCTGCGTGATCCGCATGGAGGACGAGCCGTCCAATTCCCTGGGGGTGCTCTTTTTCCGCCAGGGCGAGCTTCTGGACGCAAGGGTGAGGGACCTTTCGGGGCCTGAGGCGGCGTACATCATTTTCTCCTGGGACGCTGTAAGCCTTTCAATACAGAATGGCTGCCCGCCCAAGGAACCCAAAATTTTCATGAACGCCCAGGCAGTCCTTCTGGAGGCCATGCGCCGCCGGGACGAAGGCGGCAAGGAAAGCAAGCCCAAAAAAGCCGAGGCCCACCAGGAGGAGGAACTGGGCGGCTACGAGGAGGACCTCACCGACAGCGACCTCGAAGCCGGTGAAGACGCCAGTCTCGGCAGTTTTGAAGACCTTTCCGATGATGATCTGGTGGCCCCGCCCACTCCTGCAGCCGAGGCCGAAGCCAAGGTCGAACCCATCAGCACCTTAAATTTCGTTCGCAACAAGCTGGACCGCGAGCTGGGCGACAAGTGCGGGCTTCAGGACATTATCCACGACGGCAGATGGGATGAGTTCGTGAGCCTGGCCGAAAGCATAGGAAACCTGTTCGCCGCCGGCAAACTCCGAATCTGTTATATCGACAGCGAAAAGGAAAGCGATCTCATCCTCATCCCCGGCGACAAGACTACCGTCGTAACACTGAAACCCCGCTGTCCCAAGAACAAGGTGGTGGACGTACTGTCAACGTGATGCTGATGTTTTGAAATTTCCCGGACCTTCCATTGTTTTTTGAGAAACGACGGCCATGAAAGAGATTTTCAAGGATATACTGGGAGTGGAAAACGTTTACGGCGTACTCTTCGTGGAGTCGGACGGCAAGGTGGCCTTCCGCGAGTTTACCGTAAATGTTGACCCGGCCCTTGACTCCGTTGACTGGCCTCAATTGCTGAACACCTTTCCCGAAGCCAAGGAGTTCACCCTGGTTTTCGAGATGCGCCGCCTGTTCGTTCGCCGCGCCCCCACCGGTTTCATCCTCGTGCTTCTGGGTCTTGTGGCCCCGATCTCCATGGTGCGTCTGAATTGCGAATCAGTTCTTCCCATACTGGAAAAACAGGCCCAGGCCGGCGCCCAAGGCAAGGGCCTCATGCGGTTTTTCAAGCGAAAATAAGCTGTTGCCTCCATCTTGCCCCATCCTCTTTACTCGATTGCCCCGTTTGTGATATAAGACACTCCAAGGTAGCGGACCGTGCGCCC
>JACRLG010000009.1 GCA_016235345.1 Deltaproteobacteria bacterium | reverse complement strand
TTTGTCCAAGGAAGAAGGCGGGCGTCACACCCCGTTTTTCAACGGTTACCGCCCCCAGTTCTACTTCCGCACAACGGACGTGACCGGGATCGTGACCCTTCCCGAAGGCGTTGAAATGGTCATGCCCGGCGACAACGTTTCTGTCACCGCCGAACTGATCACCCCCATCGCCATGGAGAAGGAACTCCGGTTCGCGGTCCGCGAAGGCGGACGCACCGTGGGCGCTGGCGTGGTTGCCGAGATCATAGCGTAACAGTCTGACCGCCGGGCGGAGTCTCAGCTGTAAAACATTTGAGACTCCGCTTCCGGCGGCTGTTTGATGACAAAGAAGGCCGCAAAGTTACGCCTCGGTCGGTGCATCTTAGAGGCGGCGCAAGACGTTGGATTCGCCCACAGGGGCGAAGGGAAGGAAAGCCGTGAGAACCAAGGCTACCCTGGCGTGCATGGAATGCAAGCAGCGCAATTACCAGACGAACAAGAACAAGCGGACCACGCCGGACCGCCTGGAGTTCAAAAAGTATTGCAGGTTCTGCCGTCGTCATACCGTTCACAGGGAAACGAAATAGGGCTTCTCCGCAAGGGGTCCTGAAATATCCGGCAGGGCGCGCCTCCTTTTTCGGGCAGGGCGCGAAAGCCGGTAAAAGGGCCAAATGCGGACAGAGGCAGGGCTTACCGGCATTTTGCCGGTTCATGGCTAGGGCCAGTAGCTCTAACGGTAGAGCGGCGGACTCCAAATCCGATGGCTGGGGGTTCAAATCCCTCCTGGCCCGCCAAACAACACATAACGGCTCGGAAGCGGTGAGAGTCGAAAGACTCGCTTCCGGGCTTTCGGTGTTTGGATAAAGGCATGGGACAACTCCTCAGAAAAAAAACGCCGGAACAGAAGAAAAAGACCCGCGAGAGAACTGCGGGCCAGGCCGAAGAACGCCAGAGCGCAGGGGCCAAGGACGGCGCGGGTCAGGCCGTGGCCAGGCTCGCCGGCAAGGCCGCGTCTCAGGTTCCCAAGGCCTCTTCTTTCAAGGCGCCGCAATTTTACACGGCCTCCATCCAGTTTCTGCGCGAAGTCAGGGTGGAACTGAAAAAGGTGACCTGGCCGTCGCGGAAGCAAGCCACAGGTTCCACCATAGTCATGATAATTTTTGTCCTTGTCATAGCCTCGTTTCTGGGAATGACGGACAGCGGGCTTGCGTACCTCGTGCGAATGGTCTTGGGAGGAGGGCGCTGAACAATTCGGCGCGGGGAGCATTTTCCCTCGCCGCCGTTTTTGCGCCCCAAAAGTGAAGGGAGCTAGGGTTGGCTTTGGAATGGTATGTTGTCCACGTTTATTCAGGGTTTGAGTCCAAGGTGAAGATGGCCCTGGAGGAACGGGTGGCATCTTCCCGTCACAAGGACAAGTTCGGGCAGGTACTGGTGCCCACCGAACAGGTCATTGAGATGGTGAAGGGAAAACGCCGGACCTCCCAGCGCAAATTCTACCCCGGCTACATCCTCGTACAGATGGACCTGGACGACGAAACCTGGCACCTGGTCAACGATACCGCCAAGGTGACCGGCTTTTTGGGCGGACACGACAGGCCCACGCCCCTTTCCGAAGAGGAAGCCTCCCGGATAGTGGACCAGATCGAGGCTGGCAAGTTGAAGCCCCAGCCCAAATACCAATTTGATGTGGGCGACGAAATCCGCGTGGTTGACGGCCCCTTCTCCAATTTCAACGGAACCGTGGACGCAGTGAACCCAGAAAAGGGCAAGGTGCGGGTCCTGGTTTCCATTTTCGGTCGGGCCACCCCGGTTGAACTGGAATTTGTCCAGGTGATAAAGGTTTGACGCCCGGCCCGGCAACGCTACGCAGGCGTTAAGGCCAAGACGGTGTAATTTCGGATAAGCGAGTGAAATCATGGCAAAGAAAATAATGGCGCAGGTCAAACTGCAAGTGTCGGCGGGCAAAGCCAATCCCAGCCCCCCCATCGGTCCCGCTCTGGGTCAGCATGGCGTGAACATCATGGAGTTCTGCAAACAGTTCAACGCCAAGACGGCGGACCAGCCGGGCATGATCATTCCGGTCGTGATCACCGTCTACCAGGACCGCAGTTTCACCTTCATCACCAAGACACCTCCGGCCTCAATTCTTCTGATGAAGGCAGCCGGCCTGGACAAGGGCTCCCCCGACCCCAAGAAGATCAAGAAGGGGCAGGTGACCACGGCTCAGGTGAACGAGATCGCCAAGCAGAAGATGGAGGATCTCAACGCCAAGGATTTGGAAGGCGCGGTGAAAACCATCGCCGGAACGGCCCGCAGCATGGGCCTTGAAATCGTCTGACACCGGCGATACCAGGGAGCGGACAGATGGCAAAGACAGGCAAGAAGCACATCGAAGCAAAACAAAAGGTTGACCGGGAGATGCGTTATCAGGTTCCGGCGGCCATAGAAGCTGCGGTATCCGCAGCACACGCCAAGTTCGACGAAAGCCTGGACGTCGCGGTGCGGCTGGGGGTTGACCCCCGCCACGCGGACCAGATGGTTCGCGGAACCTGCGTTCTTCCCCACGGAACCGGAAAGACCGTACGGGTCCTGGTTTTCGCCAAGGGCGAGAAGGAAAAGGAAGCCCTGGAGGCAGGGGCCGACTTCGTGGGCGCCGAAGACCTCGTGGAAAAGATCAAGGGCGGCTGGCTGGAATTCGACAAGGCCGTGGCCACCCCGGACATGATGGGACTCGTGGGCAAGATGGGTAAGATTCTGGGCCCGCGCGGCCTCATGCCCAACGCCAAGACCGGCACGGTAACGCCCGACGTCACCCGCGCCGTGAACGAGCTCAAGGCCGGAAAGATCGACTTTCGGGTCGACAAGGCCGGAATCGTCCACGCGCCCCTGGGGAAGGTCTCGTTCGGCCCGGAAAAGCTGGTGGAAAACCTGGCGGCCTTTTTCGAATCCATCATGCGCTTAAAGCCTTCCGCTGCCAAGGGCACCTATCTTCGCACCATCGCAGTTTCCAGCACCATGGGGCCCGGAGTCAAGATCGATCCGCTCGCGGTGAAGGAAGTTTTGAAGTAAGAGGCTTTTAACAAGGCGATCTTGCGGTGGAAATTTACCGGCCCGCCAGCCCCGGTTCAAAAAACGGACTCTTTCGGGTTCAATGAACGGAGCGAAGCGGAGCGGCGGATTCCACCCGTTCGTCAAATATCTCCGTCGAAGACAGCAGGCGCTGACGGGCTTAATGGGCGCTCTTTTTTTCGGGCGTTCGCCTGCCGAGACAGGAAATCGTTTTTCGGGATCCTCTATAGGCCCTGGCGGCCCGGCAAACGTAGGTCTTTCGCACTCGCTGTGCGACGGAGTACGAGAGGAGGTGTAATTTAAACTGTGAAGAAATCAGACAAAGAGAAGGTCGTTGAAGCCCTTCACGAAAAAGCGTCCCGCGCGACTTTCGCGGCGGTGACGGATTTTCGCGGAATGGACGTCGCCCGCATGGACACCTTGCGGATCAGCCTGCGCGAAGCCGGTGTTGACTATCAGGTAGTCAAGAACACCCTTTTGCTGCGCGCATCCGCTGGAACCGGCGTCATCGCCATGTCGGAGCATTTCAAGGGACCCTGCGCCGTAGCCCTGTGCTACGCCGACCCGGTCGCCGCCGCCAAGGCTCTGGCCACCTTTGCGGCCCAGAACGAAAAGGTGTTCACCATCAAGGGAGCCATGCTTTCCGGGAAGCCCATGACCGCCGAAGGCGTGAAGGCCCTCTCCGAAATGCCGCCTCTGCCGGTCATGCAGGCCCAGTTCCTGGGAGTGCTGAACGCGGTTCCGGAAAAGTTCGTGAGGCTTTTGGCAGCGGTTCCCCAGAGCATGCTGAACGTTTTGAACGCCGCCAAGGAAAAAATGGAACAGGAAGCCGCCTGACGAGGCCGTTTCCCCCCAAAGGATTGAAGGAGGCGGCGTTTTTGTCGCCCCTTAACATGATAAGCTAGGAGGATTCCCATGGCAGTAACCAAAGAAGAAGTCATTGCGTACCTTTCCGGTCTCACCGTTCTCGAAATCTCCGAACTCGTGAAGGACCTTGAGGAAAAGTGGGGCGTTTCCGCCGCCGCTCCCGTGGCCATGATGGCCGGCCCCGCCGCTGCCGCCACCGCCGCTCCGGTTGAGGAAAAGACCGAGTTCGACGTGATCCTGACCGGTTGTGGCGACAAGAAGATCAACGTGATCAAGGAAGTGCGCGCCCTCACCGGTCTTGGCCTGAAAGAAGCCAAGGCCCTGGTTGAGGAAGCGCCCAAGCCGGTGAAGGAAGGCATCTCCAAGGAAGAGGCCGAGAAGGTCAAGGCCCAGCTGGTTGAGGCCGGAGCAACGATAGAGATCAAATAGTCCGTTTTTCAGGCAACGGGAAGCGGAGCCACTCGGCCTCGCTTCCCGTTGCCTGTTTTTTCGTTCAACAGCCTGTCTGAAAACGCGAACTGCGTCGTTGCACTTCAAAGCCAATTCCGCCACGCACATTAAGTACGCGTGACTCTTGGCTTTTCATGCGCCATGCATTTTTTCGCGGATATCGAAATTGATAGCCAGGCTTCACGTTCAGCCTTTTTCAACGGGCTGTTAACAGGATCAGTCGCATACAGGATCGTTTTCCGGGGTTAAGGGTCGTTTCCGAAAGTTTTCTTTCTTCGGGGGGGCGTGTACCTACGGGGGGCGATTATTGCATTGATTCCACCGCTGTCTGAACCGGAACCCGGGCGCATGGAACGCTCGCTTTTTTCCTGGCGAAAACGCGAAGAGCCTTCGCCTGTCAGGTTCCGGAAACGTCTTACGTTTCGGCGGTTTTTTCGCCGAAGCACACTTCGGGGTAAGCCATGTCCTCCACGACGCTTTTGGGCAAACGCATTCGCAAGAGTTTCGGAAAGATATCAAGGATAGTCGATATCCCCAATCTCATCGAAATGCAGCGGATATCCTACCAGCGTTACCTGCAGATGGACACGCCGCCGGAACAGCGCGAAATGATCGGGCTCCAGGCGGTCTTTCACTCGGTCTTCCCTATCCGTGATTTTTCCGGGACAGCCTCCCTTGAGTTCGTGTCCTACCGGTTCGGCGAGATCAAGTACACCGTGGACGACTGCGTCCACCGGGGCATGACTTACGAGGTCCCGGTGCGCATAACCGTTCGCCTGGTGGTTTTCGACGTGGACAAGGAGCAGAAGACCCAGAACATAAGGGACATCAAGGAGCAGGAAATCTACTTCGGCACGATTCCTTTAATGACGGACAAGGGCACCTTCGTCATCAACGGCACCGAGCGCGTGGTGGTCAGCCAGCTTCATCGGTCCAGCGGCGTCTTCTTCGATCACGACAAGGGGAAGAGCCACGCAGCGGGGCGCATCATCTACACCGCCCGCATCATACCCGTGCGCGGAAGCTGGATAGACATGGAGGTCGATCCCAAGGACATCCTCTATATCCGCATCGACAGGCGCAGGAAATTCGCGGCGACTCTTCTTTTCAAGGCCTTCGGCTACACCACGGAAGACATCCTGAGCTACTTCTACAAGACCGAGACCGTGGTTCTGGGAAAAAAGGCCCTGTGGAAGGTTTTCGACCCGGAAACCTTGAAGGCCCAGAAGGCCAGCTACACGGTGAAGCACCCGGAAACCGACGAGCCCATCGTGAAGAAGGGCCGCGTGTTCTCCCAGAAGGCCATTGCCCAGATGAAGGCCCTGTCCATAGACAGGATTCAGGTCTCCGAAGAGGACATCATGGAGAAGGTTCTGGCCAGGGTGGTCAAGCATCCCGAATCCGGAGCGGTTCTCTATAATGCCAACGAGGTGGTCACCGAAGACGTCATCGCCGCGTTGCGGGACAGCGATGTGAAGGAATTCGCCATCCTGGCTTCGGGTGCCGGCTCGGCGGGCGAAACCATACGCAAGACCCTGATTCTGGACAAGGTGGAATCCCGCGAGGAAGCCCTGGTGGAGATATACCGGCGGCTTCGCCCCTCCAACCCCTCCACAGTGGAAGTGGCCCAGGATTTCATCGACCAGCTTTTCTTCAAGGCCAGCCACTACGACCTTTCCCAGGTGGGCCGCCTTAAACTCAATTTCAGGCTGGGCCTGAACACCCCGGTGGAAGTGACCACGCTCCGCCGTGAGGACATACTCATCACCGCCAAGACCCTCGTGTTTTTAAAGGACACCCAGGGCAAGGTGGACGACATCGATCACCTGGGAAACCGCCGGGTGCGGGCCGTGGGCGAGCTTCTGGAAAACCAGTACCGAATAGGCCTCGTGCGCATGGAGCGCGCCATCAAGGAGCGCATGAGCCTCCAGGAGATCGACGCCTTGATGCCCAACGACCTCATCAACCCCAAGCCGGTTTCGGCTGTGGTTAAGGAGTTCTTCGGCACGAGCCAGTTGTCGCAGTTCATGGACCAGACCAACCCCCTCTCGGAGGTCACCCACAAGAGGCGGCTTTCGGCCCTGGGCCCCGGCGGCCTCACCCGCGAGCGAGCGGGCTTTGAGGTGCGCGACGTTCATCCGTCCCATTACGGGCGCATCTGTCCCATCGAGACCCCTGAAGGCCCCAACATCGGCCTCATCGTCTCTCTTTCCACCTATGCCAGGGTGAACCATTTCGGGTTCATTGAGACCCCCTACCGGGTGGTGAAGGACGGAAAAGCCCTCCAGGAAATCCGTTACCTGTCGGCGCTTGAGGAAAAGGACCTGCCCATAGCCCAGGCCAACATCCCCTTGAAGCCGGATGGAGCAATAGCGAGCCCCGTGGTTTCCGCCCGCAAGGAAGGCGAATACAACATGGTGCGCCGGGAGGACGTGGCGCTCATGGACATCTCCCCCAGCCAGCTGGTTTCGGTGTCGTCGTCCATGATTCCCTTCCTGGAAAACGATGACGCCAACCGCGCGCTCATGGGCAGCAACATGCAGCGCCAGGCCGTGCCCCTTCTCACCACCGAGGCCCCCCTCATCGGCACGGGCCTGGAGCATGTGGTGGCCAGGGATTCGGGCGTAACCATAGTGGCCAAGAGAAGCGGCCACGTGGTCTCGGTTGATGCTTCGCGCATCGTCCTGCAGCACGACGACGAGATGGCCGAAAAGAACCTGGACAAGAGGGTGACCATTTACACCCTCTCCAAGTTCACCCGCTCGAACCAGAACACCTGCTTCAACCACAGGCCCATCGTAAGGCTTGGCCAGCATGTGAAGGTGGGCGACATAATCGCCGACGGCCCGGCCACGGAAAAGGGCGAACTGGCCCTTGGAAAGAACGTCACAGTGGCTTTCATGCCCTGGGGCGGGTACAACTTCGAGGATTCCATCCTTGTTTCCGAACGCATGGTGCGCGACGGCGTGTTCACCTCGGTTCACATAGAGGAGTTCGAGCTGGTGAGCCGCGACACCAAGCTGGGCAAGGAGGAAATCACCCGCGATATTCCCAACGTGGGCGAGGAGGCCTTAAAAAATCTGGATGATTCAGGCATCGTGCGCCTTGGGGCGGAAGTGAGGCCCGGCGACATCCTGGTGGGCAAAATCACCCCAAAGGGCGAGACCCAGCTTTCCCCGGAAGAAAAGCTCCTTCGGGCCATCTTCGGCGAAAAGGCCGGGGACGTGAAGGACACCTCGCTTCGGGTTCCGCCCGGAGTCGAGGGCGTGGTGGTTGACGCCAAGGTCTTTGCAAGGCGCGGCGTCGAAAAGGACGACCGCACCAGGACCATCGAGGACGAGGAAATCCTGGCCCTCGAAAAGGACCGCGACGACGAGCTGCGCATAATCGAGGACACCGTAAGACGCCAGCTCACCCGGATGCTGAAGGGCGCGATCCCGGTCACCTCGGTCAAGAAGAACAAGGTCACCTATATAAATAAGGACGCAAAGATCACCGACGAGATGATCGCAGAGGTCCCATTGGCCCTTCTGGAGGGGCTCGTGGTGAAGGACGAGGCGGTCAGCGAGAAGGTGCAGGACGTCCTGGACCGCTACCGCGATAGGCGGGAGCTGGTCCACAATACCTTCGATGAACACGTCAACCGGTACCAGAAGGGCGACGACCTGCCCCCCGGCGTAATAAAGATGGTCAAAATTTACGTGGCCATGAAGCGCAGGCTTTCGGTTGGCGACAAGATGGCGGGCCGCCACGGCAACAAGGGCGTGGTTTCCTGCATCCTTCCCACCGAGGACCTTCCGTACTTCGAGGACGGCACCCCGGTGGACATGGTCTTGAACCCCCTGGGCGTTCCCTCCCGTATGAACGTGGGCCAGATTCTGGAGATTCACCTGGGCCGCGCGGCCAAGAGCCTCGGTAACCAGATTGACGAGATGCTCAGGGAAAAGCGCCTGGACGAGTTGAAGGAAAAACTCAAGAGGGTCTTTTCCGAGGCCGCCGGAGAGGTGGAGAAACTTTCCGAGGGCGGGCTGGTGGAGTTCGCGGGCCGTTACAGGAACGGCGTGCACATGGCCACTCCGGTCTTTGACGGGGCCAAGGAAGACGAGATCAAGAAGCTTCTGGAAGAGGCCGGGGTGTGGGTCAGCGGCCAGGCCAAGCTGCGTGACGGGCGCACGGGCGAGGAGTTCAAGGGTCCCATAACCGTCGGCGCCATGTATATGCTGAAACTTCATCACCTTGTTGATGACAAGATTCACGCGCGCTCCATCGGGCCTTACTCGCTGGTCACCCAGCAGCCCCTTGGCGGCAAGGCCCAGTTCGGCGGCCAGCGGCTGGGTGAAATGGAAGTCTGGGCAATGGAGGCCTACGGCGCGGCATACGCCCTGCAGGAATTCCTCACCGTCAAGAGCGACGACATGGTGGGGCGCACCAGGATGTACGAGAAGATAGTGAAGGGCCAGAACGTCTTGGAGCCGGGAATGCCGGAATCCTTCAACGTGCTCATAAAAGAGCTCCAGAGCCTGGGGCTTGAGATGAGCCTGGAAGAAGCCGGTTCGCAGAAAAAGAAGTAAGGGCGTCACGAAATAACCATCACATCCGGTTGCAGCTTTTTCCAGGCCAGCCGCCTTGTTTGCCGGGCGGATCGTCAACCAATGTGTTACATGTTTATTCTGTGACAGGCCCCAACCTCCGAAAGCGAGGAGCTTTAAAGTGGAAAGCATCTACGATTTTTTCACCAAGCCCACGGATCCGCGCAAGTTTTACGCGGTTTCCATAAGCCTCGCGTCGCCGGAACGAATCCGGCAGTGGTCACACGGAGAAATAAAGAAGCCTGAAACCATAAATTACCGCACCTTCAAGCCGGAACGCGAGGGCCTTTTCTGCGCCAAGATTTTCGGCCCCACCAAGGATTACGAGTGCAACTGCGGCAAGTACAAGCGCATGAAGCACCGTGGCGTAATCTGCGAAAAATGCGGCGTCGAGGTAATCCAGTCCAAGGTCCGGCGCGAGCGCATGGGGCACATAGAACTGGCCTCGCCGGTCTCCCATATCTGGTTTTTGAAGAGCCTGCCCTCGAAGCTGGGGAACGTTCTCGATCTCACGTTGAAGAACATCGAGAAGGTTCTTTATTTCGACTCCTATATCGTTCTCGATCCCAAGAACACCGGGATGCCCCAGGGCACGCTCCTCACCGACGACAAGTACCGGGAGGCCGTGAAGGAACACGGCCCCGGCAGCTTCGTGGCCGGAATGGGAGCCGAGGCCGTGCGGGTGCTTCTGGATCAGCTTGAGATCGAAAAGCTCTACCACGAGCTTCGGGAAGAGATTTTTTCCACATCCTCAGACGCCAAGCGCAAGAAGCTCGCCAAGCGCCTCAAGGTGGTGGACGCCTTCCGTGGAAGCCAGATCGTGCCCTCGTGCATGATAATGAGCGTGATCCCGGTCCTTCCCCCCGATCTTAGGCCCCTGGTTCCCCTTGAGGGCGGACGTTTCGCCACCAGCGATTTGAACGACCTCTACCGCAGGGTGATAAACCGCAACAACCGCCTTCTGCGCCTGATGGAGCTGAAGGCCCCGGACATAATCGTAAGGAACGAAAAGCGGATGCTCCAGGAGGCCGTGGACGTTCTTTTCGACAACGGTCGCCAGGGCAAGGTGGTAACGGGCACCAACAAGCGGCCCCTAAAGTCCCTTTCGGACACCTTGAAGGGCAAGCAGGGCCGGTTCCGCCAGAACCTTCTTGGAAAGCGCGTGGATTATTCGGGCCGTACCGTCATCACCATAGGCCCGAACCTCAGGCTTCACCAGTGCGGCCTTCCCAAGAAGATGGCCCTGGAGCTTTTCAAGCCCTTTGTCTATCACAAGCTGGAAATGAAGGAACTGGTCTCCACGGTCAAAAGCGCCAAGAAGATGGTGGAGCGCGAGGAGCCCAAGGTATGGGACACCCTGGATGAGGTGGTGCGCGAATACCCGGTTCTCTTGAACCGCGCCCCCACGCTGCATCGCCTGGGCATCCAGGCCTTCGAGCCCACCCTTGTGGAGGGCAAGGCCATCCAGCTTCACCCCCTGGTTTGTACCGCCTTCAACGCAGACTTCGACGGCGATCAGATGGCCGTTCACGTGCCCCTTTCCGTGGAGGCCCAGATCGAGGCCAGGGCGCTCATGCTCTCCTCCAACAACATCCTGTCCCCGGCCAACGGCGCGCCCATAATCGTGCCCACCCAGGACATCGTGCTGGGCCTTTATTACATGACCCGCGACGAGCCCTACGCCAAGGGCGAGGGGATGTCCTTCTCCAATCCGGGGGAGGTCCGGGTGGCCTATGATTCCGGCGTGGTGGACCTTCACGCCAAGGTCACCGTGCGCATGGAAGGCAAACGGGAAAGCACCACCGTGGGCCGGGTGCTTTTGTGGGACGTGATTCCCAAGGGAAACCTCGTCCGGCTGCTTCATCTTGAGGTGAAAACCCCCGAAACCGCAGCCCTGGTGGAACAGAAGATCAGGGAAGGCCAAGCCTCGGATTTCGCGGCCCTGATCGCAGAGCATTCCGAAGGCCGCGACAAGCAGTTCGGCGGCGACTTCGGGCTTTTGAAGGAAGACGAGATCGAAGACGTTTTCCGTCTCGGAAGCGAGGCCGTGGCCGGGATCATCGCAACGGAGCCCGACGGGATCATAGGGCCCCTGGTGGAAAAGAGCCGCCATCACTTTTTCAAGCTGGTGGAAAAACGCTTCGAGCCGTCCTTCGACGTGGTCAACCGGGTCATGAACAAGCAGTCCCTCAGGGACCTGGTGGACGTCATCTACCGCAGCATGGGCAGCAAGACCACGGTCATCCTGGCCGATCACCTGAAGGACATGGGTTACCGCTACGCCACCCGCGCCGGGCTTTCCATCTGCATCGACGACATGAAGGTGCCGGTGAGCAAGCAGGAAATCCTCGATTCCGCTCAGCGCGAAGTTGACGACATCACCAACCAGTGGGAAGAGGGCCTCATCACCCAGGGTGAAAAATACAACAAGGTGGTTGACACCTGGAGCAAGGCCACTGAAAACGTGGCACGGGTCATGATGGAGGGCATGAAGGCCGCGCCTCTCCTTGACGCCTCCAAAACGCCCGTGAATGACGAAAACGGCCAGGTGGTGATGGGCGAGAGCTTCAACGCCATATACATGATGGCCGATTCCGGCGCGCGCGGTTCCAAGGACCAGATGCGCCAGCTGGCCGGTATGCGCGGCCTCATGGCCAAGCCATCGGGCGAAATCATCGAAACCCCCATCACGGCGAACTTCCGTGAAGGCCTCACCGTACTCCAGTACTTCATCTCCACCCACGGCGCGCGCAAGGGCCTTGCGGATACGGCGCTCAAAACGGCCAACTCCGGCTACCTCACAAGGCGGCTGGTGGACGTGTCCCAGGACTGCGTGGTTTTCGAGACCGACTGCGGCACCATGGCCGGGGTGGACGTCGAGCCCCTCATGGAAGGCGGCGAGGTCATCCAGCGCCTTGGCGACCGCATCCTTGGCCGCACCGCAGCCGAAACCATAAAGAACCCCGTAAGCGGTGAAGTTATAGTGAACGCCGGGGACGAGATCGACGAGGCTGGAGCGGAGCGCATCGAAAAGACCGGCCTCACCAAGGTGCGCCTGCGTTCGGTCTTGACCTGCAAGACCCGTTACGGCGTGTGCGCCAAGTGCTACGGACGCGACCTTTCCCACGGCAAGCTGGTGGAAATCGGCCAGGCCGTCGGAATACTCGCGGCCCAGAGCATCGGCGAGCCCGGAACCCAGCTCACCATGCGTACCTTCCACGTGGGCGGCACCGCAAGCCGCCGCGCGGAGCAGGCCGACATCCGCGCCCGCATAAGGGGTCGGGTGAAGTACGTTGACTTGAACGTCGTCACAAACGCGGCGGGCGAGTTCGTGGTCATGAACCGCAAGGGCGGCGAGTTCCTCATCGAAAGCGAGGAAGGCGGCGTAAAGGAGCGCTGGCCGGTCATCTACGGAGCGCACATCCTGGTAAAAGACGGGCAGTCCGTGATGGAAGGCGATCTTCTGGCCCAGTGGGACCCCTTCACCACGCCCATCCTCACCGAAGTCAACGGCGTCGTGAAGTTCGGCGACATTCTCCAAGGCAAGACCATGCAGGAGCGGATCGACCCCATCACGGGCAATTCCTCCCGCATGATAATCGAATACAAGGATACCGAGGTAAGGCCCAGGATTTCCATCAAAAATGAGGAAAACAAGACCGTTTCGCTTCCCAAGGGCAGCGGGCTTGCCCAGTACTTCCTGCCGGTGAACGCCATCCTCCTGGTGGAGGAAGGCTCCACGGTCAAGGCCGGCGACGTCATCGCCAAGATGCCCCGTGCAACCACCAAGATCAAGGACATCACGGGCGGTCTTCCCCGTGTTGCCGAGCTCTTTGAGGTTCGCAAGCCCAAGGAGGCGGCCATCCTGTCGGAAATCGACGGCTACGTCTCCCTGGCCAAGGGCACCAAGGGCAAGCAGAAGGTCACGGTGACCCCCTCCGGCCCCGGCGAGAAGAGGGAATACCTCATCCCGCGCGGCAGGCACGTGAACGTCTACGAGGGCGAATACGTTCGAAGCGGCGATCCACTCATGGGCGGCGCGGCCAACCCCCAGGACATCCTCTCCATCAAGGGCGAGGTGGAACTGGCGAGGTATCTGGTCAACGAGGTCCAGGAAGTTTACCGGCTCCAGGGCGTGCGCATCAACGACAAGCACATAGAGGTCATCGTGCGCCAGATGATGAGGTGCCTAAAGATCACTTCGGTGGGCGACACCAACTTCATACCCGAGGAACAGGTGGAGAGGGCGCGCTTCGAGCAGGTGAACCGCGATATCGTGGCAAAGGGCGGCAAGCCAGCAACCGGCGACTCCCTGATCCTGGGAATCACCAAGGCCAGCCTTTCCACGGAAAGCTTCATCTCGGCTGCGTCCTTCCAGGAGACCACCAAGGTTCTCACAGAGGCCTCCATAGCGGGAGCCATAGATCATCTCAGGGGCCTCAAGGAAAACGTCATCATGGGCCGGATAATCCCTGCTGGCACCGGGCTCGTGAAATACGCCGGGGTCAACGTTGGCCTGGAAGTGGAAGGCGAGGCGGCGGCCCTGGCCGGCGTGGTCCTGCCGGAGCTTCCAGACATGGG
This sequence comes from Deltaproteobacteria bacterium, assembly GCA_016235345.1. Lineage (NCBI taxonomy): Bacteria > Pseudomonadati > Myxococcota > Myxococcia > Deltaproteobacteria bacterium. The sequence goes on along the minus strand of JACRLG010000009.1, from coordinate 1,532 downwards.
CGCTGTTGCCATGCTGGGCGACGCCTGACAGGCTTTGCCTGTTTTTTCATGATGTTAAAATGCATACAGCCGCCCGGTGAAGGGGGACTTTCCCGCTTTTCCGGGCGGTTTGGTGATTTTTCGAAAATTCCCGCTTGACAGTTTGCGTAAAAGCTGACTTAGAGCAGTTCCAATTGTTTTTTTCTGGTTCAGAAACGGCCTTTGTCATTCAAGGGGTTTTGGAAACCTGGGGGAACTTTTTCGGATTCATCGGAAGCTGGTTCGGGTTGTGTCCGGCCAAAAGCTTTGTTTGGCCGGTTTTTTATGCGGTTGCTCCATCGGTCGCCCGCAAGGGTTAGGGAGTGAGGGAGCCGCTTGTTGCGCAGTGCGGTTTTTGGGGCATGCTGTCATAAAATTAACTTGACAGTCAGGCCCGTATCATATAGACATCTGTTTTTTGAGTCCCCCCGGACGACGGGGGATTTTTTTGGGATCAAAAAGGAAGATATATGCCGACGATCAACCAACTTGTGCGGATGGGGCGTGAAAAGGTCATCAAGAAGACCAATACTCCGGCCCTCAAGGCTTCTCCCCAGAAGCGGGGAGTTTGTACGCGCGTTTATACCACCACGCCCAAGAAACCCAACTCGGCGTTGAGGAAAGTGGCCCGCGTAAGGCTTACCACGGGTGTTGAAGTTACGGCTTACATTCCCGGCGTGGGGCACAACCTCCAGGAGCATTCGGTTGTCCTGGTGAGGGGCGGGCGCGTCAAGGACCTCCCCGGCGTTCGTTACCACATTGTCCGCGGAACCCTGGATTCCATGGGCGTGGCCAACCGCAAGCAGGGGCGTTCCCTGTACGGCGCCAAAAAGCCCAAGTGATAAGGTCTTAAGGAGAGGGATATGCCCAGGAGACGCGAAATTCAGGAGCGGGAGGTTTTGCCGGATGCCCGTTACGGGGACGACCTCGTGGCCCGGCTCATCAATTCCGTGATGCGCAAGGGAAAGAAAAGCATCGCCGAGCGCATGGTTTACCGCGCATTCGACATCATCGGCGAACGCACCAAGGAATCGCCGCTGCCGGTTTTTCACAAGGCGATAGCGAACGTGAAGCCCATCATAGAGGTCAAAAGCCGAAGGGTTGGCGGCTCCACGTACCAGGTGCCCACCGAAATACGCAACAGGCGCAGGGTGGCTCTGTCCATGCGCTGGCTCATCAATTTCGCCTTGAAGCGCCCGGACAAGTCATTGTCCGCCAAGCTCGCGGGCGAAATAATGGATGCTGCCAACATGCGCGGCGCAGCCATAAAGAAAAAGGAAGACACCCACAAGATGGCCGAGGCCAACAAGGCTTTTGCCCATTACCGGTGGTGACAAGGATAAACCGCCATCGGGGCGGGGCAGGGGAGAAAGATCATGGCCAAGCAGAAGTTTGAGCGCAAGAAACCGCATGTCAACGTCGGTACCATCGGTCACATCGACCACGGTAAGACCACGCTGACGGCGGCCATCACCAAGACGCTGGCGAAGAAGGGCTGGGCGAGCTACGTACCG
>JACRLG010000008.1 GCA_016235345.1 Deltaproteobacteria bacterium | reverse complement strand
GTGGACCAGAACCCCGGCACGGTTCCCGACCAGACCCCGGAAGCGCTTCCCGCCTCCATCAATCTTGAGGAAGGCGAGAACTGGATTCACGTCCGCACGGTTGACGCTGCGGGCAACTGGACCGCCACCTACCACTACGGCCCGTGGTTGCTGGATACCACGGCCCCGGCGGCTCCGACTCTCAACCCGGCCACCACGCCCACGAACCTTGCGGCCCAGAATCTTACGGGCGGCAAGGAGGCCTTCACGGCCCTCTATATAAATGGTGTGCTGGCCTCGGCTCTTGACTCCGCAGCGGTATGGTCCTACGACGCGGCCCTTTCGGAAGGCGAAAACGGCTACACCGTGACGGTGCGGGACGCCGCCGGGAACGAGAGCCCGGGAGCCTTCGTGTCGATCCTCCTGGACACCGTGGCACCGCTCGATCCGACGGTGGCCACGGCGAATCCTGGAACGATAACGCCCACGAACCTTTCAACAGTTGATCTTACCTGGAACCTTGGAAGCGACGTTGATCTTACCTGGAACCTTGGAAGCGACCCGGACGGAAGCGGAGTCGCGGGCTACTCCTGGATCGTGGACCAGAACCCCGGCACGGTTCCCGACCAGACCCCGGAAGCGCTTCCCGCCTCCATCAATCTTGAGGAAGGCGAGAACTGGATTCACGTCCGCACGGTTGACGCTGCCGGCAACTGGACCGCCACCTACCACTACGGCCCGTGGTTGCTGGATACCACAACGCCGCGCTTCGAGACCGATCCGCCGACCGGCGAGGCTCTTTACGCAATGGCAACCCGCCCCTGGACCTTCGAGGTGGTGGCCGCAACAGGCACCGGCAGCCATTCCGGCCTGACCTACGGCCTGATCAATCCGCCCGAAGGCGCGGTCATGGAAACCCTCACCGACGGCATGGGCAACACCACCGGCCTTCTCACCCTGGTGCCGCCCGTGGCCGGAAACTACGGGATCACAATCACCGTGACTGACGGAACCAACAGCGCGTCAATGCCAACCTTCACCGTCATTGCGGCGGACAACCTCACCATAACGCCGGAAAGCGCGGCTCTCTTGCGCGTACTTTCTGCGGTAGGCGCGGAAGAGGACCAGGAGGATTTCACCATCGAGGGCGGCACCCTGTTTATCAGCGGGTCGTACTACCAGTTGGAGGTGATCCTAAACGGCGAGGTGTTGAGGACGGTCCAGGTTTTTGAATCCGGCGCATCCCCGGGCCTCTATCTCCACACCCTTACAACCACCGGGCTCGCCGACGGGGACTATTTCCTGAAGGTGACCGACGGAAGGGGCTTCACGGCATCAACCCGCGTGATCTCCGTTCGCACCATCGTTGTGGCCGACCCGGCCTTTTCCAACATACCGGATGGCGACACGGGCGGCACGCTTACCGTGGGGGCGGAACACGGAGGCTATTCCGGCACCACCATAGAGGCGCCTCCAGGTTCGGTTCCCGACGGAACCACCATATCCTTTGCCGAAGTGACCGCTGGCGGACCCTTCCTTGACGATTCCGAGCAGAGGGGCCTCGTGTTCCATCTCACATCGTCAAACCCCCTCACCGGGCCGGTCACGGTGACCATTCCGTATGAGGGCCTGTTAGCGGAGGGCGATGATCCGCACGATCTGGTCATGGTCCATTTCAACGAGCGCACGGGCAGGTGGGAGTGGATACGCGACTTCACCGTTGACACCACGGCCAGGACCATAACCTTTACCACAAGCTCGTTCAGCCTGTTCTCGCTGGCAGTGCCCGAAACCATGACCTACGCGGCCACGGGCGGCTCCACGGTGAACGCCTACCGCATGATGGCCTTTGCGGGCCAGGCCCTGGAGGCAAACCTCCGCACGGCGCTTGAAGCGGTTCTCGGCGTGTACGACGACAGCATGTGGCGGCTTTTTGCCTATGACACCGCCACGGGCCAGTACGTGGAAGCAACCAACGCCAACCTTGGCCGTTTCGATGACGACTTCGCCCAGGGCCAGGGCTTCGCCTACTGGCTCATAGCCCGCAACAACACCACCCTGTCCGAAGCGGCCCTTTCCGCAGCCAACACGGCGGGCTCAACGTTCTACTCGGTCCTGTACCCCGGATGGAACCTGATTTCGCATCCGTGGAAGTGCGCGGCAGGCCTCGTTTCCCACAGGATCGAGATAAGCGTGGATGGCGAGACCTGGACCGGCGTAACCGATCCCGAAAACGTAATCACCGACCAGAGCTTCTGGAAATTCAAGGGCGCACAGGGCGAGCCGGGGGCCTGGTACGAGGAGATAGCCTTTGCAAGCGGCAGCCTTGAGTCCCAGACCGGCTACTGGCTTAAGAACAGGACCGGAATGCCGGTTTACATACGCCTGGCGCTCAAGGAGGACAGCCTTTTGTGCAAGGCCCTTATTCCGCAGAGCCTGAAATCGGCGGCGGCGCGGTGGGTGGACAAGGGCCTGGGCGGCGCGGTGGGCATGGCGATTGCCGCCTCGGCAGGCGACACTCCGCCGGATCCGCCGGGAGCCGCAGGCGCGTCATCTGAAACCATCGGCGTCGGTCCCAAGTCGGTGGCCAAGAGCGGCGGCGGTTGTTTCGTGGAAACCGTCACGGCCGGCGGGTCCGGGCACAGAGGCCTTATACTGCCGGTGCTTGTCCTTTTGGCGGCGGCCTTTTTTATCAGGCGGCTTTTTAAGGCATAGCAGACAGGCAGTCCGTTGAACCTTTCCGGGGCGGCCCTTGAAAAAGGCCGCCCCTGGTGTTAAAAGAGCCCGTCATATACGCTGTCCAAAACGGCCAAGGAGGAGGGATGGTAAAATATTTCATAGGCGGCAAGGAGTACACGCCCGGAGCCTACGCCAAAAAAAGGCCCGAAGCCGAAAGCGTCGCCCAAAAATACATCTCCGACATGGAAAAGGCCCCTGAGAGGATGCGCCGCAGTTTTTCCACGGTCAACATCCCCCCTTGCATCTGCTTTTCCCGCAAGATTGGCGTCGGGGCGCTTGAAATCGCCGACATCGTTTCAAACCGCACGGGCTTGAAGGTGGTTGACCGGGAAGTTTTAGAGCACATCGCAACTTCAAACGAATTGAGCAAAAAAACCTTCCGGGCCTTTGACGAAAAATATCCCGGACGACTGAAGGAGGTGCTTTCGGCCATCTACGGCGAAAAATCCTTCGCCGGAAACGAGTTCGCCCGCCAGCTTTTCAGCACGGTGTTCTCCCTGGCAGGCATGGGTTCCACCATTTTCGTGGGACGCGGAACGCATCTCATGCTTCCCCGCGAGCGGGTTTTGGCGGTAAGATTCATCGCCTCAAAGGAATTTCGCACCAAAAGGCTGGCCGAGGCCCTTTCCGTTTCTGAGGACGAGGCTTCGCCCAAGCTGGACCAGATCGACGCCGAGCAGAAGGACTATTTCAAGAATATCTTCAACGTGGACATAGCCTCGGCTTACGAGTTCGACATGATCATCAACCGGGAGCACCTTCGCTCCACGGAACTGGCGGCAAGGCTTGTCGAGACGGCTTTCCGGGAAAAATTCGGGCTGCCTTCCACCGGGCATACCGGCGAATAATGGCCGCGCCACGGTCGAAAAGCGAGGGGGGAACGCTTGCCCGGTCCTTTTTCGGGGTGCTCCTTTTTTCCTTGGGGATTTTCCTGTTTTACGCAGCCGGGCTCGAAGCGTTTCAAACAAGGCCGCTCAATGATATACGATTGGGAGTTCTGGCCGGAGCCGGGGCCTACCTTCTGATCCACCGTTTCATAGGCGTGGGGGATTTTTTCGGCACCTTCACCCACGAGCTTTGCCACACCATCGCCTGCGTTTTAAGCGGCGGCAAACCCCTCAAGTTTTACGCGTCCCAAAACCAGGGCGGATACGCCCACCTTACGCGTACCAATATTTTCGTTGTTCTGGCCCCGTACTTTTTTCCCGTCTGGGCCGTTTTCGGCCTGGCCGCCTTCCGCCTTCTGGTATGGGTTCGCGCGGCGCCTTTCATCCTGCCCTTTACGGCTTTTTTCGTGGGAATGGCCCTGATGCACCACGTGCTTTGCCTTCTCCACTCGTGCCGTCCGCACCAGTCTGACCTTAAAAAATACGGATTGATTTTCTCCTACGGTTTCGTGGCGTTCGCCAATTCAATCATCTTGCCCCATGTTTTTTTGCTCACCATGAACCCGGAAGCGCCCTGGCATCATTTTCTGGAAAAGCTCTGGCGGCTTGCGGCCTTTCATGCAGGGCCGTTGTGGGAGCGTTTGGCTGCATCCATCCTGTAACGGCCCGTTCATTTACGGAAAAACCAGCCCGGAACGAATGGCGGGAAATGGGCCGCCGCCGCATTATCCTTGACTTTTCACGTGGTTTGGCTCAGTTTTGCCATTGCCGGGGCATCGCTGGCGGCTCCTGAAAGACCATTCGGAACGGGCCATGCCTCTTCGCACCCAAGGCGCGGGGTGTCTCCCATGAAGTTTTTTTCCGTGTTTTTCAGTCTTCTCCTTGCCGCATCGGGAGGTTTTGCCCCGGCCTGCCTTGCCGAAACCCTCTATGTGGATGACCAGAATTCGGTGACCCTGCACACCGGCCCTGACCCCCAGAACCGCATAGTTGCCGTTGTGGGAAGCGGCCAGGCCCTGGAGGCGGTGTCCCGACAGGGCGGCTGGACCCGCGTCCGACTGGCCCCCGGCAGGGAGGGCTGGGCGTTATCCCGCTATCTTACGGACAAGGAGCCCAAGAGCCTCCTTTACGACGGCGTTTCAAAGGCCCTTTCCGGGGAAAAGGCGAAAGTTGCGGCGCTTGAACAGAAGGCCCAGGAGCTTTTGCGCGCCAGGGAAGCCCTGGCAAAGGGACTTTTCGACGCCCAAAATCAGGCCTCCCGGTCGCGGGCGGCTTACGAGGCCCTGGCCAAAGACTCCGGGCAGGCCCTGGCCCTTCGCCGGGACCTCGACAAGGCCCGCGCGGAACTGGCAAGCCTTAAGCTGGAAGCCTATGCCGCGAAAAAACGGCTTGAGGACGCCCGAAACGGGCAGCCCGTAAAATGGTTTCTGGCTGGAGCCGGGGTCATTGCGGCGGGGATATTTCTCGGCCTTGCCATAAAATCGAGACAGCATCGAAGCAGGTTTTAGGCGGGCCGAATCAAAAACGCCCAACAGGTTTATAGATAAATTGAAAGGGGAGGGAGGACGGGTGCAACCGGCTTATCCGAAAGGCCGTTTTCATCCGCCGACCTTTATCTTGCGATGGAATACAAGTTCGATTTTCTGGTTATCGGAAGCGGTGTAGCGGGGCTCACCTTCGCACTCAAGGTGGCTGATTTCGGCACCGTGGCCGTGGTCACCAAGAGGGGCATATCCGACACCAACACCAGCCAGGCCCAGGGCGGCATAGCCTCGGTGTCCTCGGCGGCGGACACCTTCGAGGCTCACATAACCGACACCCACGCGGCGGGAGACGGCCTGTGCCATCCGGACGTGGTGGAAATGGTGGTGAAGGACGGCCCGGCCCGGATACGGGAGCTAATGGAAATGGGGGTCCGGTTCAACCTGGCCGGCCCCACCGACGAAGCGCCGGAAAACGACGGCCCCTGCCTCGACCTAGGCCGGGAGGGCGGCCACTCGATGAACCGCATAGTCCACGCGGCTGACATGACGGGCCGGGAGGTGGAGAGGGTCCTGGTGGAGTCGGCGGAGGCCAACCCCAGGATCACCATCTTCGAAAACCACGTGGCAGTAGACCTTGTCACCCATTCCACCCGCATCCGCCGTGGTTCGGTGGTGACCTCCCACCAGGAATCCTGCTGCGGGGCCTACGTGCTGGAAACCGAAACCAACACCGTTCACACCTTCGCCGCAGCCATAACCCTTCTGGCCACCGGCGGAGCGGGCAAGGTCTACCTTTACACCTCCAACCCGGACGTGGCCACCGGCGACGGCATAGCCATGGGATACAGGGCGGGAGCCAGCGTGGCCAACCTGGAATTCGTGCAGTTCCATCCCACCTGCCTATACCACCCCCAGGCCAAGAACTTCCTCATTTCCGAGGCGGTGAGAGGGGAGGGGGCCTATCTCCTTGATCACAAGGGCCGACGTTTCATGGAAAAATACGATCCGGTTCAGAAGGAACTGGCCTGTCGGGACGTGGTGGCCAGGGCCATTGACGCTGAACTCAAGAAAAGCGGCGCGGAATCGGTCTTTCTGGACATCTCCCACGAGGACCCCGGAATGGTTCGGGAGCGCTTTCCCAACCTTTACGAAAAATGCCTGGAATTCGGCTACGACATGACAAAGGACCCCCTTCCGGTGGTCCCGGCGGCCCATTACATGTGCGGCGGGGTTGTCACCGACCTGGAGGGCAAGACCGACGTGGCCAACCTCTACGCCGTTGGGGAATGCGCCTGCACCGGCCTTCACGGGGCCAACCGGCTGGCCTCCAACTCGCTTCTGGAGGCCCTGGTTTACGCGGACCGGGCAGCAGCCCAAGCCCTGAAGGACCTTGCCTCGGTGGAAAGCGCCCCGTCTCCGCCCGCCTGGGACGAGGTGGGCACCACGGATTCCGACGAGGGCATAGTGGTCACCCACAACTGGGACGAGATAAGGCGCTTCATGTGGAACTACGTGGGAATCGTGCGCTCCAACAAGCGCCTGGCCCGCGCCGGAAACCGCGTGGAAAACATCATGAAGGAAATAAGGGACTACTACTGGGATTTCAAGGTGACGGCGGACCTGCTGGAGCTAAGGAACATAGCACTTCTGGCCCATCTAATCATCCAGTGCGCACAGCGGCGATGCGAGAGCAGGGGCCTTCATTACAACATAGATCATCCGTCAAAGGATGACAGGCTTTGGAGTAAGGATTCCATATTGCGGCGTCCGTTCGTTAACTAGGCGCCTGTCCAAAAACGCGAACTGCTGTGTCAGGTTTCGCGGCGCGGGTCGTCATATACGAAAAGTATTATTCCTCCCCGCGCCGCTCAGCTTCCTTGCATTTCATCGTTTTTGATCAGGCTGCGCGGCGTGCCGTTTGCAACAGGTTGCCAAAATATATCGTCAACGCCGTTAAAACGCTGTCGGGATAGCCGCATCACCCTTTTTTGGCGAGGAGTCCCATGAGCCTTCTGGACAGCATAAGACCCAAGTGGAAGCACTCGGACCCGGAGGTCCGCATTGCTTCGGTGAAGGAGATAACGGAGCCGGAGATTCTCGAAAAGCTCGCCTTTTCCGATCCCGTTTTCCGGGTGCGCCTGGCGGTTGCGGCAAAGCTTACGGACGAGAGCCTGCTTACCCGCATGGTGAGGGAGGATGACAACCCCAAGGTGCGCCTTGCCGCCCTTGGCCGGATACGGGACAAGCGGATCATTAAAGGACTCGCTGCGGATCATCCTGACACCCAGGTGCGCATAGGGGCCGTTGACCGCACCAATGACCAGACGCTTCTGGTGGAAATCGCCTGCCAAAACGACAACGAACACGTGCGCACCGCCGCCGTGAAAAGAATCACCGACTCGAAAGCCCTTCTGGAGGTGGCGGCCAAGAGCGTCACGGTGGCCACGCGCATCAATGCCGTAAAACGCATGGAAGACCCGGCCGTATTGTCCCAGGTGGCGCTTAAAAGCAAAAACGTGCCCTTGCGAATGGCTGCGGTGGAAAAGCTGGCGTCCCTGCCCGTAAAGGGCGATCCGGGCCTTGCCAGGACCCTGGCCGAACCCTTTGCCCAGTTCATGGAAATCGAGGACCCCGGAGTCCTCCCATACGCCTTTTCCGCCCTTGCCCGCATAACCGACCCGGCGGCCCTTTACGCCATAGTCAAAAGCAGGGCCAACACCCTTTTCCGCTGGGAGGCCCTCACCAGGGTATCGGCCCCCACACTTTGCGAAAGCGTCGCCCAGTCGGATCCCGACCCAAGAATGCGCCTTGCTGCGGCCCGGATGGTAAGCGACGAGGTGCTCGCCAAAACCTGCATAAGGGACTTAAGCTACCGGGTGCGCATTGCGGCGGTATCGCGCACGGGCGATTTCGCCCTTATTCTGAGGACATGCGAAACCGACCCGGATTACCGGGTGCGCCTTGCCGCAGTGGCCAGGATACGCGACCCCGAAGCGCTCGAACACCTTGCCGCGAAAAATTCAGCCCGCGCGGTGCGCGCGGCGGCGGAAGCCAAAATCGGAAAAAGGCCATTCATGGCTGAAATGGAAAAGATCACCATCTCGGCCTTTTTGGGAAAACTGCCCACCCTTTTACGGGACAAGCCCCCCACCGAGTTCACCCATCCTGAGGTGAAAAAGGTTTACGCCACCGCTGTTCAGGGCGCTGCCGCAGAAATGGACGCCTACCAGGAGGCCCACGAAATTCTCGATTCCGAGAGCCCCCCGGTTCTCTACAAGGCGGCGACAACAGCCAAGAACCGTCTGGCGCGGCTCCTGGCCGTGGAAAAACTCAACCAGCCCTCGCTTCTGTTCAGCCTGCTTACGGAGTTTTCAGGGGCTGTGAAACCGCTGGAGGAGATCACCCGCTGGGCGGCGCTGGAAAAACTGGGGGAAAAGGCCCTGGTGGTGTGGGTGGACGCGGACTGGGAGCACATAAAGCACCTGGACGACGAAACCTTGCTGTGCACCATGATGGCCAGCGAGGAATTTCCCAACCAGGCGGTGATCGCCGACGAGCGCTACCGCTCGATCCTCACGCGGGGCACCAAGTTCCACAACAAGTTCGGCGACACAATGGTAATCGAGCACAAGTGATCGGGGTGATTTTCAAGGGCCGGGACGCCGCGTAAAATTGCGCGTCCTTCAGACGGCCCCATTGTTGAACAATGCGTCCAAGACGGCTGGACATGAAGCCTGTTCAAAAACGATGAAGCGCTAAGGTTGAGTGAAGCGGGTGGGGAGGAATAGTACTTTTCGTACATGATGCCCCGCCCGCTTTGCTCTGACACAGCGATTCGCGTTTTTGGGCAGGCTTCAACCGGCCGGTTGCGGGGTGAGTGAGATGGTGACCGCATGGTCGGTCCTGGCGTCCAGGTCAATCAGTCTCAGCCTCAGGGCCTTGGCCGTCTTGGCCTCGCCAGGAAAGAAGATCACGCCAAAGGCAAGTCCCTGGGGCGGAACCACCCGGTTTTCCAGGCTTTTCGAGTGAAGGTCGCTCACGATGGCGTTCCTGGCCTCCCGGTCTCCCAACTTGGAAGCCCCACCCATGGTGGCCCCGGTGGCGGCTCCCACTGCGGCTCCCTTGCCAGCCGTTGCGCCCACGCCCTCGCCCGTGACGATGCCCACCGCCGCCCCGATCAGGGCTCCGCCGATGGCCCCGTACAGGCTGTCCTTGGCGCCTTCCTTCATCATGGCCCTGCCTTCGGAAAACCGCGCCGCGCGCTCCTCGGCCAGGTCCTTGGCCAGTATGGGCCAGAGGTTTCCGGCCTCGTCCTCCAGAAAGGTCTGGGCCTCATCCACCCTTATGCGATGGTCCCCCCTGTTGTCGAAAACCACCTGAACCGGAAGGAATCCTGCCCCCCGAACGTCGAAACCGAAGACTTCCTTAGCCTTCTGTGGGTCCGTGAAGGCTTCCGCCGCCACCTGGGCCCCGGCTACCTCAACCCTGTTGGCGTAGGCCGAAGGGGCCTTGAAGGGAAGGGGCTTGGCCTCGTAGGCCGTGGCGCAGGCGGCCAGGATCAATGCCAGGGCCGCCGGAAAAATTACCGACAGGGCGATTTTTTTCATGATGCTTCTCCTTCCGTGAAACTCTTGGGCCGTCAGCTACTTTCCGGCTGGCGGCTTGGCCAGGGCCTTTTGAACGTCGTCCATAAGCCTCGCGGAAACCCTTTGCATGGCCTGGCTCATGGCCCCGGCCACCGCCTGGGGGTTGTTCACCGAGGCTTCCTGGACCTCGCTGTAGGTTTTCTGGAACACGATCTTCTTGGTCACGTCCGGCTCCCTTTCCCGGACAAGGGTTACGGATACCGAAAGCACCGCCGACACCGCGCCCCTGGGGCGGTCCGCCTCGTAAAACTCCTCCACCCTGCCTTCCAGGCTGTGAGTGGGCGAAATCCTGGTGTCGTAGGGAAGGGCCGCCGAAAAAAGCCCGCTGGCCTTCATGTCGCGGGCCAGGAAAAAGGACACGATGTCGGCGGGAGCGGACCTCCACCTGTACAGGGCGTAGGCGCGCGTGGCATAGGGCGCGTCGCTGTAGAGCATGGCGGTTCCTGAAAGCGCGGGCGAGGCGGAAAAGCGCTCCACCCTTATCACCGCCGGAATCGGCGTTCCCTCCCTGGCCGCCGGGGTCGGGTAATCCAGGGAATAATACCGCACCGAAGGCCGTGACGGGCGGCTAAGCCCGCAGCCCTGGGCCGCCAGCAGGGCAATTATAAGCAGGCACAGGGCCGCCGCCCCCAAAATCCGCGTCGTGGCAAGTTTCATCGCGCACCTTCCACCGGCTGACGTCAAAACCCCATCAGGGTTAACCGTCCTATTCTATTGTTTTTCTTTCGCCACGGGCTTTTCGTCCACCGGGCGGCTGAAGATGAGGGCCGAGGGGTCCTCCACCGTGTTTTCCAGGAGCCGGTTCAGGTTTTCCGTGGCCCTTTCCAGGTTTTGGACCGTGGTCAGAAGGTGCTTGGTAAGCTCGGCCATGCGCACGTCCGCCCCCACAAGAAGGCGCGAGCCGTCGCCTATGGCCTGCTGGCCGCTTTCGGCCATTTTCCGGGCCTCCTCCACCACGCGGTTGATCTCCGCCATGGTGGAGCGAAGGCTCTTGCGGTTTTCATCCAGAAGGGCCTGGACCTTTTCAACCGAATGGCGCACGCCGGTGATGGCGGCGCGGACGTCCGGCCTGTTTTCATCCAGTATGGCCCCCACCTTGTCAACGGAGGCGGTTGCGGACGCCACTGTTTTGTTGGTTTCCTCCGCGAGTTTCCTTGCCTCGGCCATGGCGAGTTCGAGATCGGCGGCTGCCTTCTGGACCGAGCTTATGATCCCGCTCCAGTTCTCCTTTGCCAGCATGGCGTTGGCCCGGTCAAGGGAGGTGGTGAGTCGGTTCGAGATTCCCTTTACGTCGGCGGCGACGATGGCCTGGTCAAGGTGGTCCAGGTCGCGGTTCACGCCCGCTATCACCTTTTCGATTTCAAGTTTTTCTATGCGCCGGAAAAGGGACTCAGCCCCGGCGAAGAAAAGGCGCATGTCGCTTGGCTTGCTGGCGATAACGGTGCGTGGGGCCTTGAAACCCAGGCGCATGGGAGGGGCTGCGGTTTTCGGGGTCTGGCGGTCAAGTTCGATGAACATGATGCCGGTTATGCCCACGCTTTTTAGCTGGGCCACCAGGCGGTGGACGTTTTCCCTGCTTAGGTCCAGGTCCACCTGGGTGGGGTCTATCTGGACCTTGACCTGGATGAGAAGCCCGTCCGGCGCAACCCTTATGTCCTCCACGCGGCCCACTGCCACGCCCCTGTACTTCACCTGGGAGTCTTTTTCCAGGCCCTGGACCGACTCGTCGAAATAGATGACGAAATCCTTGCCCTGCTTCAGATAGCCCTGGCTTCCGATCCAGATGATGGCGAATGAAAGCATGAGCACCCCGGCGATGAGGAAAAGGCCCACGGAAAACTTGGTTCGCACTGATGCCACGGCCTATTCCTTTCTTGCGCCACGGGGATTGAAAAAGCGGTAAACCACCGGGTCGTCGCCCGATTCGGCAAGGGTTTTCGGATGGCCCACAGCCGCTATCCCCTTGCGGGCCTTGTCCAGCACCACCGCGCGGTCGGCGACGGTGTGGATGCTGGAAAGCTCGTGGGTGACTATCACCATGGTGGTTTTAAAGACCCGGTTCATGGTGAGGATGAGATCGTCCAGCTCCGCCGACGTTATGGGATCGAGGCCTGCTGAGGGCTCGTCGAAAAAGAGGATGGCCGGATTCAAGGCCATTGCCCTGGCGATTCCGGCCCGCTTGGCCATGCCGCCCGAAATTTCCGACGGAAAGTGGTTTTCGTAGCCGGAAAGGTCAACTGCGGCCAGTTTCAGCTTCACCAGCTCGTCCCTGGAGTGCTGGTCGATGCGGGCGCTCCATTCCAGGGGCAGAGCCACGTTTTCGCCCACGGTCAGAGACCCAAGAAGGGCCGCGCCCTGGAAAAGGACGCCGATCCTTTTCAGAAGCAGCCGGTACTCTTTTTCACCCGCCCGGGCCACGTCCACGCCGTCTATCACGATTTTGCCCGAAATGGGGGGCAGAAGCCCTATCATGTGCTTCAAAAGGGTGCTCTTGCCGCAGCCTGAGCCCCCCACCAGAACCACCACCTCGCCCCTTTCCACCGTGAAATTGACGTCCTTTAAGATCACGGTTTCGCCGTAGCCAGCAGTCAGGTTCTCCACCTTTATTATCGGGTCGCCGCTCATGGTCTAGTCCCAGTAAAGCTGGATAAAGGCGAAGATGGAGTCCCAGAATATGACGAGAAAAATTCCCGAAACCACGGCGCTTGTGGCGGCGGCCCCCACTGCCACGGCCCCGCCGCGCACCTGGAAGCCCCTTAGGCATCCTATCCAGGAAATCAGCACCGAAAAAAACGCGCCCTTTCCCACGGCCCAGATGATGTGGTTCATCTCAAGGTACTTGATGGTCTGGTTGATGTAGGTTTCATAGGTGAGGTTTAGCACCAGAAGACCCACCACCAGCCCCCCGAACACGCCGAAAAGGCAGGAAAAAAGAGTCAGGATGGGAACCACCACGAAGGAGCCCAGAAGTTTGGGAATGACCAGGAAGAGCACCGGGTCGAATCCCATCACGGCTAAGGCGTTAACCTCCTCGTTGATTTTCATGGTGCCGATTTCCGAGGCGAAGGCCGAGCCCGATCTGCCGGACACCACTATGGCGGTCATGATGGGGGAAAGCTCGCGCACCATGGCAAGGCTCACGAGGCTCGCCACAAAGAGGTTGCCGCCGAAAGGGGCAAGCTGGGCCGAGGACATGAAGGCTATGATGAAGCCCAAGAGAAAGCTGATGAGCCCCACTATGGGGACCGCGTCCACCCCCACCTGGCGCATGGAGGTGATGACGTCGCCCCAGCGCACCGAGCGGGGATGGGCCAGGGCGTAGAAAAGGCAGAACACGATGGAGCCGGTATAGCGGGCGATGTCCCGGTACTGGGCCAGCCCGTCCAGAACAGCGCCCCCAAGCCGTATAACAGGGTTGGGCAGGCGGTTCTTGGGCGCCAGGGGGGCCTTGCTGGCCTCGGAGAGCTTGAAAAGGTCCAAGACGTCCCGCACCTCGCCCGACGCCCTGATTTCCGGGCAGGTGCCGCCAGCCTTCAAGATCGTGTTGATGGCGTCATCCACCAGAAGGGCCCCGAAATCATCCAGATGGGTCACCTCCGTCAGGTCCAGGCTTACGGCGGCCTTTTTGTTGGCGGCAAGGGCCTTGCGCAGAACGAGCGAAAAGCGCCCGTGGGCGTCGTGGTCGAGGCTTCCCGAAAAGGCCAGGACCATGCCGCCGTCATCTTCCTTGTGGAAGGCGTATGATGACTCCGCCGCCATGCGTCATCAGGCTCCGTTTTCGTGATTCAGGAGGCTTCTCAGCTCCTCGTGGATGAACTGGAGGCGCTCGAGGCCGTGGTCGCCATCCTTTACCCGGCTCCAGCGTTCGGGAAGCTCCTTTTTGATCTGGCGCAAGAGGTTTTCCATGTCCACCAGCTCGTTGTGCATGGTGTCCATGCTTTCCTCCTCAACCGCCACCTGTTCGGGCTTTTCAACCTTGAGGTCCCTGGGCGAAAGAAGGAGGGATTCCCCGGCGACCGGCACGTGGACGGAGAGCCCGAACTGCTGGGTGATCTTTTCGGACAGGACCTCCTTGGCCCCGGTTTCGCCGTGGACAAGAAAGATGCGCGGCTTGCACTCGGTGAAATGCCCCACCCATTCCAGAAGATCGTTCTGGTCGGCATGGGCTGAAAACCCGCCGATGGTGGAGACCCTGGCCTTTACGGCCACCATTTCCCGCAATATTTTTACCGACTTGGCCCCTTCGATGATCTTGCGGCCAGTGGAGCCCGCCGCCTGGAAGCCCACGAAAACCAGGCAGGCCCCCGGACGCCACAGGTTGTACTTCAGGTGGAACTTGATGCGGCCCGCCGTGCACATGCCGTTTCCGGCTATCACGATGGCGGGGCCGTCCTTTTCGTTTATGGCTGCAGACTGGGCGGGGGTGAGGGTGGCCTTCAGGTTGGGAAGATCAAAGGGATCGACGCCGGTGCTTACTATCGCCTGGGCCGCCTCGTCGTATTCCTTCCTGTATTTCCGGAAGATGTCCGTGGCCTTTATGGCAAGGGGGCTGTCCAGGTAAACCGGGATGTCCGGCAGCTTTCCTTCCCGGTAAAACTCGGAAAGGACGTAGAGAATCTCCTGGGTGCGCTCCACGGCAAAGGACGGGATGAGCACCTTTTCCTTGTTTTTTGCCGCGTATTCTATGCACTCCAGAAGCTCGACCTTGCTCTCGGCAAAGGAGCGGTGGAAGCGGTCTCCGTAGGTGGATTCCATGAAAACGTAATCGGCGTTGTAGATTTCCTGGGCGTCGCGCACGATGAGCTGGTCGCCCTTGCCCAGATCGCCAGAAAACACGATCTTCACGGTTTCGTCGCCTTCGTCGATCCAAAGCTCCGCTATGCACGAGCCAAGGATGTGCCCGGCGTTTCTGAGCCTTAGCCTCACCCCCGGCTCGATTTCCTTTACCACGTCGCGCTCCACCGGGCTGAAGTGCTCCAGGGAGTGTTCTGCGTCGGCGGTGGTGTAAAGGGGCGGCACGGGCTTTTTGGCCTGGCGGCGGTTTTTCATAGTCTGCCACTCGGCGTTCATTTCCTGGATGTGGGCCGAGTCCAGCAAAAGTATGCGGCAAAGGTCTATGGTGGGGGCGGTTGCAAGGATTTTCCCGTTAAAGCCGTCCTTCACGAGCTTTGGGATTCTTCCGCAGTGGTCCACGTGGGCGTGGGTGAGAATGAGGGTGGGGATGTCCTTTGGCGAAAATCCCCAGGGGGCGAAGTTTTTGGCTTCCTGAAGCTTTCCGCCCTGGAACATGCCGCAGTCAACCAGGAGCTTCTTCCCCCGGCTGGTTTCGAGATAATACTGGGAGCCGGTAACGCCCCCCGCTCCGCCTAGGCAGGTGACCCGAATCATGATGTTTCCTTAAAAAAGGTTGGGAAAAGGGAGGTTTTTCTTATTGTCATCTTACTAGTATCACAGGCTTTCCCGCAAGGTCAAAGCGCTTGTCATGCGCCCGCCACCAGCTCGTCCGAAAGATCAGCAGTGGCCCGGCGGAAGGGTGCCAGTGCAAAAAAGCATCTCCTCCATGCGGAAAAGAAGCGGGGGCAGGGTTTCAGGGTTTTTGGCGGATACGGCCATGCCCTCGTGACGCCGCACAAGGGTTTCGATGGTCTCCTGGTCCAGAAGGTCGCACTTGTTGAGGACCCTTAGGACCGGAATCCGGTCCAGTTCCAGTTGGGCAAGGATTTTTTCCACGCTGGCTATCTGCTCTTCGAGGCGCGGGTTTTCGGCGTCCATCACGTGAAGAAGAAGGTCTGCGTGGATAAGCTCCTCCAGGGTGGCCGAAAAGGCCGCCACAAGGTCCTTGGGAAGGTCCCTTATGAAACCCACGGTGTCGGTGATGATGATTTCACGCTCGCGGGGAAAGCGGAGCCTTCTGCTGGACGGATCGAGGGTGGCGAAGAGCTTGTCTTCGGCTATGACCACCGAGCCGGTGAGGACGTTTAAAAGCGTGGATTTTCCCGCGTTGGTGTAGCCGACGATGGAGACCACCGGAAGCCCGGCTTTTTCACGCTTGCCTCTCTGGACGCCCCGCTTTTTCTTTACAAGCGAAAGTTCCTTTTCAATGCGCTCAATGCGCTCGTGCGCCCTGCGGCGGTCTATTTCGAGCTTGGATTCACCCGGCCCACGAGTGCCTATGCCGCCCGCAAGCCTTGAAAGCGCCGGGTTTTTGCCCACCAGCCGGGGCAGAAGGTACTTCAGTTGCGCAAGCTCCACCTGGAGTTTGCCCTCGCGGGTGTGGGCGCGCTGGGCGAAGATATCCAAAATGAGCTGGGTGCGGTCGATAACGGCTATGTCCAGGAAGTCAGACACCGCGCTTATCTGGGAGGGCGAAAGGTTCTGGTCAAAAACCAGGAGATCCGCCTCCCTCATCTGGATCAGGATTCCGATTTCCTTCAATTTCCCCTGGCCCATGAAGGTCTTGGGGTCCGGGTGGGCCCGGTGCTGGATCACGGTTCCGGCAACGGCGATTCCCGCGCTCTTGGCCAGCTCGACGAGTTCGTCCATGTGGGTTGATGCCTCTGTGCGTGAGGCCCCTGTCACCGATACCAGGATGGCCCTTCGGGCGGTGTCCGCCGTGTCGCGTTGGGGGCGACCGCGCTCAAGCTCGCCTTCAAGCTCGGAAATCAGGGTGGCTACCCCAAGGTCCAGGCCGGAGGGTTGTATGGGATCGAGCACCCTGTAAGGCTTCTGCCCCTCCGCGTGCGGCACCGGGTGGGCCGCGTGGAAGCGCCGGGGAATCCCGTCGTCGCCCACCTCGATGGCAGAGGTGAAATCCAGGCGCAAAAGGGTGAGGTCGGTCAGGTCCTCCTCGGTGAGGGGCTCGCCGTCGAGATGGGTGTGCACGAACCGAAGCCCCTTCAGGCGTCCCAGGCCGTAGCGGTAGCCGGCGAGGCTTGGAATGTGGATGCTCTTGTAGTCGCCCACGATTACGAAATGGACCGTGCCAGCCCTGTCGATGAGAAAGCCTATCTGACGCCTCAGCTCCCGGGAGAGGCGGCCAGCGGCTAAGGCCATATCCCAGTGGATGATCGCCTCAGGCGGGGTCTGCCTGCGGTAGAAGCGCAGAAGGGTGTTTTCCTCGCGGGCCGAAAGGCCGCTTGTGTTGCCGAAGATTTTTTCCATGAGGCTTCCCGATTGAAACGGTGGATGAAGCTATAAGCGCACTTCCTCGAAATCCCTCTTGTCGCCCTGGGCGGCGTCAATTGCCTGGCGGGCGTCCCCCGGCCCTTTGATCCATGCCTTTACGACAGGCTGGGACACCTTTTTTGCGTAGGCCGCGCAAATATCCACCGCCTGCCTTATCCCTTCCGGCGTGCCGCCATACGGCACAAGGACCCTTGGTCCGGGAACCTCGGAAATGCCGATCAGGGCGTCCGTGGCGGGCTCGAACCAGCTTTCGACGATCTCGTTTTCCGCCTGGGTCCGTCCCACGATGGCCTTGGTTTTGGCGTCTATGCGGAAGTGCCGCCCGTATTTCAAAAGGTGAAGGTCCCGGTTCTTGAAGGGGGCGTCCGCCTCGTATGCGAAAAGGTCTTTCAATCTGTGCGAAAAACTCTCGTCGGTCAAAAGGCAGCCGCCCGCCGGAACCGGGTAATCGCGGATTCCGTACTGCGCGGCAAGGGCCATCTGGGGCTTGCGGCTTCGCCCGTTGAAAGCGAGCAACCTTTCCCGGTCAACAAGGCCCGCGATTTCGGGCTTGGTGGCCTCAAGCAGTTTTCCCGAAAGAGGCCGCAGAATCAGCCCGTCCCAGCCGGAGTTTTTCGCCACGTAGTTAAGGGCCGGGCGGGTCTGGCTCATGGGGCGCTGGCCCAGGACCTCGCCCGAAAAGAGAAAGTCGAAACCCTCCTCCGTCATTATGTTTCCGGCAAGGCGGAACATGAGGGCGTGGCAGTCCGGGCAGGGGTTCATGTTCCGTCCGTAGCCCAGGCGCGGGTTTCGCAGCATGGTGAGGTACACGTCCGAAATGTCCCGCACCATCAGGGGAACCCCGGTCATGTCCGAGGCCTTCCTGGCCTTTTCCGCCGAAAAAAACGCCGTGGTGAAGCTGATCCAGGTGACGTCTATGCCCTGATCCCTGAGGACCAGGGCCGACAATATGCTGTCAAGGCCCCCCGAACACAGGCCCAGGGCGCGCGCTGATTTCTTTTGTTCCATCAGGTTCTTTTCCCTATCAGCCTGTTTAAAAACGCGAATTGCTTTGTCGCGCTTCAAAGCCAATTTCGTCACGTACATTAAGTACGCTTACTCATTGGTTTTTCGCACTCCTTGCACTTCATCGTTTTTATCCAGGCTGCGCATACAGCCTTTTTCAACGGGCTGCTAACGATATTGCCGAAACATGAGGTTAAAGTCAAAAAATCGAGAAAGGTCGGCCAACGGCCAATACTGAGGCCGGGCGGCCCGAAAGTCAATCGCAGCCTGAACGGTTTTTACGCGAAACATCGGCAAATGCGAAACCCTTCCAGGCTTCCACAAACCGGGCGGCCTTCCGCAACAAAAAACGGCGGGCGACCATTATGGCCAACCCGCCGTTTAAAAAGGCTAAATTTGGTCGGGGCGATTGGATTTGAACCAACGACCCCTTGAACCCCATTCAAGTGCGCTACCAGTCTGCGCTACGCCCCGACACGAGCCTCCTATAGCCTTAGCGACCCGCCATGTCAAGCGCGGTATTGCCTTTTACGGCAAAACCCTGAAAAAAACCGCGTCAGGCTTTCGCGGCAAAGTCCTTCATGAACGCGACCAAGTCATTTATGGCCGCAAGCCCGGTGGCGTTGTAGATGGAAGCCCGGCATCCGCCGACGCTGCGGTGGCCCTTCAAGCCCACCAGCCCGGCCTTGGTGGCCTCGTCCACAAAGCGCTTCTCCAGGTCCTCGGAGGGAAGCCTGAAGGTCACGTTCATGAGGCTGCGGCTGTCCTTGTCTGCGGTGGCCTTGTAGAAATCGGTGGAATCCATGTAGCCGTAAAGGAGATCGCCCTTCATTCTGTTGGCGGCGGCGATGGCGGCAAGGCCGCCCACGTCCTTTTCAAGCCACTTTATGACCTTGCCCACCGCGTAGATGGAAAAGCAGGGGGGCGTGTTGTAAAGGGAGTTGTTGTCCGCATAGGTGGTGTAACGGAGCATGTTGGGAAGGGTCTTGGGAGTCCTTTCCAAAAGGTCCTTGCGGATGATGACCAGGGTCACGCCTGCGGGCCCAAGGTTCTTCTGGGCTCCGGCGTAGATCATGCCAAAGGGCTTGGTGTCGAAGGGGCGGCTTAAAATGTCCGAGCTCATGTCCGCCACTATGGGAACGCCCTTGGTGTCCGGGAAATCCGCCCACTGGGTGCCTTTTATGGTGTTGTTGCTGGTGATGTGGACGTATGCCGCATCAGCGTTGAAGGCGATGTTTTTGGGGATGTAGCAGAAATTGCGGTCTTCGGAGCTGGCCACGACCTTGACGGATTTACCCATCAACTGGGCTTCCTTGATGGCCTTGGTGGACCATGTGCCGGTGTTGACGTAATCCGCGCTTGCGCCTTCGGGCAGAAGATTCATTGGAATCATGGCAAACTGCATGCTTGCCCCGCCCTGAAGGAAAAGAACCGTGTAATCGTCGCCAAGACCCAGAAGGCGCTTGACGCCGGCTGCGGCCTCGTTGACCACGGCCTCGAAAGGCTTTGAGCGGTGGCTTACTTCCAGGACCGACATTCCCGTTGACTGCCAGTCCAGAAACTCGGCCTGCATCTCCTCAAGAACCGGCAGCGGCAGCGCCGCAGGCCCGGCATTGAAGTTGTGAACCCTGTTTGCCATGACTTTTTCCTCTTATCGTTTTTTTCGTTCAAGATTCCCCAAGGGAATCGTAATCCAAACATCTAATTCGTTCGCTGAACCAGTGTCAAGAAAAATTCCTATCAGGACCGGGGGGAATGGAAGGGAAAAACACAAAGAAATATCTGTTCGATAAAAATAGGCTCTATGCCAAGCCTGTGTAAAAATGATGAAATGCAAGGCGCACGAAAAGGCAATGAGTACGCGTACTTTTTGTACGTGATGGAATTGCCTTAGAAGTGCAACACAGCAGTTCGCGTTTTTACGCAGGCGCAATGGTCACGCGCCTTGGGGAAAGAGGCGGATCAGGCCCGTCTGAACATGCTGGACTATGCGTACTGCTGAAATTTTTGCCATTTCCAGAATCGCAAGAAAGGTGACCACAAGATCGGTGCGGGTGGGAAGGCCGGTAAAAAGCTCGTCGAAACTTAGCGTCTGGTGAAGGGCCAGAAGGTCCATAAGCTCCACCATGCGCTCCCGCACCGAGACCGTTTCGGCGGTGAGGGTGACGACATTTTCCTCGCTGGAGCGGGAAAGGAGTTTAGCGAAGGCGTCCATCAGCTCGAAAAGCCCGGCTGCGATGATTTCATCGCCACGGGCCACGGTGGTTTCGTCCGGGTCTGGAGCGCGGGCGAAAACCATGTCGTCCAGAAGGGGCCTTTCTGCGATTTTCTTGGCCGCCTCCTTGATTTTTATGTACTCCTCAAGGGGCCGTACGATCATGAGGCGCGGGTCTTCCTCAAGCCCCTCGATTTCCTCGTGCCG
The DNA here is from genome assembly GCA_016235345.1 of Deltaproteobacteria bacterium. Lineage (NCBI taxonomy): Bacteria > Pseudomonadati > Myxococcota > Myxococcia > Deltaproteobacteria bacterium. The sequence goes on along the minus strand of JACRLG010000008.1, from coordinate 30,204 downwards.
GGGCAGGAGCATCTTGCTTTTTATCTGCATTAGGGTTGCGGCCATCACAAGAAACTCGCCCGCCACGTCCATGTTGAGCTCTTTCATAAGCTCAACCGCAGCAAGGTACTGATCTGCGATTTCCGCAATGGGGATGTCGTAGATGTCCACCTCGTTTTTTTTGATGAGGTGGTACAGAAGGTCCAGCGGCCCCTCGAAAACGGGCAGGTTCACCCGCCACCGCCCGTCGTCGTCCAGGAAAGATTCTTCGTGATTGTGGGAAGTTGCGTCTGTCATAAAAAATGTGCCTCTATACTATTTTAAGCTTTTCGATGTGGGAAGAAACAAGAAAATCCCCGCAGTCCGTCATTCCGGCGTAGGCCGGAATCCAGTTCTTTTTCCTTCTGCAACATTTTCCTGGACCCCGGCGCAACGCCTTGGTGACGATACTTGAAACGCTTCGGCTTTTCTATAAATGCCCAGCGACTAAGCTGAAAATTGTATAGAGCCACGTTATGTTTTACAGGCAGCCTGTCGGCTTCCCGCTTTTTTTCTTAGGGTCGGCAAAAGGCTGATCAAAAACGATGAAGCGCAAGGAAGAGTGAAGCGGGCGGGGAGGAATAGTACTTTTCGTACATGATGCCCCGCCCGCTTTGCTCTGACACCGCGATTCGCGTTTTTGGACAGCCGCTACGCTTTTGTTGCTGATGCAAGCCAGTGCGGCATCGGGGGCGGCAGGGGCCTGATTTCGACTCCGGTAAAGCCTGCGCCCGTAAGCCAGCCGGAAAGCTCTGCGTCCGAAAAAACCCAGCCGTTTTGGGTGGTTAAAGCCATATTTACGGCGAACATGGCGGAAAACTTTGGGCTGGTGTGAGTGGCGTCGGTCATCATGTCCATTATGTAGATGACCCCGCCGGGGTTCAGGCTCTCGTATGCGCGGGCCAGGATGTCCTTTATGGAATCCGGGTTCTCCTGGTGGAGGACGCCCAAAATGGCAACCGCGTCGTTTCCGGCAGGAAAGGGGATCGTGTGATAGTCGCCCGGAAGGGTCTTCACGCGTTCCGCCATGTTCTGGAAGGCAATAAGCTCAGCCGCTATGGCGGCCACGCCCGGAAGGTCCAGAACAGTGGAATTAAGCTCCGGGTTGGCCTGTGCCAGGAGCACCGAGTAGGTGCCGGGTCCGCCTCCTATGTCCAGAAGCTGTTTGCAGCCTTTTAAGTCCATGTTTGGGACAAGAGCCCTGCCTATGCCCATTGCCCTTCCGTGCATGGCCAGAACAAAGGCGCGGGTTCGCTCGGCATCCTCGCCCAAGTGGATTTCGGGCCGCTCCACGGGACTGCCTGTGCGGGCGAGATCGGCCAGCTTTCCCCAGGCCGGGTAGACGTCCCGGTTGTAGCGAATGGCCCGCGAGAGGTCTCCGGGGCTTCCGGGAACCAGGAAGATGGATGTTTCCAAGGTGTTTTTGTAGGTGTCGCCGGTCTTTTCAATAAGCCCAAGGGCGACAGCCGCGTCGCTCAATAGAGTTATGCCGCGCAGATCGCATTTGAGCTTTTCCGCCAGGGTTTTGGCGTCCGCGCCGCCGGTTTCGGCAAGCGCCGCGAAAAGGCCCGTATCAATGGCTGAAAAAAGCACGCAGGAATCGTAAAACGCGCAGGCAAGGTCCATTATGCGCTTGGGGTCCGGCTGCATGGGGTGTCTCCTTGGGTGTAAGGTATCAGATTTGTTTCAGATGCTCCCTGACCATCGCCGCAAGCTCCAGAAGGTCTTCCGGGTCTTTGGGAAAACTGATGGTGGAGCCCCAGAACACCTTGCGATTTGGCCCCGCGATGCCGTGTGAGCCCCTTATGCGGCCCGGGTTCTGGCCCACCGAAACAGGGGGCCAGCCGAAGAAAAGCTCGCAGGGGTCGTAGCCCGGCTTCTGGTGGATGTCCACGTGGGTGGCGTAGTCCGGGGCCTCGCCTTTGTCCGTCCACCAGGGGTAGGCGAACCATTTGTCTGACGTTGACACAAGAACGAGATCGCCTGAATTTTCGTGGGCGATTCCGGCCTCTTTCTGGGCGTTTTTATCAAACACGCTTTTCACGCCTTCAAGATTTGACAGCAGCCGCGCGGTTTCAGCCAGATCGGCGGCGTTTTGCACGTAAACGTGTGCGATCTGGTGGTCAACCACCGCAAAGGCGCGGCTTTCGTGGAAATTGGGATACAGCATCCCCTTTACTGAGCGAGTTGCGAAAAGCCCGGAATCGTAAAGAACCCGGTTGGGATAAACCGCGCCGGAAACGGGTGCTATGGCGTAATCGCCGAAGACGACAACGTCGTAACCCTTTGCCTCGGCGGCGTCCATCAGCATCGAAAGCTGGGAGTCGAGAAAACGGGCGGCCTTGCGCGCCGCTGGGCCTTTGGGGTCGAAGCGCTGGAGGTCGTAATCAAGGGTGGGCAGGTAACAGAGGCAAAGGTCCGGGGCCAAGTCCTTTTGGGCCATTATCCAGCTCACGGCTTCCGCTATCCAGTCTCCGGCCTTGGCTGACGCGAGAGGCCCCCAGTAGTGGCGCAGGCGAAAAGGGCGACCCACGGCCTTGGTCACCCGGTCGTAAAGATCGGCGGGCTTTGCGGCGCAGGCTTCGATCATGCCGCCGTGGTGCTTGTGGATGGGGGCCGGGGAGAGTACCATGTCAAGGGCCTCCCCAAGGCTCTGCTGCCAGAAGAACATGCCAACCTTTCCGCCATTTTTGCGGAAATCCTCCCATATTCGCGGGCCGTTTATAAGCCTTGCCGACTGCTCCCAGAACATGGGCCGCGAAAGTGCTTTAAAAAAATGGCCGTTGCCCACAATGCCGTGTTCGGAAGGGGCGAGCCCCGTGCGGAAACTGGCTGAGGCCGTGCAGGTTACGGCGGGGAAGACGGTCTCCATCAGGCCCGACCGCAAAAAGCCGAAAACGCCTGGAGGATGGGACAAGGCCGCCGCCTGGACCACCAGGAGCTTTTTGGGCAAAAAGTTCTTCGTCATGATCTAACTCGCGTAAAAGCGCCTTGAAATCCGGCGGCTTATGGGAAAGGCCAGCAGAAGGGCCGCTGACAGGTACAGAAGATCGGGCCGGAAAAAAGCCACAAGGGCGGCTTCCAGAAAAAGAAGGTTCCTTATGAGGCCGCCTATGACCTGCTGAATTATTTGGGGTGGCGCTCCGTCCGAAAGGCTGGTGGCCATGAAGGATGGCCACAGAAGCGCACATGCCGTGAGCACTCCCGCCGGAACAATGTCGTCGCCCTCCGGGGGCTGAAGAAAGCTCCAGATGGCGGCAAGGCCCAGGGCGGCGGCGCAAACTGGCAGAAATCTTATCATCCGGCCCCGGAAGGCTTCCGTCTCCCTTGCGGCGATTGCCGTGAGAGCCGCTATGTAGCAGGAAACCAGAAGGGCGGACAGAAGGACCGGCGTTGAAAAAGCAGAGTCGGGCAGGGTGGCTGCGGCTCCAAGCATCACGTTGAGGCCCCTGCACAGGCCCATGACAAGCGGGCCGGCCACGGGGATATTTTTGAAAAGGGCGTTATACAGAACCACGGCGCAGGAAAGGGCCAGGGCGGTATAGCCTGCCAGCGGCCCTGCGAAAAAAGCCAGGACGACGCCGGAAAGCCCCAGGGCCGCCGCCGCCGCATAGGCGTGGGTCACGGGAACAAGCCCCGAAGGAAGCGGGCGCGAGGGCCGGTCCCGCTGGTCTTCGGCAAGGTCCAGCACGTCGTTGGTCACAAGCCCGAACATGTAAAGGCAAAGGCCCGCGCCGATGGCAAGGGCCAGCCCGGAATCCAGGGTCGCGCCCGTTAAGGTGCTTGCCGCCGCGAACCCTGCAATTGCGTCGCCCGGAACCGTTAAAAGGTTGGGGAGCCGCAGAAGCTGCATCCAGGCCATCGATCGCCCACCCTGTTCTTCCGGGGAGCCTGTTCCGTTTTCCCCGGTCACAGTCCCCAGGCCTCCTTCATGGGCCTTGTGGGGCGGGGCTCGAATTTTTCGTTCTGGCCCAGAAAGTAGCACGGGTTGTTGTAGAAAAGGGTCTCAACGTCCTCTTCCCGGTGCCCGCGCTTTCTCATCTCGAAAATGGCGTCGTGGAGGGTTCCGGGGTCGCTTGGCCCCCAGTCGCCGGAGGCGTCCACTATCATCCGCTCAAGCCCGTGGCGCTCCACGGTGTCAACAACGCGTGTGGCCGAGTTCTTGGTAATGGGGTAGATGGTCATGGCGGTCCAGAAACCAGCCTCCCTGATCATCCCCACCGTGTGCTCCTCAACGTGGTCGAAAACCACCCGGAAGGGGTCCACGCCGCCGTGGCCTTTGAGATAATCCAGCATCATCTTCGTGCCCTTCAACTTGTCGGCAAGGTGGGGTGTGTGTATCCATATCAGGCGCTTGCCCGAAAGGCCCATCTCCACCTGTTCCTCGAAAACCTTCATCTCGTTTCTGGTGTTTTTGTTGAGGCCGATCTCGCCGATTCCGAGAACCGTGGGTTTATCGAGAAATTCCGGCATGATGGCCAAAACTTCCCTGGCAAGCTCAAGATCGTCGGCCTCCTTGGGGTTCAAGCATATCCAGGAGTAGTGCTTTATAAGGTACTGGGCCGCCCGCGTGGGCTCGAAGGTGGTGATGTGTGTGAAATAGTCGTGGAAGGCGGCAGCCGATGTGCGGTCGTAGCCAGCCCAGAAGGCGGGCTCGCAGCAGGCGATCGTGCCCATGCGGGCCATGCGCTCGTAGTCCTGGGTGGTGCGGGCGATCATGTGGATGTGGGGTTCTATTACTTTCATAATTCCCCCTATGTTTCGGACAGGAGGACGAGAATCCTCTCCACCCGGTTGTCGGCGTCATCGGAAAGGCACACGGAAAGGGCCTTTTTGAGATTTTCCCGGCGCTTGTCCGAAAGGGTTTTTGGGGCGTCCGGGGCGCGGTCCATGCGGTCCAGGGCTGCGGCGGTTTCAAGAATGGCGCACCGCACGTCCAGGTAATACATGTTCAAAAGCTCCGGGGCTGACTTGGGCGATACTATGGGTGTCGGAGGCATGGAAATCTCCTTGGAAAATCGATCAAAATTTTTACTGTCTGTCAGGCGAAAGAGGAAAGAACCTCCCTGCCCATCGCCATGACTTCGGCCACTATGCCGTCAAGCCAGGCGGTTCCAGCCGTCCTGTCTTTATCATCGAGAAGAAGCACGGCCTTCAGGTAGTCGCCGGATGAGGCTTCCTTCGCCCCGGCCACGGCTTCCAGAAAGGCTTCCGGCGGCTGGTCTGCGGTCTCGTCCAGGCGCGCCCTTGTTCCTTCCTCCACGATTGGCCACTTGTCGAAAAGTTCCTGCTTCTGGGAAAGCAGGTGTTCGGGCGGGTTGCCTTCTGCGGCCCGGTAAAGGGCTATGGATCTGGGCATCCGGGAGGCAAGAAGGGCCATTTGTTTCAGGCGTTCGGTTACAGCCTCCCTGCATGTTTCGACCAGGGCCGCGTGAAGGGCCTTTTCGGGCTCCGTGGCGAAAAAGAGGCTGCGAACGTGGACGTACCAGTTGAAAAGGGCCACGAGGTTTCCCAGGTAGCCGAGATTGTGCTCCACTATGCCCGCGATGGACTTGTAAAGGCCGGGCGTGAACTTTAGCCCCGCGCTGCGGCTTAAAGGGCCGGTGACCCAGAGGCGGTCCTCCTCGATGATATCCCGCCTCCACACGGTTCCGGCGGCTATCACGCTTCCGTAGGCTATGTTGCACGGCCCAGCAAGCCCGCCCTGGCCGCCCAAAAAAATGGGGTTTTCCCGAAGCATGACACCGCGCGGGACGTCGCCTATAAGGGACGCCGTGGCTTTGTCCTGCTGTGGGGTGAAGTTGAAGTGAATGTAGCTTGATCCCACCTCGGAGTGGTTTTTCGGGCCTGTTCCCCCGCTCATCAGGCAGTCGCAGAAATTGACCAGGCTTCCCAGGGTGGCCCAGGGAAAAAGGATGGTCTGCTTGACCCCCGCAGCATGGGCCGCCGAAGTGCCCTCCTCGAATATGGTTCCGGGCCGCACGTGGGCGGCGGGGCCGACGCTTGCCCCGGAAAGAAAAACCGAGCCGGAAAAGGACCCGCCCTTAAGGCGTGCGCCCGGCCCAACGGCGCAGTCATGCACCACAGCCGGGCCTTCGGAGCCGATCTCGGCCCCTTCCATTATGAGGGTGCGTTTCCCGGTGATGCGGCTTGACGGGTGGAGAACCGCTCCGGGAAGAATCCGCATAGGGTCCACTTCGGGAGCGACGTAAACCGCGCCGGGATCGGGGAAAACCACGCCCCGGCCCTGTAACGTCTCTATTATGCTCATTGGCCGCCTGTCCTGGTTGCAATCCCCTGGCTTTGCCGTTTCAAAACCATGCCGGATTCCTGCTTGCGCCTGAATCCGGCATGGTTGCCTCGCAGCGGGCCGGTAATGCCTTGCTGTGCCTTTGGGCGTCCTACCTGCGGTCGCCCATGATGCGAAGAAGCATCAGGAAAAGGTTGATGAAATCAAGGTAAAGATTGAGAGCGCCGAAAAGCGCCGCCTTGCGCATGGCACCCGACCCTGCTTCCAGGGGCTGGGTCTCGGCCATGTTCTTGATCTTCTGGGTATCGTAGGCGGTGAGTCCCACGAACACGAACACGCCTATGTAGCTTATGACCATCTCCATGGCGGAGCTTTTGAGGAAAATGTTCACCACCGAGGCGATGATAATGCCGAAAAGCCCCATCATCATGAAGGAACCCATGGAAGTAAGGTCCTTCTTGGTGGTGTAGCCGTAAACGCTTACCGCCGCGAAGGTTCCTGCGCAGACCAGGAAGGTGGAGAAAATCGAGCTGCCGGTGTAAACAATCAGAATAGCCGAAAGGGTGAGGCCGTTTAGGGCCGAATACCCCAGAAAGACCCCGGTGGCGGTGCCTGCGTCCATCTTGTATATGCGGGCTGAAAAATACAGCACCATGCCCAGTTCGGCGATTATGAGGCCGAAAAACACCAGCTGGTTGCCGAAAATGAATTTCAGCGCGGCAGGGCTTGAGGCGGTCAGAAAGGCCACCACTGCCGTAAGGGTAAGGCCGACTGCCATCCAGTTGTAAACGCTTCTCACGAAAGCGTTGATTGTCACCTTGTCCAGGGTTCTCGGCTGTGCGTAAGCCATATAACGGTCTTCCATGCTTTCCTCCTGTAAGTTGGGGGCTGAATCATAATTGTGAAATCAGGGTGTTTTACCCGATTTTTTAAGCTCCTCGATCTTTTTCAGAAGGCCCTTTTTAACCTCCTGGTCCTCCTGTTTGGGAAGGGCCTTTTCGTATGTTTCCAGGGCCTTTGCCGCGTTTCCCGAAGCCAGGTAGGCGTCTCCCAGGTGCTCCAGGATGGTGGCCTCGTCCGGCACTATCTCCACGGCTTTTTTCAGTATTTCCAGGGCCTTGTTGAAATCGCCCATCTTGAAGTACACCCAGCCCAGGCTGTCGGTGATGAATCCATCGCCGGGCTTTTTCTCCAGGGCCTTTTCTATCAGGGCCTTGGCGTCCGCCAGGTTCACCCCAAGGTCTGCGTAGGTGTATCCGAGGTAATTGAGGGCTTCGGGCGAATCCGGCATGAGGGCCACCGCCTGCTTGAGGGTTTTGATGGCCTCGTCCTTCTTGCCCCAGCGGTCGTAAAGCACCCCCAGCCGGAACATAAGATGGGGTTCGTTCTCGTGTTCCGTCAAGGCCTTCTTAAGTATTGCCTCGGCCCTGGCGAAATTCTTGGCGTCCTCGAAAACCGCCGCAAGGGAAATATAAAGGTTGGTCTCGGCCCCACCCTTGCCCGATGCCGTTTTAACGGCCTCGTATGCCTTTTCGCGGTCTTCTGCGGTTTTGGAGATGCTTGCCGCGTTCACCCGGGCGGTTGCGTAAAACCTGGAGTCGGGGGGGACGCGGACGTAAATCTTGTAAGCCTCTTCCTTTTTACCCATATCCTCCAGGACCGTTGCGGCCAGGGTCCAGTCCTCCGGGCCTGAGTCGGGCCGTTCGGCAAGGGCGGTGAAAAGCTTCATGGCTTCGTCGGGATAGCCCGCGCCGTAATAAAGACGCCCAGCCGATCGGATTATGGCGGCTTCCCCCCCGCTGTCCTTTATTATGCCGTCGATTACGGTTTTGGCTTTCGGAAGGTCCTTTTCCGCCAGATAAGCCTCGGCAAGCCCAGCCGATGCCTCGATGTCGGCAGGGTCTTCCGCCAGCATGGCCTTGTAGACCTCGATGAGTTTCGCCGTCTGCCCCGATGCCTGGTGAACCCGTATGATTTCCCTCCTGGCCGGCTCGGCCATTTCCGGGTCGGCCTCGGCGGCCCTGCCGTATTCGGCCACGGCCTTGTCCCATTCCTTTTTTTCCGCGTAGATGGCCCCAAGGGAATACCTTGGCAGGGGTTCTGCGGGAAAGCGCACGGCCAGGGATTTTAAGATGTCTTCCGCGATCTCCATCTTTTCGCTCTGGCTTGCCAGCATCATGAGGGCCACGTAAACGGCTTTCTCGCCGGGCTCTATTTCGAGGGATTTTTTGTAGGACCGGGCTGCGGCCTCGAATTCCTTGTTGCGGGCCCTGGCCACCCCCAGAAGAAAGTGGGCTTCGGCGTTTTCCGGATGCTTGGCGGCAAGGTCGATGGCGCGGGCAAGGGTTTTTCCGTCCTCGTTCCTTTCCATTGAAAGGCGAACGAGTTCCATGGATATGGTGAACGAGTCCGGGTCGGCCTCGTGGGCCCTTTCCAGGTAAAAGAAAGCCCGGTCGTTGTCGCCCGCGATTTCCGCCAGAAGGCCGCTTAAAAAGGCGTGGTAGGAAATCCGGTTTCCCCGTGACTGGCCGAGTCCTGTTGTTTCCGGTGTTTTCGGGGATTTTTTGTCCCTGGCTTTTACGGGCGCTGCATCCTGGCCGCTTTTTACGGGCTGTTTGTCCCGGGCCGCGACAGGCGTGGCCGCCTGGGCGCTGTTTGCCGGAAGGGTCTGGCATCCCACAAAAATCGACACCGCTGCCGCGATTGCGAAAAAAAGCGGCAGGGATGAAGCCCTGAGATTTAAGCGGCCATTTTTCGGCGGGTGAAAAAGTCTCATTTAAAACCTCTGTCGGCCCTATAGGCCGTGTTGCGAAAATTTGGCGAATGCTGCGGGCGGCCCGACTGCCTGGCTCAACCGGCGCTTGTGGCCGCGTTTCAGGCACTGCCCCTGTTCGATGGGTCAAAACCGCCCTGGTAGGTGTCGAAGTCGGGAATCTGGGACTCAAGAAAGGCCTTGAGTTTTTTTATGACGGTGTTTTCGAGCTGGCGCACCCGCTCGCGGCTTATGCCGTGGCGGTCGCCTATCTCCTGGAGCGTTGCGGGAGAATCCGAAAAAAGCCTTGAGTCGAAAATCTCCAGTTCCCGCTCCTTTAGGCTTTTTCGGAACACGGCGATTTTTTCCTGTAGAATGTGCTCCATCTCCTTGCGCGCCACCTTGTCCTCTGCGGATTCGGCGGGGGTGGATAGAAACTCTATGCGCTCGGAATCGGAGTCGTCCTTGATGGGCGCGTCAAGGGAAAGGTCCCAGCTGTCCAGGCGCTGGTCCATGTCCACCACGTCCTTTTCGGACACGCCCAGGTTCTGGCTTAAAAGTTTCGGCTTGGGATCGAAGCCCTGTTCGATCAGGCGCTGCTTTTCCTTTTTCAGCTTGAAAAAGAGCTTGCGCTGGGCCTGGGTGGTGCCGATCTTCACCAGCCGCCAGTTGTCCATGATGAACTTTAAAATGTAGGCCTTGATCCAGAACGAGGCGTAATAGCTGAACTTCACGTTTTTTAAGGGGTCGAACTTCCGGGCCGCCTGCATGAGCCCTATGTTGCCCTCCTGGATGAGGTCCAGAAGGTTCTGCATCCAGACTCTTTGAAATTCCAGGGCGATCTTCACCACCAGCCGGAGGTTGGCCGTGACCATGCGAAAGCCTGCCTCCTCGTCGTTGAACTCCTGGATGCGGGTGGCCAGTTCGCGTTCCTCGTCGCGGGTGAGAAGGGGGTACTTGGAGATTTCGGACAGATACCTCTGGAGCGGATCGAGCCGTACCAGGGATTTTTCGTAAGCCGGGACAGGGGCTGCTTCCTCGGAGTCGCCGTCTCCCGCCCCGTTTTCCGGCTCGTCATCCGGCTCGGAATAATAGGGATCGTCCGTGTCTTCTTCGGTCATGTCGTTCTTTCGCCTGTTATTGAGTCCTGGCTTCGGCGGTTTTTTGGACCGGAAAACGGCGCGTTTCCCATTCCCAAATGTCTAATATCTCATTGATGCCGACCGGTGTCAATTGAAACCCAAGATGCCGTCAGGCGGAAACGCGGGATTTGCAAAAACGGGTAAATTGCGGGCCGCGCGGTTAAGACCGGGCTTTTTGAAACCTTCCGGTTATCTGAATTATTGACTTTTCAAGGTATGAGGGAATATATCAGGGTATCCGTGTCATCCACGCAAACCCAATACGTCAATCGGGCAGGACGCATGAACGAGCCGGAACATGACGGAATTACAGCCGAAACCACCAAGCCGCCCGGAAAAAGGGCCGACCGCAGCTGGATCGCCTTCGGAATCGCGGGCCTTGCGGTGGGCCTTGCCGCAAGCCTCGCCGTTGGCTGGGCGGCCTTTCCGAAGCTGCTTTATTCCGAGTTGAGGCAGCCCATCGATTTCAACCACAAGATTCACGTGGAGCAGGTGGGCGACTGCGCGGGTTGCCACTCCTTTGACGAGGAGGGCCGCTTTTCGGGGATTCCCGACCTCTCTAACTGCATCCAGTGCCATTCCGAGGCCCAGGGAACCGACCCCAACGAGGCGAAGCTCGTGGCGGATTACGTAACCCCGTCAAAGCCCATACCCTGGCTTGTCTATTCCCGCCAGCCCCAGTGCGCCTTCTTCTCCCATTCGGCCCACGTATTTTCGGAGAAAATGCAGAAAATGGCCGGTATGAAGCCGGGGGAGGCCGGTGAGGACCCAGGCGCCTATTCTGCCGCAGTGTGCGTCAACTGCCACGGAAAGCACGGCGAGACCGAGCATTCCAGGCCCTTTTTCCGCAACCGCATAACCGGCGAAAGCCGGGACATCTACGGGAAGAATATTTCGGGTTTCGCGGACAAGCCTTGGGACCGGATGAAGATGGACACCTGCGCCGACTGCCACGCCAAGGTGAAAAACGAAAAAGAAGCATGTTTCGTGTGCCACAAGTAAGGGAAAAACCATGAAGCTTTCCCGAAGGAATTTTCTCGCCCTTGGGGCGGGGGTCGCGGCGGGCGGCGCTGTGGGAACCATGCTGTCGCCTCTTCCCTTTAAGCTCGCCGACGATCTTTCGATATGGACCCAGAACTGGCCCGGAACCCCGGCTGTGGCGGGCGGGCCGGAAACCGCCCTCGATACCGTGTGCCGCCTGTGCCCGGGCTCCTGCGGCCTAAGGGTTCGGAAGATCGGCGAAAGGCTCGCTGGCGTGGCCGGAACCCCAGGTCATCCGGTAAACGACGGCGGCCTGTGCCCCCTTGGAGCCTCGGCCCTGGCGCTTCTCTACGGCCCTACCAGGATAACCGGGCCGATGGTCAACGCTGGAAAGCGGGGCGAGGGGAAGTGGAAGCGGGTTTCCTGGAAGGAGGCCGTGGAGTTTGCCGCAAAAAAGCTCTCCGACCTTCGCGCCAAGGGCGACGCCCACAGGGCGGGCGTCATCACAGGTCAAAGGCTGAATCCTGCATCCAGGATGTTTGAGCGCTTCATGCAGGCCTTCGGCTCATCCAACGTGTTTTTCCCGGTCACTTCCTTCGATACTTACGCAAAGGCCATCAAATACATGCACGGCGTCGACGCCCAGCCGGGTTTCGACATCGAAAACGCCGATTTTGTCTTGAGTTTCGGAAGCGATCTTCTGGAGGGCTTCGGAAGCCCTGTGGCGACCATAAAGGCCGTGAGCGCCCTTCGGGACAGGGGCGGAGTCCTGGCCCAGGTCTCGCCCAGGCTTTCCAACACGGCGGCCAAGGCGGACCAGTGGATCGCGGCCAAGCCCGGCTCGGAGGCGGCCCTGGCCCTTGGAATCGCCCACGTTCTTATCAAGGAAAAACTGGCCGACCCCGGCGTGATTGCCGCTGCGCGCGGTTTTCTCGACGCCGCCGGGCCGGACGGCAAGCCCGTGAAGGGCTTTTCGGGCAAGGTTCTGGCCGATTACACCCCGGAAAAGGTCGCCGGGCTCACCGGGCTTTCGGCCAAGGCAATCACGGATTTGGCGCGGGCCTTCGGAAAGGCAGAAAAGCCCCTTGCAGTGTGGGGCCGTGGCCGGGGCGACGGGGCGGGGCTTTTGTCCGAATGCATGGCAGTCCACTCCCTAAATATTCTTAAGGGCCGGATAAACGCCCAAGGCGGCCTTTTTCTGAGAAGGGAGGACTCCCTTGCCGGGTGGTCCGCGCCCTTTTTGGATCAGGTTGCCATAAAGGGGCTTTCCAGAGGCAGGGCGGATTTCGCCGGAACGAGGCGCTTTCCCCTTGCGGAATCCATCCTCTCGAACCTTCCGGCCCTTCTGGCCGAAACCAGGGGCGGCGGGCTCTCAGCCCTTCTGGTGGTGGATTCCGACCCCTTCCACGATCTTCCCGACGCAAAAAAGGCGCGGGAGGTTTTGGGGAAAATTCCCTTCATAGCCTCTTTCGCCACGCATTTAAACGACACCGCCATGATGAGCGACGTGGTGTTTCCCATAAATTTCTTCCTGGAGGACTGGCAGTACTCGCCCACTCCTCCGGGATCGGTAAAAAGGCAGGTCTCCCTTTCAAAGCCTTTGTTGAACCCGGTGGTTAACTCGCGGCCCGCCGGGCAGGCCATCATGGAAATAGCAAGGGCCGTGGGCGGAACAGTGGGGCAGAGTTTCGCCTGGGCCAATTTTTCTGCGGCCCTTGCCCAGGCCCTTGGAAACGACATGGAAGCCCTGAAAAATGACGGCCATGTTTCGGCGGATGCGATTGTGGAGCCGGGTGCAGGCGTGGATTTCTCCCCCGCCGTAACCCACAGGTTCATTCACAACGCCCTGGTGCTCGGCCCCACCCACAAGGGTCCCAATCTTCCGGGAAAAGGAGATTGGCCGCTTCTCGCAGTACCGATTGAAAGCCTGCGCCTGGCCGTGGGGCCGGTGGCGGGCTCCAATTACATGGTGAAAGCCCTTTCCGACGCCGTATTGAAGAAAAACGGCCTTTTGGTTGAGGTGAACCCGGAAACCGCGAAAAAGCTCGGCCTTTCCGAAGGGCGCGTTGCGGAACTGTCCACGCCCAAAGGTTCCGCAAGCGTCATGATTCACCTTTCCAACGGGATCATGCCGGGCGTGGTGGGAATCCCACGGGGCCTTGGCCATCAGGGCTACGACGCATTTTTGAACATAAGGGGCGTCAATTACAGCGCCCTGGCCGCCCCCGCCATAGACCCGGTTACCGGGCAGGATGCGGCCTACGGGGTACGGGCCAGCCTGTCGCCATGGCCGTCGGATTAAATTACGAGGGGCTGGGGGTTATACGCACATCCCTGTCGCTACTGAGGCGTTTTTACGATAGAGGTTTCAAATGAGTGAAGCCGAAAAAACATCCGTCCGCCACAGGCGCTACGGCATGGTCATCGATCTGGATAAATGCACGGGCTGCGGCTCCTGCATGGTGGCCTGCATGGCTGAAAACAACGTGACCGCGCGGCCCGACGAGACGGACAAGAAGAAATCAATAACCTGGATGCGGGTGTACAGCTTTGATAACGGCAAGGGCTTCCCGGAAGCCCGCACCTGTTTCCTGCCCCGGCCCTGCATGCACTGCGCCGGAAAGGGCGGCCACGGGCACAGCCCCTGTGTGTCGGTCTGCCCGGCTGTGGCCACGGATTACAGCGCCGAAACCGGAATCGTGAGCCAGATACCCACCCGCTGCTTCGGGTGCCGGTACTGCATGGCGGCCTGCCCCTACCATGCCCGGTACTTCAACTGGTTCGATCCGGTTTATCCCAAGGGCATGGAAAAGATGCTGAACCCGGACGTAAGCCTTAGAATGCGCGGCGTTGTGGAAAAGTGCAGCTTCTGCTTTCATCGTTATCAAAAGGCCATGGACAAGGCTTTCTATGAAAAGCGGAAGGAGTTGGAAGAAGGCGAGTACCAGACAGCCTGCACCCAAAGCTGCCCTTCCGGGGCCATCGCCTTCGGCGACCTGGACGACCCGAAACACGCGGTTTACCGCCTTCGCCAGCCGGTGAAGGGCCTTTACGTTTTCCGCCTTCTGGAGCGGCTGGGCACCGAGCCCAAGGTTTATTACACCACCCGGCACGAGTGGATTAGAAAAGCGGCTGACCGCACGGTAAATGATGAGAAGACAGCAGGGTAGAGGCCAAGGAGAAGTGAATGGAAGCCGTGCTCGATAACCGGGAAAAAAGGGGCCTTGCGGGAACAATCCTGGCCTGGGACGAGGCGCTTCAGCCAAAGGGCGTCACCCGCGCGCCCCTGTGGAAGTTTACCCTGTGGATGGGGTTCTGGGGCGTGGTGGCCCTTTGGGGGGTCTATGCCGCCGCCCTGTGCTGGATTTTCGGCTTGAACCAGACCGGTATGAACGATTACTACGGATTCGCCCTGTGGATTTGGGCGGATCTCGCCGTAATCGCCCTGGGCGGCGGGGCCTTTTTCACGGGCTTTCTGAAATACGTTCTGGGGCACGAGAAACCGCTGAAATACATAGTGAATTACGCGGTTTTGATCGGCTTCATCTGCTACAGCTCGGCCCTTCTGATTCTTGCAATAGACATAGGCCAGCCACTTCGCGGCTGGTTCATTTTCTGGCACGCCAACGTGCATTCCATGCTGACCGAAGTGGCCTTCTGCCTTTCGTGCTACTTTATCGTGCTGACCATAGAATATTTTCCCAACATCCTGGAAAACCGGGTGCTTTCCAAGGTTCCCTTTTTCCGGAACCTGGTCAAAAATTTCCACGGCTCAATGGCGGTTTTCGCGGCAACCGGCGTTTTCCTGTCCTTTTTCCACCAGGGAAGCCTGGGCGGACTCGCCGGAGTGCTCTACGGCAGGCCCTTTGCGGCCCGCGAGGGAGTGTTCATCTGGCCCTGGACCTTCTTCCTTTTCACATGGTCGGCGGCGGCCTACGGTCCCTGCTTCACCATGCTTTTAACCCGCATAATCGAGGCCGTCACAAAAAAGAAGCTGGTGCCCGATGAAACCATGCGCTTTCTGGCAAAGGTTTCCGGCTGGATGATGGGCACCTACATCATCGCCAAAATCATCGACACCGTCTATTGGGCGCAGGTTACGGCTCCCGGGGCGGGCTTTTCGCTCTCGGACTTCTACGCATCCGGCCCCTTTTACGGGTACTGGTTCCTTGCCCTTGAAATTGTCATCGGCGGAATAATTCCGGCGGCGGTTCTTCTGATCCCCAAGGCCCGCGAAAATCGGGCGATCTTCACTCTCGCCCTGGTACTGGCAGTCATGGGGGTGTGCGTCAACCGCTGGGCCATGGTGGTCCAGACCAACGCGATACCGGTCTTGAGCTTCGACAAGTGGGCCATGTACGTCCCCACCTGGCAGGAGATTGCAACAACCATCCTGCCCGTGGCCTACGGCGTGCTCCTGGTGTCCTTGTCGCACCGTTATCTGCCGCTTTTTCCCCTTGAGGTCGGCGAAAAAGACGGTCATTGAGCAGGCAGTCTTGTAGGCTGGGCTGAGAAACGAAGCCCAACGAATTGATTTATTACCATATTTTTTGAAAGCGCAACAGGAAGGACTTTTCCATGTTTCCCTTCATCTTTGAATGGGCCTGGGACGCGAGCCACATCATCTTCATGGGCGGCCTGTGGTACGCCCTTGCCATCATAGGTGCCGGGGTCACCTATGTTGTGGCCAAATCGGTGAAGGACACCCTTTCCGGCGAAGAGGGCGAAGACGGGCATCACTGATGTATTTGCCGCCAGAAGGCCGATTTTTCAAAAGGGGGGCAAGGGGCGTTTCCCACCCCCTTTTTGCGTCGGATTCCATGTATCCTGCCGTAAAACTCCCCGCCCGGCCATTGAATACCTTTCGCTTATCTGTTACGAATCCCATCCGTAGAGGTTTTTTAGCTTTCATCCGTCCTTATACATGGAGGCCCGATGCTTTCAAAAGAGATCATGGAACGATACGCCGACGTGCTTCTGTGGGGGCTTTTCACCGCCCGCACCGAAAAGTACGCCAAAGGCGACATCATACTGGTGCGGTTCGATCTTCCGGCGCTTTCGGTGGCCGAGGTTGTCCAGAAAAAGGTGCTGGAACACGGATTTCACCCGGTCATGCGCCTCATGCCCACGGCGGGCCTCGAACGACAGTTCTTTTCCGTGGCCGACAAGGCCCAGGCGGCCTTCATCCCGCCCGGAGAGACCGAGCTTTACGAGGGAATCCAAGGCTCCATCTACCTTATCGCCCCGGAATCCCTCACCCACCTGAAAGACTCGCCGCCCGATCTTCTTTCGGCGGCGTCCCTTTCCCGAAAGCCCTTGCGGGACATTCTGGACCGGCATGAGCAGAAGGGCTCCTTCGGCTGGACCCTTGGGATAGTGCCCACCAAGGCCCTTGCGGCCCAGGCCAAAACCACCCTTGCGGCCTACGGAAGGCAGTGGCGGGCGGCCTGCTTTCTGGACGACCCGGACCCGGTCTCGCGCTGGAAGGGGATCTTCGACAAGACCCAAAAGCTGAAGGCCTGGCTGAACGGGATGGAGATCGAATCCCTGCAAGTAAAAAGCGAGCGCTGCGACCTTACCGTCACCCCAGGAAAACAGCGGCGCTGGGCAGGCGTGTCCGGCCACAACATACCCAGTTTCGAGGTTTTCATCTCGCCCGA
This sequence comes from Deltaproteobacteria bacterium, assembly GCA_016235345.1. Classification (NCBI taxonomy): domain Bacteria; kingdom Pseudomonadati; phylum Myxococcota; class Myxococcia; species Deltaproteobacteria bacterium. The sequence continues at coordinate 13,401 of JACRLG010000008.1, read as the reverse complement.
TTATAACGGCACGGAAGGCGTCTATCACGCGGACCAGCCCTCCTTCCGCTACGGCAACTACATAAAGGGCGTCACCCTGGTGTTCGAGAAGGGCCGGGTGATCGATGCCCGCGCCGACGAGGGCGAGGAATTCCTGAAAAAGCAGGTGGAGATGGACGCCGGGGCCTGCCGCCTGGGCGAGTTCTCCCTTACTGACCGCCGATTTTCCCGCATAGACAGGTTTATGGCCAACACCCTTTTCGACGAGAACTTCGGCGGGCGCTTCGGCAACTGCCACGTGGCCCTTGGCTCCTCCTACGCGGACACCTTTTCAGGCGACCAGGAGCAATTTACCCCGGCACTCAAGAAGGAACTCGGATTCAACGACTCGGCCCTTCACTGGGACCTTGTAAACACCGAAAAAAAGACCGTCACGGCAACGCTTGTTTCAGGCGAGAAGAAGATCATCTACGAAAACGGCCAGTTCGCAATGAACGAGTGAGGCGGCCCTTGTCTTTCGACAATGCGGAACTGGTTGAGGTGGCGGTGGCGGCCAACATTGCCCGCACCCTCACCTATTCGGTGCCGGAGAGCCTTTCGGGGCTTGCCCTGGCCGGAAAGCGCGTGCTGGTCCCACTTGGGCGGGGGGCGTCAATGGGCTATGTCCTGGGGCCGGGCGAACCCGTGGAAGGTTTTAGCCTGAAGCCCGTGGCCGACGTCTTGGACCCCTGTCCACTTTTTCCCGAATCAATGATCCCCTTTTTCCGCTGGGTGGCCGACTACTATTTTTATCCCACGGGGCTCGTAATCAAGGAGGCCCTGCCCACCGGGGCCGACTGCGGGGCGGCCCTTGAGGTCTGCGTTTCCGATAATGTTGGCGGGGCGGCCAAATCCGGTTTGGACGGCCCGGAACAGGGCGTACTTGAGGCTCTGGAAAAATCCGGCGCGGTTCTGCTCTCCGATTTTTGCGGGGACGACCGGAAAAGGCGGGCCTCTGTTTTCCGGCTCCTTGACCGGGGCCTTGTGAAATGCGGGCCCGTGGCCGTCTCGGACCGCTTCGGCCCCAAGACCGAGTCCTGGGTGCTTGGCCTTGTTCCCGTCTCCTCCGCATCCCCAAGACTCAAGGGCCGCCACAGGGCGCTTTCCATCCTTTCCGAACGCGGGGCCATGCTCCTGCGGGATTTGAAAATCCTGGTCCCGTCAGTGGGCCGCCATCTTGCCGACATGGCGGGCGCGGGCGAAATCGTGACCTTTGACAAGCCCGTTTACCGGGACCCATTCGGAAGCGAGGTAACACCTGATTGCGGCCCTCCCGCGCTCATGGACGAGCAGAAGGCCGCGCTTTTAAAGGTGGGGGCGGCGCTGGGAAACGGTTTTTCCTGCTTTCTTCTGAACGGCGTCACCGGAAGCGGCAAGACCGAGGTGTACCTGGAAGCGGCCCGCATGGCCGTTGAAAAGGGGCTCTCGGCCCTGGTGCTGGTGCCGGAAATAGCCCTTATCACCCAGACGGAAAGGCGCTTTCGGGCGCGTTTCGGCGAGAAGGTGGCGGTTTACCATTCGGGGCTTAGCGAAGGCGAGCGCCACGACCAGTGGATAAGGGCCGCACGCGGCGAGGTGTCGGTTACAGTGGGTGCGCGTTCGGCCATCTTCGCCCCTCACGCGAACCTGGGCCTCATCGTGGTGGACGAGGAGCACGACGAAAGCTACAAGCAGGAAAGCGGCCTTCGGTACAACGCCCGCGACCTTGCGGTGGTGCGGGCGCGTTTTTCCGGGGCCGTGGCGGTTCTGGGCTCGGCCACGCCCTCGGTGGTGAGCCTCCATAACGCGCAGAACGGGAAGTCCGTGGAAATCGCCCTTACAAAAAGGGTGGAGGATCGCCCCTTCCCGGAAGTGCGGCTGGTGGACCTTCGGTTCAACAAGGCGGGAAAGCACGGGGCCCTTCTTTCCGGCCCGCTGGTTTCCGCCATCACCGAAACGCTGGCCCGCAAGGAGCAGGTACTCCTGTTCCTGAACCGCCGGGGCTATTCCAATCTCGCCCTCTGCGCCGACTGCGGCGGGGCTATAAGGTGCGTCAACTGCGATGTAAGCCTCACCTATCACAAGGACCAGAACTCCTGCCTCTGCCATTACTGCGGGTATTGCCACGAGCTTTCCGCAGGCTGCCCCAACTGCCGCAGCCAGAAGATTCAGCTTGTGGGGGTGGGCACGGAAAAACTGGAGGCGGCGGTTTCCAAGCTCTTTCCCGAAGCCCGTCTGGCGCGGCTCGACCGGGACACCACCGCAAAAAAAAACGCCCTGGTGTCGGTTTTGACGGGTCTGCGAAAGGGTGAACTGGATATCGTAATAGGCACCCAGATGGTTGCCAAGGGCCACGATTTTCCCGGAATAACCCTTGTGGGGGTGGTGTGCGCCGACTTGTCCCTCAGTTTTCCGGATTTTAGGGCCGGAGAGCGCACCTACCAGCTTGTGAGCCAGGTGATGGGAAGGGCTGGCAGGGGGGAAAAACCCGGAACCGTGATAATCCAGACCTATAGCCCCGACCATTTTTCCATCAAGGCCGCAAGAACGGCGGACGCCCAAGGTTTTTACGGCACCGAGCTTTCCCTGCGCAAAGGGCTTGGGTATCCGCCCTTTACGCGCCTTGCCCAGGTGAGGATAATGTCGAAGGAGCTGGCGAAGGCCGAGGAAACCGCCTCTGTTATAGGGGAGGACGCCCGGGTGCTCGCCGCGAACGCGGGCGGCAGGATAGTGGTTCTGGGGCCGGTGCCCGCGCCCATTTCGAGGCTTTCCAACGTCTACCGCTGGCAGATGCTTTTGAAGGGCTACGAGACAAGGAGCTTCCGGGAATTTCTGGCCGCGCTCTCCGGGGCCATAGGAAGGCGCTGTACGGGCGGGAAGGCCAGTGCGTATCTGGATGTTGATCCTGTTTCAATGCTTTGAGATGCTTGTGGCCGGGTCGGCTAACATCCTGGGAGCGCGGGCCAGCCGTGGAGGAGATGTAAGGGCGATGAAAATATCCGACGGTCTGTGGATGGTGGCGGGTCCGGGGCTCACCTGCGACGAGGACGCCGCCGCTTATCTTGTGTGCGGCGGGACCAGGGCCGCCCTGATCGACGCCGGAACCGGGCGCGAACACGAGCGGCTTTCGAAAAACATACGCGCCGTTCTGCCAGCCGAAGCCTCGCTTTCCTTCCTCTTTCTCACCCACTGCCACTACGACCACGCGGCGGGAGCGGCCCTTTTGAGCCGGGAATTCGGCATCCCCGTGGTGGCCCATGAAAAGGACTCGGCCTTTCTGGAGTCCGGCGATAAAGCCGTTACAGCGGCCTCCTGGTACGGGGCGGAAATGCCTCCGGTCCGCGTTGATCACCAAATTTCCGGAGGCCAGGAGCTTTTCTCTGTGGGAAGCCTAAAAATCCAGGCCATCCACTGCCCCGGCCACACCCCCGGTTCGGTGGCCTACGTCACCCATCTTGACGGCAAAAAGATACTCTTCGGCCAGGACGTCCACGGCCCCCTTGTGGCGTCCTTTCTTTCAAACCGGGAGGATTACGTGCGCTCCTTGAACCTTCTTCTTTCCCTCAACGCGGACGTCCTGTGCGAGGGCCATTACGGCGTGGTGGAGGGAAAGGCCGAGGTGGCCCGGTTCATCCGCCGCTTCCTGAATCCGGGCGCTGATTCCGGGCTTTGAGGCGGCCCTACTTTGCGGGCGGCGGAAATGACGGCTTGATGTCGATTATGGGCGTACCGTCGAACATATCGAGGCCCGTGACGAAAATGACGTTTTCCTCCACCCTGCCAACGGTGAGCACCGAAAGCCCCACCGGATTCGGGCGTACCGGGGAGCAGATGGAAAAAACGCCGGTTTCGATTCCAGTGTGGGGCGGCTTCTGGATGAGGAGGGAGGGATCGAATTCCGGGGCGCGGTGGAAAACGAAAAGCACCGTTATCTTGTCGCCGGGCCTGATGTCCTTTAGCCCCGTGGTGTATTCCGGGTTTATGACAAGCCTGCCTGAAACGTCCGAAACCGACCAGTGGCGCGGAACCGTTTGGGACTCGTGCCTGACGACGCCTATGGGCTTCATTGAATAGTTCATGGGCGGGGTCCTTTTCTTTTTTTTGCCGTCTATAACATATTGTCGCAACCGGCTGTTGAGTATGGCGTGCGGCTTGTGATATGGTGGATTCCTATCATCAAACGGATTGCTTTAAAAACCGGCGTTACCGCGCCTGGTTCGCGCTCTATCAAAGGAGGCGTTAAGTGTATAGAATAATCGGAGAGGAGTCGTTCGCTGACGGAGAGGTCATCTTCGCCGAAGGGAGCCTGGGCCGGGACATCTACCGGGTGAAGACCGGGGCCGTGGTGATCTGCAAGGACGTGGGAGGCCGCAGCCTGATCCTGGAGGTCTTGCGGGTGGGGGAGATTTTCGGTGAAATGGCCTTTATTTCAGACTCCCCGCGCTCCGCCACCGCCAGGGCGGTGGGCCACACCGTTTTATCGGTTCTGGACCGGAAGCAACTGGAGGACGAGATCAACGGCCTCTCCCCGGAGCTTTACCAGCTTTTCGAGTGCCTCACCCTTCGCCTGAAAAAGACCACCGACGCAGCTGCCGGAATAAGCCTGGTCCGCCGCGAGCCTCGTGTTTCCAAGACCTGGTTCGTAATGTACGAGCACGGTGACCTGCACCTTGAGGCATATTCCCAGAACGCGTCCTGCGGCGGACTTTTCATCAAGACCCCTTCCCCCCTTTCCCGTGGGGAGAGGTTCAAGCTGAATCTCCAACTGCCGGACGACGCAGGTCCGCTGGGCCTTCTTTGCGAGGTGGCCTGGAACCGCAAGCGCACCGACGACCCGGAGCAGTTTCCCCTTGGAATGGGGGTCAAGTTCGTGGAGATGTCCCAGGAAGACCACGAAAAGTTACTTCACGCCCTGGAAAAGCCCTACTAGCAGCCTGTCTAAAAACGCGACTGTGTCAGGCTGGCTTGGCCGGCTCGTTATGTACATTTAGTACACGGCCTCCCCGGGCAAGCCAGCCAACCCTCGCTCTTCATCGCCAATATTCAGGCAGGTAGGCAGGCTTCATATCCATCTTTTTTCAACGGGCCGTTAAGGGCCGCTCATCAGGGCCTTTTCAATGGCCTGATACCTCTTCGGGTCAACGAAGGCCATCTCCGCCAGTTTTCTGACCCGCCCCGGGCCTCCATCCTCCGCAAGGGCGCTTCTGACCGCCTTCATGGCCTCCGCGTTTCCGGGCTCCTGTTCCAGAAGGGCAAGGTAGTGGGCCGTCGAAGCCTCGGCCCTGCCCGTCCTTGCCGTTATCCTGGCAAGGAGCCTGTGGGCGGAAGCCAAGCCCGGCTTGAACCTTATGGCTTCATAAAGATGGCCGAGAGCCTCGTCCGCCCTGTTTTGCCGTAAAAGCTCATCTGCCATGGCCATCCTTGCCTTCACGTGGGCCGGGTTTTCCTCGATAGCCCTTTGATACCACTTCATGCTTTCCGCCCTGTCACCGCCCTTTTCCCCGATGACGGTTCCGATGTTGAAGGCCGTGTTGGCGCTCATGATCCCTTCGGGCACCAGGGGAACCATGACCACGAACACTGCCGCAAGCGCGGACCCCAAGGCCCACGCAAGGGGTTTTTTCCGCCTTTCGCGCAGAAGCCGGAAGCCCTCGTAAAGGCCGAACCCGGCATAAAGGCAGAGAAAGGCAGCAAGGGGCAGGCGGTAGCGGTCGAAGATGAAAAACGCGGCCACGGAAAGCGCGTAGGTGAAAAGAAGGATCAGGATGATCCCGTGGCGGCGGATGTTTCCAAGGGACAGGGCCAGCCCGAAGGCCGCAAGGGGGCACAGGACCCCGAAGGGAATGAGCGCCCCAGACGCTTGCAGGACGCCCGAAAAAAGCCCAAGGGTGGCCACGTCCTCGGAATCGGCCACCTCCACCCGGTTCCACAGAAGGAGCCACTTGCCAAAGCTGCGGAAAAGCCAGCCCTTCGGGTTTTCCGCGATTTCCGCAAGGGCCTTTTTCGTCCAGTAATGCGAGATTTCCGACGGGGAAAGTTTCCGGCCAAGGGCCTTTTCCGCAAGCTGCCTTGCGTCCTCCTGCTCGTAGCGCCAGGAGGAGCGGCCCCATTTCAGGGGCTCGTAAAGGCCCGTGGCGGCCCTGTTGTTGCCGTAATAGAAATTGGCCCCGAACTGGCTGGTGGTAAGGGCGAAGGTGTCGCCCACTATAAGGTTCCGAAGGGCCACGGGAAAAAGAACGAGGAAAAGGCCCAGGAGGAACGCCAAGACTCTTATCCGGGCGGCCCTGTTGAATTTTTCGGAAACCAGAAACCAGGCCGCCGCCAGGGGAATGAAGGCCAGGGCGTTTTCCCGCACAAGGGCCAGGAGCCCCAGGCCCGCGCCGCACAGGAGCCAGTCGAGCCGGGGGCGCGGGCCGTAAAGGGCCTCGCCCAGAAAGTACAGGAAAAGCCCAAGGCAGAAAACGGTGAGAGCGGCCTTTTGCATCACCAGAACGAAAAAGAGGCTCATGGGGTAAAAGGCCAGAAGAAGCCCTGCGGCAAGGCCCGATGGCCGGTTGAAGAAGCGCCTTCCGGCAAGGGCGAACAGGATGCAGGATGACGAGTCCAGAAGGGCCTGAAAAATCCGCACGATAACCAGGTCCCGCCCGAAAATCGAGTAGATGAGCCCAAGAAAATAGGGGTAAAGGGGAGCCTGGTAAAAAACCGAATCGCCCAGGGCGTTGCCAGCCGCGATTTTTTGGGCCCAGAGGTCGTAGCCCTCGGCGTCGCCTATGGGTATGTAAAAAAGCGGATAGTCCCTGGCCTGCCATAAAAAGGCCAGCCGGATCAGAAGGGCCAGCCCGAACAGGCAGGCATAGGGCTGCCAGGAGTTCCACACCCCTTTAAGGCACCCGCTTTCCGGGGCGTATGTGGCCGGATTTTCCGTCAAACCGCGACCTCCGGTTCCGGCGGCGGGGGTTCCAATACGGCCCTTACCGGCCCTTCGGCGGGGCCTGGGGCGATCCGGCCCTTTACAAGGCTTCCGGGCCTTAGGGGGGAAATCGATTCAAATTCCACCGAAACGTAGTTTTCCGTAAGCCCCTTCCAGATGGAAGGCGCGGACGAAGGGCCTTCCACGCAGATGACTGCGCTTTTCCCCGTAAGGCTTGCGTGGAAAGCGGCCCTCTTTTTCCCGGAAATCTCCCGAAGCGCCGCCGTCCGCTCCTTCATCACCCAGGGCTCTATTCTGCCGGGCATGGAAAAGGCCGCCGTGCCCTCTCTGGGCGAAAACGGGAAAACGTGGAGGTATGCCAGAGGAAGCGTTTCCACAAGTTCCAGCGAATTTCGGAAGGCTTCCTCGCTCTCGCCCGGAAAGCCCACCATCACGTCGGCCCCCACTGCGGCGAAGGGCAGGGCCTCGTTAATCCCCCTTACTATATCGGCGTATTGAGCCGATGTGTAGGGCCTGCCCATGAGTTTCAGGATTCCGTCGTCGCCGCTCTGAAGGGGCAAGTGGAAATGCGGGCAAAGAAAGCCCTTTCGGGCGAGGCCCAGGATGCCCGGCGTCAGCTCGTTGGGCTCAAGGCTGCTTATGCGCAGCCTCGGAAGGCCGGGCATTTCCGAAAGCCCGGTCAAAAGCCGTGTGAGGCAGGAGGCCGGATCAAGGTCGAGCCCCCAGGCCCCTATGTGGATGCCGGTTAAAACGGCCTCGCAAGAGCCGGATTCGGAAAGGCCGGAAAGGTGGCGGGCCACGGCTTCAGGGTCCATGCTGCGGCTTTTTCCCCGCGCCCTTGGAACCGTGCAATAGCTGCACCATTGGTTGCATCCGTCCTGGATGCGCAGAACGGGCCTGGACCTCAGGCCCGTGACCGGCCTTTCCGGGGAGCCGGGCTTGCGACCATCCTCTATGGGGTCCCGAAAAACCAGGGCTTGGGGGGGGATCGCGCCTGAAGCCAGGATGCCTTGGGCAAGTGCTGCGATCTTGTCCTTGTGGGAGTTGCCGCACACCGCGCACAGGTTTTCGATTCCCGAAAGGGAATCCGGGTCGGTCTGGGCGTGGCAGCCTGTGGCGATAACCACTGCCCTGGGATTCGCCCTTATGGCCGCCCTCACAGCCTGTCTGGACTGCTGGCCCGCCCTGCCCGTGACGGTGCAGGTGTTCACCACTATGAAATCGGGGGGCTCGCCACGGCGGGCCTCAATCAGGCCGTTGGCGGCCAGTTCCGAGGCGATGCTGTCCGATTCGTAGCGGTTGACCTTGCATCCCAGGGTTATGACGGAAAAGGTTTTCGACATGTTGAGCTGATGCCTCAAATGATTTTGATCAGATTAAAGCCGTATTTTCCGACTCTTGGCCGAGGAAAGCAAGAAAGAGTTTGTGGTTCTGGCCGCAAGAAAATTTGAGAAATTCCTCCATCCGCGAGGCCGTTTTGAAGGCTGTCTCATGTTGTGGCCTACTGAAATTTATACCACAACATAAAGGATGGATGATGTAAAACAAGCGCGGGCAGGGCCGTGGATGAGTAAAACTTTGATGATTTTTCTTGACAGAAGGGCAGGCGGGTATTACGAACCTTCCGACTTTGAACATGGAGGCGACTGGTGGAAAGCTATATTGCCATATTGGCCGCATTGGGTTTCGGTGTTGCGCTTTCGGGCGGGTTCATGGCCCTTTCATGGTTCGTGTCCTGGATTCAGGGACAGAATCAGCCAGACCCCATCAAATACACTACCTACGAGTGCGGCATCCCGCCCAAAACCAATGCCAAGCAGCGGTTTACCGTGGGTTTCTACATGATAGCCCTGGCCTTTCTGATCTTTGACGTGGAAACGGCCCTTCTTTATCCCTGGGCTCATTCCTTCCAAAGCCTGGCCAAGGAGTTCGGAACTCCCATCCTTGTATCCATGCTGACTTTCACCGTTCTGCTGGTGGTTGCCCTGGCGTACATCTGGAAAGAGGGTATTTTTGACTGGCCTGCCAGGGCCCGCACCCAGGGCAGAAAAGTGCAATAGGATAAAACCCGGCCGATTCCAGGGGGGCAATCCTTTTGGGAAAAGGCCGGAAACCTTAAAGGTTCAAAGAGCGCGGCGCCAATGAGCAATCTTTCCGAGGCAAAATCTGAAATCAAGGAATTCTTCGCCAAGGGGCAGGAAGGCTGGCAGCCTTTCGTCACCACCAACCTGCGCTATCTGGCGGACTGGGGCAGAAAGTACTCGCTCTGGCCATATCCCTTCGGCACGGCCTGTTGCGGTATCGAGTACATGGCGGTTCTGATGTCGCGTTACGACATTTCCCGCTACGGCGCGGAGCTGGTGAGGTTTTCCCCCAGGCAGGCCGACCTTCTGGTGGTGGCCGGAACCATAAGCTACAAAATGGCCCCGGTTTTGAAGCAGATTCACGGCCAGATGTGCGACCCCAAGTGGGTGATTTCCGTGGGAGCCTGCGCCTCGTCGGGCGGCTTCTACAACAACTACTGCACGGTTCAGGGAATTGACGAGATAATTCCGGTGGATGTTTACGTGGCCGGATGCCCTCCCCATCCGGAAAACATTCTGAGGTCGGTTATCAGGCTTCAGGAAAAGATTCAGGCCGGTGCGGATTTTCCGCGCGGCATGAAGGTGGAGCTTTAAGGCTCATGGCAAGACCTTTAGACATCGTAAGGGCCAAGTTCGCAGATGAGGTTCTTGGCGTCAATGAAGCGTGGCCGGAAGGTCCCCTTGTTGTAAAAAAGGACCGCATCCACGAAATCCTGGCTTTCTGCAAGGACAACCCCGATCTTTCCATGGATTTTCTCATGGATATCGCAGGCGTTGACTTTCTGGGCCAGGACCCCCGTTTCGAGGTTGTCTATAACCTTTACAGCCTTATCCACAAGCACCGGCTGCTTTTGCGGGTGAAGGTGCCGGAGAGCGATCTTGCGCTTCCCACAGCCACCGACCTGTGGAAGTCCGCAGACTGGGGCGAGCGGGAATGCTGGGACCAGTACGGCGTGGTTTTCACCGGGCATCCGTTTCTGCGCAGAATCCTCAATCACGAGGATTTCGTGGGGCATCCCCTGCGCAAGGACTATCCGGTGGAAGGCCGCCAGGTCCTGAAGGAAACCGTCGATTACGATATTTCCCGCCAGGGCCTGGAACAGAGCGACGGCGTGGGCAATTTCGTGGAAATCAACATGGGCCCGGCCCATACGGCCACCCACGGAACCCTTCGCTCCAAGGTGCTGTTGGACGGCGAAATAATCGTGAAGCTGGTGCCCGAAATAGGGTACCTCCATCGCGGTTTCGAAATCATGAGCGAGCAGGTTCCCTACCAGCACGTCATCCCCTACACCGACCGGCTGAACTACTGCTCTTGTGCCATGAACAACACCTGTTACGCAATGGCCGTGGAAAAGCTTCTGGGCATAGAAGCCACTCCCAGGGCACAGCGCATCCGGGTCATCATCGACGAAATAACGCGCATCATAGACCACTGCGTGGCCTTGGGCGTCAACGCCATGGACATGGGCGCTTTCACCAATTTCTGGTACGCCTTCTGGCCCCGCGAGCTTGCCTACGACATCTTCACCAAGCTCTGCGGTGCGCGCCTCACCACGGCCTACACCCGCATCGGCGGCCTTTCCAACGATCTTTACGACGGGTTTGTCGACGATGTGAAGGGCTTCAACAAGGCGCTCAACGAGGCCATCGGCGACATCATGGCCCTTTTGAAGAAAAACCGCATCTTCAACGAGCGCGTGCGCGACGTGGGCATGATAGACAAGGAACTGGCCATCTCCTACGGTTTCACCGGCCCCAACCTTCGGGCGGCGGGGGTGGAGTACGACGTCAGGAAGGCCCACCCGTACAACGGCTACGACCAGTTCGATTTCGACATTCCCCTTGGGGAAAAGGGCGACACCTGGGACCGCTTCTTTGTCCGGGTTGAGGAAATCCGCCAGTCCCAGCGCATAATCGAGCAGGCCATGAAGGACATCCCCGGCGGGCCTGTGATGGTAAGCGATTACAAGATCGCCTTGCCGCCCAAGTCTGCGGTTTACGGCTCCATCGAAGGCCTCATGGCTCATTTCAAGCACATCATGCACGGAATTGAGCCGCCCGTGGGCGAGGTCTACGGTCTTACCGAGGCCGCCAACGGCGAGCTCGGCTTTTACATCGTTTCGGACGGCGGCCCCAAGCCCTACCGCATCAAGGTGAGGCCGCCCTGTTTCTATTACTACTCGGCGTTTCCGTATCTTGCCGAGGGAAGCTTCATCGCCGACGCGGTGGTGGTGCTTGGAAGCCTAAACGTTATCGCGGGCGAGCTGGACCGCTAAGTCCGCGAGACGGAGGGAAAATGGCGTTTTCGTTCACCAAAGAGTCCGAGGACAAAATCTCGGCCATAATGAAAAAGTACGCGGCCCACAAGGAAGCGGCCTTAATGCCGGTTCTCTACGTGTGCCAGGCCCAGGACGGCTGGGTGAGTGAAGACGCGATGGCCGCAGCTGCGGCCGTCTGCGGAGTCGCTCCCACCCGCGCGATGGAAGTGGCGAGCTTCTACACCATGTACAATCGCAAGCCGGTGGGCAAGTACCATGTCCAGGTGTGCAACAATTTAAGCTGCTCCCTCATGGGAAGCTCGCACATCGTGGACTACCTTTCAAAGAAGCTGGGCGTCAAGGCGGGGGAAACCACTGCGGACGGGCTTTTTACGCTCACCAAGGTGGAATGTCTCGGCTCCTGCGGCACGGCGCCCATGATGCAGATCAACGACCGCTATTATGAGGACCTCACCCCCCAAAAGGTGGATGGGATTCTCGACGGGCTCAAGTGATGGCTGATACGGTCAAAATACTTACGGCGGATTGGGGCAGGAAGGATTCCCATCTTCTTGCCACGTACCTCGAAAGCGGCGGGTATGAAACGGCGCGCGAGGTCTTTTCCAAGTACAAGCCCGAAGACGTGACGGCCCAGGTTAAGGCTTCCGGCCTTCGCGGGCGCGGCGGCGCGGGTTTCCCCACTGGCCTTAAGTGGAGCTTTCTCCCCAAGGACCACGGCAAGCCGGTTTATCTGTGCTGCAACGCCGACGAGGGCGAGCCCGGTACCTTCAAGGACCGCTACATTCTTGAGCTTTCGCCCCACATGCTGATCGAGGGCATGATCATCGCCTCCTACGCCATCGGTTGCCACGAGGCGTACATCTATGTTCGCGGCGAGTTCGTGTTTCCCATCGAAAGGCTCCAGGGCGCTATAGACGAGGCATACGCGGCGGGCATTCTCGGCCCGGACGTTTTCGGCAACACCGGGTTTGCGCTGGATATCATCGTCCATTCCGGCGCGGGCGCTTACGTGTGCGGCGAGGAAACGGCCCTCATAGAGTCAATAGAGGGCAAAAAGGGCCAGCCAAGGTTGAAGCCGCCCTTCCCGGCGGTGGTGGGCCTGTTCGGCTGCCCCACCATAGTAAACAACGTGGAGTCGCTGGCAACCGTTCCCTGGATTCTGAAGAACGGCGGCGAGGCCTACGCCAAGCTGGGCACCGAAAAAAGCAAGGGCACCAAGCTTTTCTCCATATCCGGCCCCGTCAACAAGCCGGGCGTCTACGAGGTGGAGCTTGGTTTTCCGCTCAAGAGGTTCATAGATGAACTGTGCGGCGGAATGAAGGCCGGCTCCAAGTTGAAGGCCGTCATCCCCGGCGGGTCTTCCACCCCGATTCTCACGGCGGAAGAGGTCGAGACCTTGAACCTCGACTATGAGTGCTGCCAGGCCGCAGGCACCATGCTGGGCTCCGGCGCAATCATCGTGATGGACGATAAAACCGACATGGTGGACGCCATCACGACCCTGGCCCATTTCTACGCCCACGAGTCATGCGGTCAGTGCACCCCCTGCCGCTGGGGCACCGACTGGTGCTACAAGATATTGAAGCGCATAAACGAGGGCAAGGGCCAGCCGGGCGACATCGAAACCCTGCTCGAAGTCACGGCCAATATGATGGGAACGACTGTTTGCCCCCTGTCCGACGCGGCGGCCATGCCCATCCAGGGCTTTTTGAAAAAGTTCCGCCCCGAGTTCGAAGCCAGAATCAAGGGTTAAAGGTCTTAAATACAGGATTCGTGAAGGATGCCGAAAGTAACCATAGATGGCCTGGAAATCGAGGTTCCGAAAGGAGCCACCATCCTTGAGGCCTGCGAGCAAGCCAAGGTCCGCATCCCCTTCTTCTGCTACCATCCGGCCCTGTCCATAGCGGGCAACTGCCGGATGTGCCTTGTTGAAGTGGAAAAGATGCCCAAGCTGGCCATTGCCTGCAACACCACGGTGATGGACGGAATGGTTGTCAGGACCACCACCGACAAGGTGAAGAAGGCCCAGCAGGGAGTCTTGGAAATCATGCTGGCCAACCACCCGCTGGACTGTCCCATCTGCGACCAGGCGGGCGAGTGCAAGCTT
>JACRLG010000007.1 GCA_016235345.1 Deltaproteobacteria bacterium | reverse complement strand
CTCCCCAGCGTTGCCCTATCCTCCGAGCGGGTATTTGCCTTTTACTCAAAGGAGGTCAAAACCTCAACCTGGAAATGTCAACCGGCCAGCTTGAGGGTCGATGCAATTTTCAAATGTGCGAAAAATTCTTGACGCTACCTCGTGGAAAAGCATGTCGGGAAATCCGGCCTTGGCACATGCACTTTTCCAGCTAAAGTACAGTAAGTAGCCGATTGGAAAACTCAACCACCGTCAGGGCTAAGAAGAATCCACTCATAGGATACGAAAATGAAGGAATTGTCCGAAAGCCAGCTCATATCTTTCAGAAAAGAGATGATCGCCCTGCACGATGAAATATCGTCCCAACTCGGCCAAGAGGACGCAGACTATATCAATATGTTATCCAAGGTCTCGCGGTATCTTGAAATCACAGGAAGGCTTTTGATCCATTTCAGCCTGGACCCTGTCAGTTGGAGTTTGGGGGTGCTTAACCTTTCCGGGCATTTCATTCTTGAAAACATGGAGATCGGACACAATGTTCTCCATGGCCAGTATGACTGGATGAATGATCCAAAATTTGATTCCAAGACTTATGAGTGGGACAACGTCATCAGCGGAGACCTCTGGAAAAAGGAACACAATGGTTTACACCACGCCTTCACCAATATCGTCGGCAAAGACCCGGATGTAAACTACGGCGTGTTCCGAATGACCGACAAGGTGACCTGGTATCCATACCACCTGTTTCAACCGGTCGGCGTTTTGGCAAATTTTCTGGCTTTCGAGTATTCCATCGCACTGCTGTCCGGTTAAAAGCTACTGAAATTAAAGGATAATTGTCCGTTGGTTGCCATGCTTTGTCGAACCGGCGGCGGCTCGAAAAGTTCATAGAGGTTCCGGCGTTCAAACAGTGTCAGTTGCAAGAGCTTGAGTATCTCGGTGATGGAGTGGCCGAGTTTGGCGCGCCATTTGTAGTAGGCCAGCAGCAGGATCGTGATCATTGCTATCCATATTTGCGTCAGAACCGTGTTTTTACTGGTTCCGAGAAAGCTTTTGATGCGAAGGTTCTGCTTGATCCACTTGAAGAAAAGTTCCACCTGCCAGCGTTGTTTGTAAATGTCCGCCACGGTTTTGGCGCAAAGGCGGAAAATATTGGTAAGGAAAACGTAGTGTTTGCCGGTCTGCGGGTCCCGGTAGCCCACGCGGCGCAGAGGGATCGGGCAGTCCGCCGATTTCGGGCCGTCCAGCATGATCGTCTGATCGCTCGTGACGCCGGTTTCCTTGCGCACTGCGCGGCGCTCGATGACCCGGTAGCTTTGTGGCGGGCGTGTAAAAGGGAACTGTTTAACAATGGTCCCAATTTTTATTCCCCCGACCTCGCCAACCACCCTGCCAGAAACCTTGGCTTCCCAAGCCGCACATAACGATCCGCTGCCAGATACTTCACCGCCATGAGCAAGGCGTCCTGGTGACGCCAGGAGTTTGCGTAGGCCCTAGTTTGCGGACCCATTACGCCGTCAGCCGGTGTGCGGAGGCCCAAGAGGGTCAAGGCCCCCTGGAGGAACTTCAAGGCGTTTCCGGTCCCCCAGTTAACGCCCAGACCAAAGAGCCGGGCCGCTTCATTTCGTTCCCGAGGCTTTCATATCCTCGACTACCTTATAGTATTTTTCATGGATCATATTTCTGTCGAACTCCCAAAATTGGGCCAGCATGGCGTCCTGCTCCTCTTTGCTGAAAAGGTTTTCCGTTGAAGGAAAGAAAACCTTGTCTTCCTTTATTATGTGCTTAGGGTAAAATTCTGCCAGGGCCTCGAGATTCTCGATTAAAACGCCTATCGCCTTCACGTCTCCCGCCACATATTCGTCCTTAGCGGAAACGATGGTTTTTACGACGCTTCTGCCGTATTTGTGATCTTCCACCAATTCAAGCATCAAAGCGCGGTCGGAATCGGACATTTTCTTTTTCACCAAGGCCTTGAAAAGAATGTCCTCTTCCTTGCCGTGATGGGTGCGGTCTGCGTAGGTGCGCACGAAATCCACAACGGTGTCTATGAAAACCGGATCAGCCTTGCCCGATTCTTTTATCGACGGAATTTTTTCCACCACCGACTTTAGCATCCTCTCGATCAGCCTGTGTTCTATCATCAAAGGGCCTCTCGGTTTCATGGCTCGGTTTCCTTTCGTGGGGCGCTCTATAGGGGTTACGAATATTTTCAAATAGTTCAATTTTGCAGTTTACTGCAAAACCCGCACTAAAGCCAGAATTCCGGGTAACGCCTGCTTTTGGGAATGTTGTTCACGGCAAGGGCGATCATGAGCATTACAAGCACCCCTAATCCCACGGGCATGAGAACGTAGAAATATCCAAGGCCGCAAATTTTTGGGCCTCCTGTTACGGCTATAAGGGCAGTGGCTCCTCCGGGAGGATGAAGGGTCCCCGTGGCGTGCATCAGAAAAATGGAGGCCGAAACCGCCAGGGCCGAAGCCAGCCAAATCTGGCCGTTCAATAGCTTGTAGGCAGAAACTCCTATAAGGGCGGACAATATGTGGCCGCCCACAAGATTCCTTGGCTGGGCCAAAGGGCTTCTTACGGCTCCGTATATAAGAACCGCCGAAGCTCCAAAGGAGCCTATTATCATTATAAATTCGGTGCCCGCAAAGGTGCGGTAATTGATAAACGCAACCACCCCGATGCCAATGAACGATCCGAAAAAGGACCACGCCATCTCCGTAAGATTGACCTTGGGGGGCCTTTTCGTGCTGCCCTTCATTTTAGAAAAATATGCCATTAAAATAGCCTTTCAGAACATGCGGGCGCAATAAGAATCAACGATGTCTTTCCGGGTCACTATTCCGATAAGTTCGCCCAAAGCATCCGTAACGGGTATTCGGTTAATGCCGTGAGCCGCAAGCTTTTGGGAAAGAGCCGACACGTTATCCTCCGCAAAAGCTGTTATTACGGGCTTCGTCATTATGTCCGCAGCAGTTTTTCCTCTTATGGGTACCGCGATGCATCCACGGTTTGAAAGGCATTCGGCGATCACTCCCATGAATGACCCCGAAAGACGCCCTCTCATCCTCAACAGGAAATCCTTTTCGGAGATGATGCCTATCACCTTCCGGCCCTCATCCACCACGGGAACTCCGGAGATATTGGCCTCCTCCATGATTTTGGCCGTTTCGGCAAGGGGGGTTCCGGCTTTAACCGCCACTACTTTTTCGGTCATTATGTCGCGGGCCTTCACAAGGCTGGAGAGCCTTTCCACGGCATGTCGGAAGGCCGCCCGGTAAACCTCCAGAAAGTCCGCCGGGGTTATGTCGAGATACCCGTTTATGGCCTTCATTGCCGCGAAAACGTCCTCGTCGGACATCTCAACGGACAATGACCCCAAAAGGCCGCATTGTTTTCCGGTCGCCATTTTTTTAAGCCTCCGCTGAGAATTATTTCCGATCCCCGATTCGGGGGGCAAGGCCTGCCCCCCGGCTTGAAAGCTCTTTCAGATGGGAGGGGCTATGGTCACCAGAACGCGCATGTCGGTTTCCGCGCTAAGTCCGTGAGGATCCACAATACCGCATACGAGAATGTCGCCAGTTCGGGCGGGAAGCGTTTTTCCCTCCGAGCCGAGATACGAGCCGCTGCCTTCAAGAATCAGGATGGAAAGCTCCCCTTCAATGTCATGGGAGTGGATGGGCATGGTCTGCCCGGCCTTGAAGTTGAAGTTTATGATCTTGAAATAGGGGGAGTCGTGCACGAGAAGCTTCTTGAACCCCTTTTCGGAAAAATCCCCGGCCTCGATGATGTTCAGGTGTTTCATGGTTCATTCCTCCATTAAAGAATGAAATCAATGCGCATGGGAAGCTTCAGGCCCCTTTTCTTGTTCGCTGCCATGATGCCCGGAAGGTCCCGACACCATCCCGTGGAGATTTTCCACGTAGTGGACGTAGGACACGTACGCCTCAACGAACTCCCTTCCGTCCGCCACGCTTTCCGCCGCGTGCTTCTTGATCTCGATAACCCGGTTGAAGCGCCTTTTGATGCTTTCCTTCACCTCTGACGATAAATCTTCCGCAAGGCCTTCAACAGACCCGGTTTCAATGGCTTTGTCCGCCGCTTTCACGGCTGGGCCGGGGTCCGTGCCTGCGGGCTTGAGCCCTTTATAGGGAAATCCTTCGCCAGCCCTGTGAACGCGGACAAGGGTCTCGAAAAAGTACATTTCGGCAAGCTCTTTGGCCTCCGCCCCCTGTTTCCTGGCTTTGAGCGTCTTGGCGAAAATTTCCCTGATCTCCTTTTCGTCCTCCGCGCCTACCCATTTTAGGACCGGTTTCACGTCTCCCGAGGCAAGGGCAGCCTTGGCGTCAATTACCACTGGGCCGTCCAAAGTGTCGCAATGGGCGAATGCTTTGCCCGCAACCGTCATGTTGATGAAAATCGCCGCAGCAATGACGATTCCTATGGCCATTATCTTATTGTTTTTCATTTTACCCTACCTTTTTTTGAAAGTCCGGCCGGGAATCCCGGCTCCATTGATTGCCAGGGTAATAAAAACATTTCCGATTTTCCTTGATATAGATCAAGAAAATCGAGTTTCCGAAAAATTCCTTTCAAGCCCTTCCTGTCGGTGATAACCTTGAAAAGACAAAGCTCGGGCTGCCCGGCCTTTCTTTTCTATCAAAACTGAGAATGCCTAAATGGATGATCTATTAGCACTCACGGCTTCCATTCCCATGTTCAGTGGCCTTACTGAGCCGGAAACGAGGCTTCTTTCGGAAATCGCGGTGAAAAGGGATTTCCAAAAGGCTGGCGTGATATTTTTCGAGGGCGAGTATTGCGAGGGTTTCTACGTGGTGGCCGGGGGCCAGGTGAAAATCACCAAGGTTTCCGCAAGGGGAAAAGAGCAGATACTCTACGTTCTTGAGCCAGGAGAGCCCTTCGGCCAGCTTGCGCTATACCATGGGGACGCTTATCCGGCCACGGCCCAGGCCCTTTCAAAATGTACTTGTCTTTTTTTTCCCAGGCAGGCTTTTCTTAGGCTTGTATCCGAGGTCCCCACGCTTCCCATGAAGATGCTGTCCTTCATTGCCCGGCGTCACCGGGAACTGGTCCGCCAGCTTGAAAACATAGCCTTGAAGGAGGTCCCGGAGCGGCTGGCCGGATACCTCCTGCTTCTGGCAAAAGAACAGGAAGGCTCCGAAACTGTAACCCTGCCCATTTCAAAGGAGCAGCTCTCGCATCTTCTTGGCACCAGCCCGGAAACTCTTTCCAGGGTGTTTGCAAAAATGGCGGAGGAAGGCAATATTTCTATGGAGGGAAAGAAGGTTACGATAATTAGCCGGGTTGATCTGGAAATCTTGTCCCAGGGGCAAGTATGAACTGATTCTGTTTTTAAAGACCGGCCATGTCATAGGGAATCAGATTGATTTCTTGCCTTGCCATTTCTATCAGTTTTCCAACCTCGCCAGCCAACCCGCCAAAAACCTCGGTTTCCCAAGCCTCACATATCTATCCGCCGCCAAATACTTCACCGCCATGAGCAAGGCCCCCTGGTGCCGCCAGGAATTGACGTAACCTATGGTTTGCGGACCCATCGCGCCGTCCGCCGGGGTGCGGAGGCCAAGAAGGGTCAAGGCCCCCTGGAGGAACATCACGGCGTTTCCGGTCCCGGTGTTTACACCCAGGTCGAAGAGCTTGGCCGCGAGATCGTCGTTTTTCAGACGGTCGAACCGGGGAGCCTTTCAGTAGTCGCGGTAATAGATTTCGGCGGCCCGCTCCCGCGTAAGCGCCTTGATGTCCTCGTTCGGATAGGCGCGCCTGCTGATTCCAAACCGGGTTTCCCCGCCCGGATCAGCCGGATCGTTCACGTACCCGCCCTCGTGCGCCAGTCCGGCGAGACCTCGTAGGTCACCTTTGCGGTGCCGCTTCCGGTAACGGAAAGCGCGACGGCGAAAAGCCCGTGGGAATAGGGGATGGCGCGGGATACTGCATCGTAGCTCGATCCTGCGGCGCAGACGGTGGTGTAGGACTCGCCGGTCCCCTTGGAGAGGGTCACGGAGTCCTGCATTTTCCAGCCGTTGTCACCGGCAAGAACAAGGGGCGAATCGAACAGCAGAAAAATGGAGATTGCGGCGAGGCAGAAAAAAAGCGATTTTTTGAGGCAGAAACACCCTTGAAACGACGGAAACCCAAGCATGGCGCGCCCTCCGCGACGAAACGGGAAGAGCCGCCAAAAGAAAACGGCCCTCCCCACGTTCTTCGCGGCGGGGAGGGCCGTTCAACTAAGCAGCCACACTACACAATATACAGCGGTCCTGTCAAGCACATATTCAAAATGTACGAAAACAACCCAAATCGTGCTTTAAACAGAAAAAACGTGCATGAAATATAAAAAGGTCTTGCACTAAACAATCTGAATATGCGAAGGTGCGGTACTACTGACAATAAGTAAAGATAACACTGCTGGCTCAAGAAGAACGGCGATATGGAGACTGCTGTCGTCAAGCGTCTGAAAAACCTCGAAAAGGAAAATCGAGGTTAAAGCGTTCTCAGGCTGCACATGACCTTACTATCTGGGCCATAAGGCGATGTTGCCCAAAAACCGCTGTTAAAGCACGCCAGCCGGGCCCTTTCGATCACCGACTCGAAGTTTCGATACTGGGTATAGCCCAATGCTTCAGCAAGGTCGCGGCTTTCCCAATAGTCAACGCCTGCTTCGTTAACATGCCTAATTTGCTCGAAAGGCGACTTGTGGGCTCCGTTTGATGGTACGATTTTTTTTGACATTTGCCCGCCCCTTTGGTTCCTCACATACATAACTATCTGTAATAATGCTGAATTGACGCTCAAAACATTGAACCCGGCGTGTTTTAAACCCGTCAAATTCGACGGGTTTAGACTTGGCCCTGGCCGGTCTTGTCACTTCTCCCGATTACAAGGGTGACGAATTCTGCTGCATGAAAAGTCCACCCTAATCTGCGTGATTTTCTTTTTATAATAGTGAGTTAGTCTTTATGGGCAGGCACTAAATACGGGCTAAAGCACCTTTTCCATTATCTCCCTTATGTTCCGATTTTGAGGCTCCAGATCAAGGGCTTCGGCAAACTCCTTCCGGGCCTCGTCCTTTCGGCCCAGGTTCGCCAGGGTGACGCCCAGGTTGACGCGGATTAACGCGTTCCGGGGCATGAGACGCCGCGCCTTTTCATAATGAGGCAGGGCCTGGCTCCAAAAGCCCCTGGAAGCCAGGGCGTTGCCCAGGTTGAACCTCGCTTCCGGCGAATCCGGCTTTAAGCCTGCGGCCCTTTCAAGATGGCCCGTGGCCTCCTCCAGGCGGTCTTGCTCGATGAGGACCGCGCCCAGGTTCACCAGGGCCTCGAAAAAATCGGGTTTAGAGGCCACTGCAAGTTTCAGTTCCTCCGCGCCTTCCGCCTTTCGACCAAGGGACATAAGCTCAAGGGCGAAATTGTAACGGCCCTCGGCGAGACCGGGTTCCATTTTCAGGGCCTCGCGGCAGAGGGCCTCCCCTTCGGCCACCAGTTTTTCCCGCATGAGGGACAGGCCCATGTTGAGCCTTGCATGGGCCGAATCCGGCGAAAGCCTCATGCCTTCCTCCAAAATCCTGCGGGCCTCTTCGCCAAGGCCCTTTTGCATGAGAGCCTCGCCAAGATTCACGTAGGCCCGGTCAAACCTTGGCTCAACGGCAAGGGCCTCTTTAAAAAGAGCTATGGCCTCGTCGGTTTTTCCCTCCTTCAACAGCAAAAGGCCAAGGTTGTTGTATGGCTTGGGATCGTGCGGCGTGCGGGAGATCGCCTCCCGGTAATACTTTTTCGCAAGACCGGTCTTGCCGCCGGCCTCGTATGCCGTCGCCAGGGCGAACCAGGCCCTGGCGCTTTCCGGGGATTTTTTTATCGTGTCGGCCCAAAGGCGCTCGGCGCTGGAGTAAACCTCGTTCCGCCTCATGGTGGCCACCGCCAGGGCGCAGGATATCGAGGAAGCCAGAAAAAAAGCCGAAACCAGGAGCGCGAAACCCGCCTTCGGCCTTTTCGAGAAAACCCGGAAGCCCGCCCAGAGGGACGCCATCACCACGGCCACGGCCACTGCCGCCAGGGGAAGGTACATGCGGTACTCGAAAGCCGGGTCCAACTGGGGTTTTAAGCTGGAGGACGGAGCAAGGGTGAGAAAAAACCAGGCTCCCGGAAAGGCCCAGGGGCGGCGCTTCACCAGCCCGCACAGGGTGGCGCAGAACAGCGCCGCGAGAAGAAGGCCCTCCCGCCATACCCGGGACAGGTCCGCAAAGGGCCAGCCGTAATCCATGGAAAGGGAGGCGGGCCAGAAGGAAAGCAAAAGGTAATGGACTATCACCCCGGCCTGGGTGACCAGATAGGGCCACCTCAGCCGGTCTATGTCCGAGGCAACCGTGGCCGCAACCGCTCCTCTCGAAACCAGGAAAAACAGCAGAACGAGCCCCATGCCGAGCCCGGCGTAAAGCACCGCGCCGTCCTTCAAAATCCGCCCGCCCCGGCCCTTTCCGTGGACGAAGATGAAGTCGTAGCAGAGAACCAATAGCGGCGCGGCCACTATCACCTCCTTGGACCCGACCCCGAAAATCATGGCCACTCCGGCCAGGACCTGCCACCACCGGGACGCCCCCTGCCTCCATCCCCTTATGGCCGCGTAGAGAACCAGGAGGAAAAAAAGCCCCATCAGGGATTCGCACCGCTGGATCACGTAGGTCACGGCCTGGGTGCAAAGGGGGTGGGCCGCCCAGAAAAGCGCGCAAAAAAGCGCCGCCGGGGTGGACGCCGCCTTAAATCTCGCGGGAACTGCGGGGGAAATGAGAGTCCGCCTCACTATCCCGAAAAGAAGCAGGGCCGAAAGAAGGTGGAACAGAAGATTAAAAGCGTGGTAGCTCCACACCTCGTAGCCGCTTATTGCGTAATTCACGGCAAGGGAGAGGTTGATCACGGGCCGCCCGGCCAGGGCATGTCCCCTTGGCCCGGAAAAAACGTCCCAAACCGGCCAAATGCTCCTTATGGTGCGGTTTTCGAGGATGTTGGCCGCGTCGTCCAGTATGAAGGGGCCTTTGAAGCTGTTGGAATAGGCCATGAAAACAACGAGAACCAGGACGGCCAGGGCCAGGCGGACGCGAAGGCCGGACACGGTCTCGCCTTGGGAAAAAGCGGGCTGTTCCACTATGGGGAAACCTCCTTCTTCGGGGATGATCTTACTGAATACCCCACCCGGACCGGGTTTTCAAGCAGGGGCTTAAGACCCTTTCCCGTGGCGGTCAAACACCATGAATCCGCCCGGAAGACGGTTCATGAAACGGTATTTACCACAAGCGTCTTTCAATTTTGGCGGACTTGGGTTAGAGTCAAGGTCATCATCGGGAAAACTTTCATCGAGGAAGGCTGCAATGAACGACACCGGCAAATCCCGCGCCCTGGACAAGAACGACGTCTTAAGGAAGATTTACGCCTACATGGAGCAAAAGGCCCTTTCGTCCTACAACGACGGCGAGGACGAGTTTTTCATAGGCCACAAGATGGTGGTGCGCGAGCTGGGCATAGAAATGACCGATGACGGCACCTTCTGCTTTGCGGGCCAGGAGGAGGAGGAAGGGGTCGACATCTCCTTTTACGATGAAAAGGCGGTGGACTTCATGTACAAGGTGGGCCGCCTTCTCATGCGCAAGCATCCGGAAAAAATTAAGCAGATTGAGCTCAAGGACGAAATCCTTCGCATAGTGTTCAGCTGATTTTCCCGCCTCCCCCGTCCCGGCGGGCGGCCTCCCCTCCGCGCACCGAAGAAATGGCGGCCCCCGCAAGGGCAACCAGGGCTCCCACCGTCATGGTCAACGAAAACGCGGTCATGAAGGGCCTTTCCAGGGCCTTGGCGTAAACCGAAAAATTGCTCCCCGCCAGTTGGTAAAACCTATCGTTGAAAAAGGCGCTCGCAAGGGCCACGCCGCTCACCATGCCCAGGTTTCGGGCCGTGGCCAGGGTGGCCGCTGCCACGCCCCTTCTTTTCATGGGAACCACGGTCATGGCCGCCGCGCTGTTGGGCGAGCTGAAGATGGCCACGCCCACGCCCACCAGGGCCAGCCTCAGAAAAACGGAAAGCCTGCCGGAATCGGGTTTCAGAAAGGCCAGGGACACCAGGGCAAGGGACAGGATGGCCATCCCCGCCGTGGACAGAACCCTGGAGCCCATCCTGTCCGAGGCGATGCCGGACAACGGCGATAAGGCAAAGAGCATGAAAAACGGGGCCACAAGAAGCTGTCCGGCCTGTTTTGAAGTGAGCCCACCGGGATTTTCCAGGAAAAAGGGCATCAGAAAAATTACGCAGGCCAGGGCCGCGAACATGGTGACGGCGGCGGCTATGCTCGCTGAAAAAAGCCTGATTTTGAAAAGCGACGGGTCGATTATCGGGTGGCTGGTCCGTTTTTCCGCCAGCACCAGAAGCGATGCCCCTCCCAGAAAAAGAAAAGCAGCCGGAAGCTTGTGCCTCAAATTGCCCGAAACGGAGATAAGCATCAATAACCCGATGAAGGTTCCCGCCAGGAGGATCGCTCCCAAAAAATCGAACGGCTCGTCGGCCAGATGCCCGGTTTCCCTCTTGAGAATGAAAAACGTGGCGACAATGGCCAATATCCCCACCGGCACGTTGACGAAAAAGACCATGCGCCACGAGAAGTGCTCAAGTATGAGTCCGCCCAGGGCAGGCCCCACGGTGAGTCCGGAGGCCACCACCATTCCGATGAGCCCCATCCCCCTGCCCCGTTCGGATGCCGGGAAAACGTCCACCACCAAAGCCGGAGAGCACGAAAGTATCATTGCCGCGCCCACGGCCTGAAACACCCTGCTTGCGGTAAGCCAGTTTATCGTCATGGCCGTGCCGCAGGCAAACGATCCCGCCGTAAAAATCAGGGTCCCGAAAAAATATACCAGCCGCCGCCCCTTTATGTCCGAAAGCCTGCCAAAAGGCAGCAGAAGGGACGAAACCGCAAGAAGGTAGCTTATCACCACCCACCTTACCCTGGCCATGTCGGTGGCAAAATCCCCCATGATGGTGGGAACGGCGATGTTCACGATGGAGCCGTCCAGGGTGGACATGAAAATCCCCACCGAAACCAGGGAAAAGACCAGCCACTTGTTGGGGGCGATATTCACAATATTACCGGAAGCGCAATTTTCCATTTTTCGTTTTCCCGAAAATGGCTGGGGAGGAAGACCGGGGCATTTCTTCCCTTTGCCGGATTCCTTAAAAAAGGAAAAGAACCATGCTCCGCTTAATATCAGGCATGATTCGTTCGATTCCCGTCCGATCAGTCAAGGTCCTCGTCCCCCCTTCCGCCCGCCTTGCGATGCTTTGCGCGGTGTGCTATAATGAAACATATTCCCCGAAAACAATGCGCGCCTGTTACAGGATCGGCAAAACAACCGCGCCTTATGGCCGGTTTCGCCTAGTGATGTCCTGTTTGACGGATCGTTTCCATCATCGCGGCAGGTTCTTAACATGTAACAAGGGGGGAGTCATGGCGAAAAATTTCAGAAGCTGGCCCAAGGACTGGCCCAAAAGCATCAACTACCCGAAAACTCCGGTTTTCCGCATTCTGGACCAGACTGCGGAAAGAGTTCCCGACAGGCTCGCGCTTATTTTCGGCGGCATGGAGCTTACCTTCAGCCAATTGAAGGACCTTGCAGACAGGTTCGCGGCGGGCCTTTCCGGAATGGGGGTCGGGAAGGGCAGCCGGGTGGCCATCCATCTTCCCAACTGCCCGCAGTTCGCCATAGCCTACTACGGGGCCTTGAAGACCGGGGCCACCTTCACGCCCCTAAGCCCCCTGCTGTCTCCAAGGGAAATCATCCATCAACTCAACGACTCCGGGGCCGAAACCCTTATCAGCCTCGATCTCATCTATCCGGGGATAGCCTCGGTCATACCCGAAACCCCGGTGAAGAACATAATAACCACATCCATCGCCGACTGCTACAGCGCCGTGATCCAGCCCCTGAAACCTCTGGGCAAATTCCCGGTGCCGGACACCGTCGAGTTCGTTTCGATTCTGGCGCAGAACCAGCCTAAGGCCCCGGATGTCGAAATCGACCCGGACAAGGACCTGGCCCATCTTGCCTACACAGGCGGCACCACGGGGGTTTCCAAGGGGGTCATGCTCACCCACAGTAACGTGGTTGTGAACGCCATGCAGTTCGGCCTTTGGTTCAACGGCGCTCAGATCGAGGAAAAGGACGGCGGCTGGGACCTTGTCTACCCCGAAGGAGTGGACCCCAAGAAGGACCGCCTTACGGCCCGCGACCAGGAAGTCTCGCTGGTGGTGGTTCCCTGGTTCCACGCCATGGGAACCATAGGTTATCTCAACAACATGGTGGCTTCGGGCAACACCATGATAGTTTTCCCGCGTTTCGACCCGGTGGAGTATGCCACGGCCATAGGAAAATACGGGGCAACCACCCTGGGAGGCGCGCCGCAGCTGTATGTTCCCCTTTGTGAGCTTCCGGATTTTGCAAAATACGATTTATCGGGTATAAAGATCGCGGCCTCCGGTGCGGCGCCTTTGCCCCACGCCGTTCTGGACCGGCTGCTGTCCGCGTTTTCGGGGGTTGTGATAGAGGCTTACGGCCTGACCGAATGCACCATGGGTGCCTGCGCCAACCCGCCCAGCCGGGACGGCATAAGGCCGGGCTCGGTGGGCCTGCCGGTTTTCGACACCGAGGTCCGGGTGGTGGACCCGGTTTCAGGCACCGAGCTTGCCCCGGGCCAGGAAGGGGAGCTTATCATAAAGGGGCCCCAGGTGATGAGGGGCTACTGGAACCGCCCGGACGCCACGGCGGAGGTGTTGAAGGACGGCTGGCTCTACACCGGCGACATAGGCCGGGTGGACGAGGACGGCTATTTCTACATCACGGACCGCAAGAAGGACCTCATACTCTACAAGGGCTACAACGTCTATCCCCGCGAGATCGAGGAGGTCTTGTACACCCATCCGGCGGTGGAGCTGTGCGCGGTGGTGGGAAAGCTGGACGACAAGGCGGGCGAGCTTCCGGTGGCCTTTATCCAGCTAAGGGGCGGCCAGGAGGCCACGGAGGCCGAGATCATGGACTTCGTCAACACCAGGGTGGCGGCATACAAGAAGCTGAGGGAGGTCTTCTTCGGCCCGGTTCCGGTATCCGCCGCAGGCAAGACCTTAAAGCGCGAGCTGAGGGAAAAACTCGCACAACAGTGAGGAAGTTTTGATCATAAAATCGGCTGAATTCATGCGTGGGGCGGTGAAACCCGCAGATTATCCCCCGCTGGGGCCGCCGGAGGTGGCCTTTGCGGGGCGCAGCAACGTGGGAAAATCGTCCCTTATAAACTGCCTCGTAAACCGGAAAAAGCTGGTGAAAACCAGCAACACCCCCGGACGGACCCAGGAGATCAATTTTTTTGAAATAAACAACGAGTGGTATTTCGTCGATCTTCCGGGCTACGGCTACGCCAGGGTTTCCAAGGCCATGCGTGCCCAGTGGGGGCCCATGATCGGAGGCTACGTCAGCCAAAGGCCGACACTGGCTCTGATGGTGATGCTTGTCGACGTAAGAAGGCGGCCCGAAGAGGAGGAAGCCCAGCTTCTGGCCCTGTGCAGGGCGCGAAGGCTGGGATGCGTGGTGGTTGTCACCAAGGCAGACAAGGTCAATCAGCGCGAGGCCCAGGCGTCCCTCAAGCTCACCGTGGAGACCTTGGGCGTTTCACGGGAATCGGCGCTCCTTTTCTCCACCAAAACAAGGCTTGGCCGGGATGCGTTGTGGGCGAAAATTGCCGCACTGTCCCCAAAGGCGACCGATTCCGGCCCCAGGCCGTAAAGCCCGACCCGACATGCCCTGATCGAACCGGTTGATTTCCCCTGCCCGCTCAACCTATACCCTGCGGGTGTATTTTTCGTCTTTTGCCTTCTTTTGCAGATTTTTGAAAGGTTCCACCATATGTCATTCAAATCCGGGTTCGTAGCCATAGCAGGCGCGCCCAACGTGGGAAAATCGACGCTTCTGAACAGGATTCTGGGCGAGAAGGTTTCCATCACGAGCGACAAGCCCCAGACCACCCGAAACCGGGTCCAGGGCGTGCTTCATCTTGAAAACGCCCAGATGGTCTTTCTGGACACACCGGGCATCCATCCGGCCAAAAACCCCTTGAACCGCTACATGGTGGACGTGGCCTCGGCCACTCTCACCGACGCCGACGTGGTTTTATGGGTGGTGGATGCGTCAAAGCCCAACCCGGAATCCGAGGAGATGGTCCTTTCCCGCGTAAAAAGCCGCACGAAACCCGTGGTGCTGGCCCTGAACAAAATTGACCTTGTGGAAAAGGAAATCCTTCTTCCCATGCTGGACACCTGGAACAAGGTGATGGACTTTACCGCCCTTGTTCCAGTTTCGGCCCGCACCGGCTCCCAGGTGGAAAAGCTGGTGAAATGCATGGCCGAGCTTCTGCCCGAGGGCCCCCCCTACTTTCCAGAAGACGCGCTCACGGACATGACCGAGCGCTTTCTGGCGGCGGAACTGGTGCGCGAGAAGGTCTTCCGCCTCACGGGCCAGGAGATTCCCTACACCTGCGCTGTCACCGTGGAAAATTTCCTGGAGTCCGAGGACGACGGCATGGTGCGGATCCACGCGGTGATCCACGTTGAAAAGGATTCCCAGAAGGGTATCATCATAGGAAAAGCCGGGGCCATGCTGAAAAAAATCGGCACACTCGCCCGCAAGGATCTTGAAAGGATGATGGGGGTGAAAATCTACCTGGAGCTCTTCGTCCGGGTGGAGAAGAACTGGACCACGGACCCCAAGGCCCTGCGCCGCCTGGGATACCAGCCTGTCTAAAAACGCGATACTTTTGCGTTGCGCTTCAAAGCCAATTCCGTCACGTACCTAAGTATGCTTACTCATTGGCTTTTTGCGCGCCTTGCATTTCATCGTTTTTACCCAGGCTTTAATCCGGCCTTTTTCAACGGGCTGTTACGAGACATCCACATGATTCTGTCTTTTCACCCCTTGATCGTCGGCGACAAAAACATCATCTGCGCCGGGCGCGACCCCGGCGAGGCCGAGCTTGCCGCCATAAAAGAAGCGCGGGCCGTGCTCCTGCCCCAGGGATGCCGGGAAACGCTTTACAGGATGGCGCGGGAAAACGCCCCGCAGGTCTTTCCGAATTACGACGCAAGGTTCCGCTATCCCGGAAAAACCGGCCAAGCTGAAATGTTTGCGGATTTTTCCGCGCCCTTTCCGTCCACCAGGGCCTACAGGTCCGTAAGCGCTTTTGATGATGAAGGCAAAGCGCCTCCTTTCGGCTTTCCCTTCGTGTTCAAAAACGACTGGGGCGGCGAAGGCAGCGGCGTCAGGCTGATCCGGGATCAAACCGGCCTCGGCGAAGCCCTCAGAAGAGCCTGTGAAGCGGAAAAAGGCGGCGATTTCGGCTTTATCCTCCAGGAATACGTTCCATGCGGCTCCCGGAGCTTAAGAGTCACGGTGATCCATCGCCAGCTTGTATCCTACTGGCGGGTGGGGCGGCCCGGCGAGCCTTTGATGGGGGGGCTTTCCCGGGGGGCGGAAATCGATTTTGAGGCCGATCCGCAACTCGTGGCCCAGGCGGAGAGGCTTGTGCGGGATTTGTGCGGAAAAACCGGCATCGATCTTGCCGGTTTCGATCTCATTTTTCCCGAAAACGGAGGCGGGCCGCTATTTCTGGAGGTCAACTGGTTTTTCGGGCGCAGGGGCCTTGGCGGATCGACGGGCTATTACAAAATCCTGGGAAAAAACGTGCGGGCCTGGATAGGGGGCCTAAAATAACCGACATGTCCAGAAACGAGAGAAGAAAAGCGGGGGAATTGAAGCGCGGCGAGGCTTATTCCAGGTTCGCCGACGACGGAAGCGAACTGCGCTTTGAAAAAGGCAAGGCCCGCGAGCTAAGGGCAAGCCGTTGGTGGAAGAACCTTGTGAATCGGGGAATATGCCACTACTGCGGCAACCATTTTCCGCCCGAAGAAATCACCATGGACCACGTGGTTCCCCTGGCCCTTGGGGGTAAATCGGAAAAAACCAACATCGTCGCCTGCTGCAAGGACTGCAACTCCAAAAAAAAAGACAGCCTGGCCTTTGAGTGGAATCCTGATTCAAAACCCGAAGAGTAAAAGCGCTATTGCGGTTTGACCCGGAAACGCAGTAAAAAAAGTAGGTTGGGTGGTTCCGCACGAAGTGCGGGTTCACCCAACATATCAGCCCGACAGCCGCGAAATGTTGGGTGAACCCTGGCCTTTCGGCCAGGAACCACCCAACCTACCGAATATTATGCGCTTTCCTCAACCTATATCAATACATCATCGGAAAACTAAGCTCTTTCGCCTGATGAAGGCGGGTGTAGTAGCGGGTGGCGTAAAATCCGCCCGTTACCGATATGGCCCCTTCCGGGCAGGCGGCGCAGCAGCAGCCGCAGGCTACACAGCCTGAGACCCCCTCCACTATGTCCTGCAAATGCGGCAGGGGCTTCTTCATCCCCTTCACCGCGTTGTCCATGCCTATCGAGCGCGCCGGGCAGATTACCGTGCACAGGCGGCAACGCACGCATTTTTCATCGTCGAAATCCAGGGTCCCGGAGACCATCTGGCTTGGGTCGGTGTAATCGGGCACGATGAACATGTCGGAAAATTTCATATACGCCATATCATTCACCCTGCCTTTCCACGCGGGGGGTTCTGCTACCCCTGTCGAACCAGTTCACGAGTTGCATTTCCCGTTTCACCACGCCGTCCAGCTTCCCCTTCTGCCAGCCAACCGCCAGGCAGTCGTTAAGATGGTAGGGATATTTCACGCCGAAAAATTTCCGCCACTTTGGATAATACATGCAAAGCTTTATCATGCCCAGCCAGCAGGTTCCGGCTCCCATTGAATGGGCCGCAAGAACCATGTTCTGGCCGCAGATGCCGATATCCAAGGGCGGGCAGGAGACCCCGCGCCGGTCCTCCAAAAGAAGGATCAGAGTGGGCGCGTTGTGGAAAACCGGGGCCTTGCCGTCGGCGATGAGCTTTATGAGCGAAAACGGAACCGGGTGAAGCTCGTTGGGCCGCATTCTTATGATGGCGCGGGTGAAGGGAGTGAGGAATTTCCGGCGCATGGCGGTGCGGGTGGGATCGATGAACCACATGAGGATGCGGGCCATGCGCTTGGCGTCCTCCTCAAGCTCCGCGATGATCTCAGGGTTGTTCACCACCACGAATTTCCAGGGCTGGCTGTTTCCGGCGGAGGGCGCGAAACGCCCGGCCTCCAGAATCCGGCGGATCATGGAATCGGGCAGTGGCTCTTTTTTGAAGGCCCGTATGCTTCGCCGCTCGAAAATGACCTTTTCCACGGCGTTGGGCGGCATTTTCTCGGTGTAGGTCCCCAGGGGGGAGAGAACTTCATCCTTTTCCACGCATCCTCCTTTCCCGCTGCTGGCGGGCAGGTCCTTGCCTTCGTAGCTCATGGAATTGTCTCCCGTATGTCGTGGCTGAAGCTTTCCGCTAGTTTCTCTGAGCCGGTGCCGTTCATCCGCCTTTTGCGCATCATGGCAAGATGGCTCATCAGAACGTCTTCATAGGCTGCGGCCAGGGGGATCATCTTTTCGGGGCTGTTCAGGAATTCCTCCAGAAAGACCCGCTTCAGCTCTATGTGGCGCGAAAGGACCTCCGGGTCCGACTGGTCCGCGAAAAGTTTCAGCATCCTTTTTCTTATGGGGCGGCTCACGTTGGAAAAAAGGATGAAGACGATGTTTTTCGTGGCCGCCGCCACAAGGTCCTCCTGGGCGAGATTGAGCTCGATTATCCTTTCGGGACAGTTGACGCACTTCATCTCCTCGTCCACAAGGTCCAGAAGCCTTTTGACGTCCCTTGGGGAAAATTTTCCTATAACGTTTTTCAGCATCATGGGGAAAAATCCGCACCAGAACTCCCACACCTCGTCGATGGTGTAGGCGTCCACCTCGAAAGGCCCACCGCCCTCGCCCTCCTCCAGGGAAAAAACGAGCTTCAGAAAGTCGAGGCCCGCCCCTTCCATGAAGTCCCTTGCATAGATTCCGTCGCCGGGACGGATGTCCAGCGCGCCCAGGTTCTCCAGCTGCTTCAAGGCCAGACGCAGGGAAGTCCGGTCGATGTCCATTTCGGAAGCGAGCGCCCGTTCTGTGGGCAGCTTTGTCCCAGGAGCGATGTGGCCCGTGAATATGAGCCTCGCCAAGGTGTTCACCACTGTCTCATATCTTGGAATTTGACTCATGTAAAATTTTTTCTTGACTTTCGGTTCAGGTTATTGTCAACTTTGGTTAAACCAATAACGCATCTCGGTTTAATCCGTCAAGATAAAAATGCAATCCTCAAACATTCCAAGGGAGGCCAAATGCGAGACGTTTACATAATCGGCGTGGACACCATCAAGTTCGGCAAGTACCTCGATAAGAGCATAAAGGACCTTGCCGCCGCCACCATCACGGGATGCCTTAAAGACGCCGGCCTGGAAAAGCGCGACATCGAGGCCATGTGGTTCGCCAACTCCGGCTGGGGCGATTCCGGCCAGTCCTGCATAAGGGGCCAAGTTGCCACCCGCCACATGGGAATCGAAAAAATTCCCATAACCAACGTTGAAAACGCCTGCGCCGGCGGTTCAACCGCCTTTCACTCCGCGTGCATGGGGGTGGCCGGGGGTTTTTACGACATCACCATGGCCGTGGGCGCGGAAAAGCTCTACAACAGGAACCGCACCGCCGTGATGGCGGGTTTCCTGGGGGGCATAGACATAGAAAACTGCGCCGAGATCGTAAAAAACCTGTCCGGCTTCAAGATGACTGATGAAGACAAAAAAGCCATGCAGGACTTTCTTGCCAAGTACTCGAAGCCTTCGGAAAACGGCACCAAGAAGAAGCCCAAACACATCCAGGACCGTATAAGGGACCGCATAAAAGACACAAGGGATCAATTGGTTGTGGCCATCAAGCTGGGCGAGGCAATAGGCTACGACAAGGTGAAGCAGCTGGCGAAGCTCGGCGGCGGCGACCACTCGCCCTTCATGGATGTTTACGGCTTCGCGGCCCGCCAGCACATGAAGCGCTACGGCTCCACGGTGGAACAGCTGGCCCTGGTGGCCTCCAAGAATCACTTTCACAGCACCTTGAACCCCAACGCCCAGTACCGCTTCGCGGTGCCGGTGGAGTCCGTTCTCGCGGACCGCATAGTGAGCTTTCCCCTCACCCGCTCCATGTGCGCCCCCATCGGCGACGGTGCTGCCTCGGCCATCGTCTGCACAGGGGCCATGGTGAAAAAGCTCGGCCTTTCGAGCAGGGCGGTGAAGGTTCGGGCCTCGGTTTTGGGCTCCGGCGCTGACCGGCCCTTTGGTTTCGACGTGCCCGAAATCGGCGAGCGCCTAAGCCGCATTGCCTATGAGCGCGCCGGGATCGGCCCCAACGAATTAAGCTGCGCCGAGGTCCACGACGCCACCGCCTACGGCGAGCTTCGGCAGGCCGAGAACCTTGGCTTCTGCCCCATCGGCGAAGGCGGGCGTTTCGCGGAATCAGGCGCTTCCCGCATAGGCGGAAGGCTTCCCATCAACACTTCGGGCGGTCTCATCAGCCGGGGCCATCCCGTGGGGGCCTCCGGCCTGGCCCAGATTCACGAGCTCACCACCCAGCTAAGGGGAGAGGCCGGAAAACGCCAGGTTGAAAACGCAAGGCTCGCCATGGGCGAAAACGGCGGCGGTGCCTTGGGCGCGGAAGAAGCGGCTATGTGCGTTCATATTTTAGAGGCTCCCCAGAGGGCCTGAAAAGCGCGATCCTCTGAATTCGCACGTCACTTTTAGGTAAAGTTGCCCGTAATTATGCGAATTCGCTTAACTTTATAGTGCCTGCGTTAAAAAACTGCTGCGTGTGTGCGCAGCACATACGCCGTAAAATAAAAGGGGGTCCGGGGGCGCGCAGCTCCCCCGGCCGCCGGAGGCTCTTTTGCCTTTAAGGGAGGAAATCAAAAATGGCCGTCACAAGGGCGCAGAAAATGGCGTTTTCCGTCAACCGGGCGAAGTTTGCAGGGCGGGGCCTTTGCGCCGTTTCCCGGTTTTTTGCCGACGAACTCCATCGGGGCACGCTGTTGAAGAATCTCAAGGGCATGGCAAAAGGGGCCATAGAGGACATGAGTTGGGCCGCGCTTCTGGAGGAAAAGGCCGCGCGGATTCCCGACAAGAAATTCATTCTCTTCAAGGACGAGGTCTTCACCTACCGCCAGATGGACGAGAACGCCAACCGGGCAGCCAATTTCCTGCTTTCCCTGGGGGGAGGCAGGGGCAAGGGAATCGGCATGTTCATGCGCAATTCCCCAAGGTTTCTGGACATCTTCTTCGGTGCGCAAAAAATAGGGATGTACGTGGTCCCCATCAACAGCGAGCTTAAGGGCGACGGACTGGCCTACATACTCGATCACAGCGATGTTGAAATGCTGGCCATAGACGCCGAGCTTCTGGACGTTTTCGAGAAGATACCCCAAAAGCCCGAACGCCTCAAAACCGTAATCGTGGACGACATCGAGGAGGAATCGCACGGATTTGCGATCCCCGAAACCGCCCTGCCCCTGTCGGGCTTCCGGGCCTTTCCTCCAAAAAATCCGGGCGTGGGATACAATCCGGAGGACATGATCCTGCTCATCTACACGTCGGGAACCACGGGCCGCCCCAAGGGGGTGGTCTACACCTACAACAGGAGCCGGGTGAAGCTTTTAGGCCTCATGGGCGGCCTTCTGGTGAAACCTTCCGACGTTTACTACACGGCGCTCGCCCTCTGCCACGGAAACGCGCTCTTTCTGACGGTCACCCTTTCAATGGCCCAGGGCGCAACCGTGGTTCTTTCCCGGAAGTTTTCGGCCAGCCGCTTCTGGGACGACATCAACAGCTACAACGTAACCCTCTTCAACACCATAGGCTCCCTTGTTCCCATTTTGATGAAGCAGCCCGTTCGCCCCAACGAAAAGACCCACAAGGTGCGCTGCGTGCTTTCGGCGGCCTGCCCGGCGGACATGTGGGAGGCCTTCGAGAAGCGCTTCAACGTCACCATCTACGAGGGCTACGGAGCCGTGGATTCGGGCGGAAAGGGAATTTTGAACCTTGGCACCGCGCCCGTGGGCAGCCTTGGAAAGCCCCTTGGGCCTCCGGGAAGCGCACGGGTGATAGACGAAAACGGAAACGACGTTCCGCCCGACACTCCGGGCCAGCTCATTTTCAAGGTTGGTGACAAGAAAAGCTCGGTCCGCTACTACAAAAACGACGAGGCCACCAAAAAGAAGGTCCATG
The DNA here is from genome assembly GCA_016235345.1 of Deltaproteobacteria bacterium. Lineage (NCBI taxonomy): Bacteria > Pseudomonadati > Myxococcota > Myxococcia > Deltaproteobacteria bacterium. Next base: position 239,760 of record JACRLG010000007.1, on the reverse strand, counting down.
GCGGATTCATGTACACCGGAGACATCGTGCGCAAGGATTCCGACGGCTACCTCTACTTCGTGGGCCGGGACACCGAGTCCATGCGCAAGGGCGGGGAGAACGTGTCCGCTTATGAAGTGGAGCACGTCATCGTATCCCACCCGGACATTGAGGACGCGGCGGTTTACGCGGTCCCCTCCGAACTGGCCGAGGACGAAATCATGGCCTCAATCAAAATGATGCCGGGAAAAACCATCGATCCGGCGGAGCTTCGCTCGTGGCTCAACGACAAGCTGGCCAGATACGCCATACCCCGTTACATCCGCTTCGTTGACGAGTTTCCCATGACCCAGACCCACAGGATCATAAAAAAGGAACTGGAAACGGCGGGAGTTACAAAGGACACCTACGATTCCCAGACCGCGAAACGGACCTGAAAGGAGAAGTCTCTTGAAAATCTCATCATCTGAAATCAAGGCCTTCTCAGAACGCTCGCCAGCCTTCGAGGAAATGGCCGCAAGCCTTCACGCCGGGCCGAAGCTGGCGCGCGGCATGATAGGCCAGACCCGCGAGGTGATCGCCCTGTGCCGCAAGTTCTGCGACGAGGTGGTGAGGCCCCGCGCCCTTGAAATAGACAAAAAGCTCCACGAGGACCCGGATTACCTTGACTGGGACTTCGTGAAAAAGGCCAACGACTGGGGTTTTTACACCATGTGGCTCCCCAAGGCCATGGGCGGCGGGGGCTATAACTTTTCCTCCCTCTCCTACGCCATGGAGGAAATCGGCTCGGTCTGCCTTGCCATGGCCAACCTCATAGGTGTGCACTACCTTGGTTTCGGAACCCTCACGGCATCCGGCAACATGAGGATCATGCAGAAGCTCTGCCGGGAAACCGTTCTTGGCCGGAAAAACGGGGACCCCTGCCTCATCACCCTCGCCATCACCGAGCCGGGAGCTGGCACGGACGTGGAGGAGGTGGACCTCGTTGACAAGGCCAAGCTGGGCTGCTTCGCCAAAAGAGTCGAGGGCGGCTACATCGTAAACGGCTCCAAGGTCTTCATATCCAACGGGCATCTGTCGAAATGGCACATGCTAATCACCTACACCGACCTTAAAAAGCCGTCCGAAAGCGCCGTGATGATGTCCATCCCCAACGGCCTTAAGGGCTTTTCCTTCGGTCGCCACGAAAAGAAGATGGGCCAGCGGGCCTGCCCGGCATCCGAGCTTCTTTTCGACGACTGCTTCGTGCCGGATGAATACGTTGCCCTGGACAACAGGGTGAAGCAGAAGTTCTCCCGAAGCCAAAAGGAAATGACCCAGCAGATGATCGACTACGTGGTTTCCCCTTCCCGGGCCGCAGTGGGGGCCTTCGGGACCGGGGCCGCTCGCGGGGCGTACGAAGCCGCCTTCAAATTCGCCTCGGAAACCGTGGTGGACGGCGAGCTTTACGTCAACCACGAGTGGGTTCAAAGCTGGCTGGCCGAAATGCACAAGAACGTCACCCTGTCGCGCCTTGTCTACACCGAGACCAACTACGCCAACAGCCTCTGGGGCCTTTACAAGGACCTGCATTTCGAGCCGATGTTTTCAATAATGAGAAGAACTCCCGCATTTTTGTCGCAGAAACTCTTCGGCTCCTTTCTCGGAAAGCCGGGGGCCACCGAGTTCATGCGCGAGCGAATGTTCAACGACCAGAGCGTCTGCCACCAGTGCCGCACAAGCGGCCTTGCGTCGGCGGCAAAGTTCACCGGAACCGATTACGGGGTAAAAAACTGCCAGATGGCCCTGATGCTCATGGGCGGGGCGGGAGTGCGCCAGGACCGGGGCGCGGAAAAAATCCTTCGGGACGCAAAACTCCTCCAGATTTACGAGGGCACCAACCAGTTGAATCGTTTGAATCTCTTCAAGTGCCTCATCGCCTGCGGGTGCAAGGACGCCTGCGTGTTCGAGGAAAAAGAAGGAGGAGCGGCATGAAGGGTAAAAACGAAAAGGAACTGGCCCTTCTGGCCAAGGCGGGCGCTGATTTCGCATCAAAAATTCTGGCCCCCAATCGGGAGGAATCGGATAATTTCCCCTTCGGCCCGCTTTTCACCGACGCTTTGGCCCAGGCATTTGATCTTGGCTTCTTCCACGCGGCCCTTCCCGAAGACATGGAGGGTTTCGGAGAAAGGTTATCCCCCCTGTGCTCGCTTCTGGAAAATATCGCCAAAGATGACGCCTCGTTAGCCGCGATAATCCTTTCAAACGCCTTCGCCCAAAACCTTCTTCTCGAAGCGGGCGAGACGGAGCTTTTAAAAGGCATCGCGGCGGGCGCGGAAAATTACGCGGGTATCCTGATCGGCTCGCAGGTCTTCTGCGACCCTTCCGAAACGCCCCCTGCCCTTTACGCGAAAAAGGACGGCAACGACTGGCTGCTGAACGGAAAATCCCCCTACGTGGTCTTGGGCGGGCTGGCAAAACGGGTTCTTGTCCCGGCCCTCGTCGAAAAAAAGGAGCTCGCCTTCTTCCTCGCCGAAGTCGAACCCGCAGGCATCTCCGTCTCCGAGCCGGTTTTCAGCCTTGGAGTCCACGCCTGCCCGGCATACGATCTGGAATTCAAAAACGCCAAGGCCCGGTTTTTGGGCCAGCCCGGCAAGGCGGGGGAAATCTTCGCCTCGGTTGCAGGGAGGATGCATCTTGCGGCAGCGTCCGTTCTTTCGGGCATTATGAAGGGCAGCGTGAAAGAGGCCCTGGATTACGCCAAAAAACGCTTCCAGGGCGGAAAGCCCATCATAAGGTGGAGCGAGATGCAGATGATCCTTGGTGGCATGGCCCAGAAATCCAGGATCTCCGAAATGGCGGTGACCGAAGCCTGCCGCCTGTTTGATTCCGGTGATTCGCGCAAAGGCTCCGCCTGCCTTGCAGCCTTCCTGCACTGCGCCGAAAGCGCAATCGAGGTCACAACGGACGGAATCCAGGCCCTGGGCGGAGTGGGCTACATGAAGGACTTCGGCCAGGAAAAGCGCTTCCGCGACGCCCAGCATCTTACGGCGGTTTTCGGAATTCTCCCGAAAAAGAAGCTAAGGTATTTGCAAAAGGCCATGCTTGGGGAATAAGATGGCCCCATGATAATTACAGCAGGATGTGACGTAGGCTCCCTCACGGCGGAAGCTGTGATTTTGAGGGACGGAAAAATCCTTTCGGCCAGGATCATCCCGGTCCGGCCCACAGCGCTGGAATCCGCCGAAACCGTCATGGGCGAGGCTTTGAAGCTCGCGGGCCTCGCCCATGGCGACATCGCTCTCTGCTGCGCCACCGGTTACGGGCGCTTCTCCATCCCCTTCGCAAAAATCAACTTGAGCGAAATCTCCTGCCACGGCCTTGGAGCCTTTTTCGCCGCCCCCGCCATCCGCACGGTGATAGACATAGGCGGCCAGGACTGCAAGGTCTTGCGGGTGGACGAAAACGGCCTGACCCAGGAATTTGCCATGAACGACAAGTGCGCGGCGGGTACGGGCCGCAGCCTGGAAATCCTCGCCGACGCGGTTGGCCTTGACCTCACCGATCTTGGGAGAATCGCCCAAAAATCGAAGGGTCCTTTTTCCATCAACAACCGGTGCAGCATATTCATGGAAGAGGAGGTCAATTTTCACATCTACCGCAGAAAAAAAACCCCGGACATCGCCTTTGCCATAAACCAGGCAGTTGCCAAAAGGGTGGCCGATCTTGCGGGAAAGGTTAGGCTGGCGCCCGGATTCGCCATTACCGGCGGGGTGGCCAAGAACCCTTCGGTGGTGAAGCAGCTTGAGGCCATTTTGGGCATAAAATTCACGCCGCTGTCCGTGGACCCGCAGCTTGTCGGGGCCCTGGGAGCCGCTGTTCACGCCATGAGGCAATTATAAGCGAGCTTCGGGCTTGACGGTGGTGGTGTTTGGTTCAACCCATTGGAATAACAGGGATTGCCCGGATCTGCGGTGCCGCCGATGTTCCACGAGACCTGATTCATGCGGCCCTTCACGCCGGGGGTGGAGTCGTAGTTTCGCGCAAGTACCTTATTGTATATACCGGTGACGGCCTCGGACGCAAGGGAGAAGTCGGCGTCGCAGGCGATGGTGCGGCCCGTGGCCTCGTCATAGCTTATTGTTGTCTTGTGTCCCCCAGCAGCAAAGATCAAAAAACATGCTCCGCCTGATTTTTGAAGAATAAAATCTGACGACCCTTCAAAAATGCTTCCTTTCACCTGCCATTATACAATATGTTATCAAGCGAAGCATGGTCTTTCCTTTTTCAGGGAAAGCCGGGGGCGGGAAAAGCGCTGCGACCCACCTTTTCCACCGTTTTCCATAAAGCGGAAAATGGAAACCCCTTACGCTCCCGGCGATATTGTAAAGACGCGCCATGCATTCGCCAACGGGGCGCGGGGTAAACCTTGCCATGCTTTTCGAGAACATATAAAATCAGGGCGGTTCTTTCCGGTTTTGACTATTGGATATAATGCCAAAGGATATTTGTAATGATCCACGGTCCTGACGATATCGATTCCCTCAGGCGTGAAAATGCGGAGCTGCGGAGGCTTATCGCGGCCATCGGGGACCAGGCCGCAGCCGTTGGAGCCGACTGGGCACTTAGGCTGATAGATCAGATGCACCCCGCCCCGCCCGAAAGCGCCGAATGGTTGATGTCCGTACAGGGCGACCTCAACTTAAGCGACATAGCGGCCAACATACCGGGCGCCGTTTACCAGTATCTTCAGAAACCGGACGGAACCCAGAGTTTTCCGTACTTGAGCCCTGCGGCGGAAAAACTCTTCGACGTGCCCTTTTCCTTTATATGCGACCCTGACTGGGTGATTGGGCACATCCACCCGGACGACCTTCCGGGTTATTTCGCATCGGTGACCGAGGCCACGAAAAACCTGGAGCGCTGGACCCAGGAAATGAGGGTCATAAAGCCGAACGGACAGACAATCTGGGTTTTCTGCTCATCCAGCCCCAGGCTCCTCCCGGACGAGAGCATCATCTGGAACGGAGTCATTCTCGACATCACCCAATACAAACAGGCCGTGGGAGCGCTCAAGGAAAGCGAGGACCGCCTGCGCCTTCTCGTCAAAAACTCCTCGGACATCCTCGTGATAATCGATTCCGACGGAACCCAAAGGTACGTAAGCCCTTCGGCTGAGAGAATCACCGGATTCGCCGCGTCCGAACTTATGGGCAAGTCCCTTGCCGAGATCATCCATCCGGACGATATGGAAAAAATATCTAACGCCTGGAACGAAGCGGTGGAGCACCCCGAAAAACTCGTCACCGTACAATACCGGCACATCCATAAAACCAGGGGGTGGGTACATCTCGAGGCCGTCGGACAGAATTTCGAGGCCGAGCCTTCGGTGGGCGGCTTTGTGGCCAACGTCCGGGACATCACGGAACGAATGCGCACAGAGGAGGAATTGCGGGCTCGATCCCAGGAGATGAAGGTCATCACCGACAACATGCGGGATACGGTGTGGCTCATGGACCTGGATTTCCGCACCACCTGGATTTCGCCCTCGGTCATACGAACGCGGGGCTACACCCTTGCCGAACTGGCCGGAATGCCGCTTGAACGCCATCTGACGCCCGATTCCCTCGCCAAAATAACGGCTCTTATTGCCGAGCACATGACGCCGGAACGCCTGAACGACCCTTCGGCGGATATCACCGTTTGCGCCGAGCTGGAATTCTACCGCAAGGACGGGAGCACCTTCTGGGCCGATACCGTGACTAACGTGCTGCGCGACTCGCACGGCAGGCCATCTTCCATATTGGGCGTCAGCCGCGACATAACCGAGAGGAAGCTGGTGGAAGAGGCTCTGGAAAAGAGGATGGTGGCTCTGGTCCGTCCACTGGACAGCCCTGAAGGCATCGCCTTCGAAGACATGTTCAACCTTAAGGACATTCAAAGGCTTCAGGACGAATTCGCGTATGCGACCGGCGTGGCCTCCATCATCACCCACACGGACGGAAGGCCGATAACCGCTCCAAGCAACTTCTGCCGGCTCTGCTCGGATATAATTCGCAAGACCGAAAAAGGCCTCGCCAACTGTTATCACTCCGACGCGGTTATAGGCCGCGCCTGCCTGGAAGGCCCCACAATACAGCCCTGCCTCAGCGGCGGGCTTTGGGACGCGGGGGCGGGAATCACCGTTGGCGGGCGGCACATAGCCAACTGGCTTATAGGACAGGTCCGGGACGAAACCCAGTCCACGGAAAAGATGCGGGCCTATGCCAGAAAGATAGGCGTAGACGAAGAGACGATGGTGGAGGCCTTTCTCGAAGTGCCCGCCATGAACCGCGACCAGTTCGAGAAAGTGTCGCAGGCCCTGTTCACCCTGGCCAGCCAGCTTTCTTCCATTGCCTACCAGAACGTGCAACAGGCCCGCTTCATCGAGGATCGCAACAAGGCGCTGGCGGCTTTGCAGAAGAGTGAACAAAAGCACAGGATTTTGTTTGACAGCGCAGCCGACGCAATTTTCATACACGACCTGTTCCTTCGAATGCTTGCGGTAAATCCTGCAGCCAGCAAAATGCTCGGCTACACTCATGATGAGCTGATGGCCATGGATGTGGGCAGGATAGACTCTCCGGAACAGGCCCAATATGTTCCGCAAAGGATTGCCATGTTGATCGAACACGGCCATCACTCGTTCGAATCCGTTCACGTGCGAAAGGACGGCTCGACCATTCCCATAGAAGCCAACGCGCAAATGATAACCTGGGACGGGCAGTCAGTGGTTATGAGCATTTGCCGCGACATGACCGAACGTAAACGGGCCGGGGAGGAGCGGCAAAAGCTCCAGGAACAGTTGAACCAGGCCCAGAAAATGGAGTCGGTGGGACGCCTTGCGGGCGGCGTGGCCCACGATTTCAACAACATGCTGGGTGGAATTCTGGGTTACACGGAAATGGCCCTGGAACAGGTGGACCCAGCCCATCCGATACACGGCGACCTTCTCCAGATCAAGAAGGCCACAGAGAGATCAGCCGAGCTGACCCGGCAGCTTCTTGGCTTCGCCCGCCAACAGACCGTGGCCCCAAGGATGCTCGACCTGAACGAGACCGTGGAGGGAATGCTCAAGATGCTGCGTCGGATCATCGGCGAGGACATCGATCTGGCATGGCTGCCCGGCAAGAACCTGGGGACGGTCAAGATCGACCCGGCCCAGATCGACCAGCTTCTCGCCAACTTGTGCATCAACGCCAAGGACGCCATGGGGGCTTCGGGCAAGGTGACCATCGAGACGGACAACGCCGTCTTTGATGAAACCTACTGCGCGGGTCACGCCGGGTCCGTTCCGGGCGATTACGTCATGCTGGCTGTCAGCGACAACGGCTGCGGCATGGACAGGGAAACGGCGGCCAAGATATTCGAGCCGTTTTTCACCACCAAGGAAGTGGGAAAAGGCACCGGACTCGGCCTGGCCACGGTTTACGGCATCGTGAAGCAGAACGACGGCTACATAAACGTCTACAGCGAACCGGGCCATGGATCCACCTTCAGAATCTACCTGCCCCGGCACGAGGCCAAGGCCGAGCATCCGGCGGGAACAGACGCAGCAAAGCCCTCTTCGCCCGGCCACGAAACCATACTTGTTGTGGAAGACGAGCCGATAATCCTCGAATCCACCACAAAGATGCTGAAAAGGCAGGGCTACAGGGTTCTGGCGGCCTCCACCCCGGTGGAGGCCATCCGCATTGCAAGGGAGAATCATGGCGAGATACACCTTTTGATGACCGACGTGGTGATGCCGGAAATGAACGGGCGCGATCTGGCCAAAAACCTGCTGTCCCTCTACCCGAAGATGAAACGCCTGTTCATGTCGGGCTATACGGCCAACGTCATCGCCCACCACGGCGTTCTGGAAGAGGGAATGCATTTTCTTCAGAAACCCTTCAACCCAAAGGGCCTTTACGAAAAAGTGCGCGAGGCTCTCAATTCGGATTAGTTTCATCGTCCCCCGTTCCCGGCCGCCCGCCGTTCCAGGACCGACAAATGCGGTACAGCCCTGTTTCCCGAACCATATAAAAAATCAGGCGAATTTTTTCGGAGGTTTTGCTTGACAAAATTTTAGGAAGGATTATTATTATTATAACCATTAACCAAAAGGAGGAGGCAATGGCCGAATTGCTCAAATACAGCGAACTTCCGATAGACTGGGACTTAACCCCCGAAGAGGCCGTGACCCTTTATCTTGAGTGGGGCAACAACAACTGGCATGGTGCGCACTCGCCCGTCAGGAGCAAGAGCGATTTTTCGGTGTATTTCGTGGTGGACACCTGGGGCGAGAAACCCAAGGCCGTGCTCATAAAGCGGAATTCCGAGGACACCGAGGAGCTTTTGCAGATGCCCCTTCCCGAATACGTGGCGAAAGCCTACGAGATCGAAGGCGGCAAAACGCGGGGAGTATCAGCCCCCACGGAAACGGTGAAGGCCTGGCTCAGGCACGAGATGGGCTACGCCGGAAACTGATACATATCAAAAGGGATGAGCCGAAAATTCCAACCGGCCAATCCATTGCATGGCCGTCTGCTTACTGAATCCAGCTGATGCGCCACAGGCCGACCCGAAAAATCGGGGAGGCCTGTGGCTTTTTAACGATTGATCGCAACATTCCGAATAATTCTTACCGCCCTCATCCCTTCAGTTCCTGGCAATTTATCCAAAATTAAAAATCCTGAAACAACCACCCCATCCATTTCCCTTAAAAAAATCATGGAAATGGCTTGACAAGGTTTACGGCATGGGCCATGTAAATTTTGTCGTATGAGCACTATTGGAGGAAGCTCCATGGCCGATAATGATTTACACGGGAAAATCGGGGGGTTGGGCATCATGATCAGGCTTCCCGAAAGGCCCGGCCCATGAAAATTCCTCTCGATGTATCCTCCCTCTGCGTTCAAAGCGCTGCAAAAACAGCCTACGAGACTTCCATAATGACGGCCTTCAAGGCCCGTGACGAAGATATTTTCGACATCGAAGAAAAAATCGAGGCGTTGAAGCTCTTTCTCGAATCCGCAGATTTTCTGGCTTTAAGAAGCGCCCACCCTGCACTTGCTGGCGGAAGCGCCTCAAAGGCGCTCCTCGAAACCGAAGAAGACGGCGGGGTTTCGCTCTTCCTGGAAGGTGTCCGGGTGGCGGGGCCTTACAGTGGCGAGCCTTGATCTTTACCCTCGTTTCCGGACGCCTTGTACACGGAAATTTATCCCCCAAAACTTCCCCTTGGCGTTTCCCCGTCGTTGACATTAATAATCGATGCGGACTATATTAAACAGGTGTAACCTTTAAAAGCCGCACCGGAACGCTTTAAAATAAAGGCGCTCGGAAACCGGTTTTAAGTATCGGGTCGATCCGCCTCTTTTTCCGTGGCCGATGCGCTTCAACAACCTTGCGACACGGTTGCGCAAAACCTTCCCTGGCTCCGCCGGAGACGCTGAAAGGCTCCCGGCTGCGGGCCATCTGCCACGCGAGGCGTCATGGTCCCTGACATCGGTTCCCACATTGACGCCCAGGACAGCTTCGATTTAAAACTCGTCTCCGACATCCTGATGCAGTTGAACGTGGTGCGGAAAAACACGGTCCTGTATCCGCGCGGCCATCCCCAGCTCGAAGCCTCCCTTTCGCGCATAACCCGCTTCATGGAAAAGCACTTCGCCTATCACCCGGCCCTTACCCTTGCCGTGACCCGTGACAGCCTCATCCTGGGCGAATGGGAGCTGCCGCGCACCAACCCCATTTTTCAGGAGCTGGCCGCCCATCTTCACGAGCACTCGATCTACCAGATCAGTTTCAGTCCGGGCGTCAACAGCGAGGAGATTCATCTCCTGTGCCGGGTTCTTTCCGGCGACCCCCTTTGCATCGAACGCGGGGAAAAGATCGTCGACGCCCTTAACCGCATGGGAGTGAGGTACATCTCCCTTTCCATCCTGGATGTAAGCCAGTTCGAGTTTTCCGAAGAGACCGAGGTTGACCTCGACGAACAGCTCCTGTGCGAGGGAAGCTCCGGGGCGTCCTGGCAGAACTACATCAGGGCCCTCTTGGAAAAGGGGGCGGAGGAAGGGCTCACGGAAGAGGATGACGGCATAGAACTGACCAACGTCGATCCGGTCCTTCTCGCCCAGTTTCTGAACCAGATGGAAAAACGCGCCAGCAAGAAGGTCTCCTACGACAGGGCTGCGGCTGACTACATAAGAAACCTGGGAGTTTCCGACGCAGTCCTGGACCAGGTGAAGGACACCCACGTAAAGGAAAGTTTCTTAGGCCTTGTGGCGAACCTGAACGCGGAGTTGCGGGGCGAGCTTTTAAGCAAGGATTTCGAGTTCTCCTCAAGGGGCCGCAACGTCACCCCCGCTATTTTCGATACGCCTCCAGCCAAAATCCTCCTGGAAGCCTTGGAGGACATCAACCGATGGGGCATGAGAATCGACACCAGGATGCTCTCCCTTCTGGATCGGCTCGCCTCTGCCGACGTTCATGCCGACCTGCAGGAGGACCTTGCCGGGGAGATGAACGAGGACGAGGAACACCTTTTTTCCCAGATAAGCCTGGCCTTTCTGACCACAACGGGCTTCCGCCCAAGGGCGTACCCGGACGACCGCAAAAAGCTGGCTGTCAGGCTTTTCAACGAAGTCACCGGGCTTATAAAGGACAAAAGGGTTGAAAGCCGCACGGAAAAGGGCCTTGAAGCAGAATTTTCAACCGATGCCATTTCCGGGCATTTAACCAAAACCCTGCTGGACCTTCTGGAAGAAAGCGAAGACGCGGATTTTGCAGAGGTCTGCTGCGAGAGCCTGTCGGTCATCCTGGCCCGGACCCTTCTGGATGGCCGGTTCGACCAGTTGATTTACATCTGGAACGAGCTGGCCCTGATGGAACAGGGAGCGAAAACCGCCGAAAAGGCGGAAATGTGCCGCAAGGCCAGGGCGGAGCTTAAAACCCCCGAAAACCTGAGCGCAATCGCACTAGCGATAAGGGACAAGAGGACCGGAAAATCGGAGGAGCTGGCCGATATCCTCCGGGAGCTGTCCAGCCAGAGCGCGGAATGCATGATCAATTCCCTGTGTGATGAAGCCGACGAAGCGGCCCGCCGGGTTCTTGTGGAATTCGTTGCCGAAAATTACTGGCAGACCAGGGACGCCATACTGGCCGTGATGGTGGAGGAAAAACGACCTGAAGCCCTGCTTGCCCTCATGGGCGTGGTGCGGAAGGCGCGGGACAAGGGGGCCCGTACCCTGGTGGAGGACCTTCTGGAACACCCGGACGCGAGGGTCAGGGTGGACGCGCTATCAAGCCTCACCGTCCTTGGGCACCCCAAGGCCGCCGAACACATAGTGGCGGCCATGGCCGACCCGGACCCTGATTTTGCCCTGGGCGCGGTGAACGTGGCAGGCATGATCCAGGACCCCAAGGTCATCTCCGCCCTGCTTGCAGTGGTGAAAGACAGTCGGCTTCTGGCCCTGGGCTACGGCGTGGCGAAAAAGAAGGCCGCCATCAAGGCGCTTTCCTTCATAGGCTCCCAGGAAGCACTGCCGGAGCTGCTCAAACTCGTTTCTTCAAAAAAATTCTTCAACTCCAAGGAATTCGAGAAGATCAAGCTGGACATATTCAAGTCCCTGGAGGGCTACGACCCTGAGAAAACAAGGCCTTTCGTGGAAATCGGGCTGAAGAGCGGCGACCTTGCCATAGCCAATATCTGCGAAAACCTCATGCAGAAGATTTCCGTCCAAAAAGCCTGAAAGGCTCCGGGCGGCCCGGAAACAGAAGCGTAAAAAGGCGCGCCATCATGGATGTATCCCAGATACAGAGTTTTGACCTGGACATCGAGGAAGCCGGGAAAAAGCGCCCCGAAACCCTGGACGAGGCGGTTATCGCCCTGGCCTCGCTTCTCATGGCTTCCCTCCGGAACACCCTCATCTACTCGCCCACCCATTCCCAGTTCAACCGCGCCATAACCCTTACGGAAAAAAAGGCCGCCCAGGCTTTCGGATTCGCCAGGGAAGTTTCCTTCATGTGTCTTGAAAAGGAGATTCTGTTCGACGGAAAACCCATGAACCGCTACGGGGTTCAGTTCACCAAGCTGGGCGGATTCATGCATTCCCTGGGAATCGGCAAACTGACGCTGATTAAGGGCATGACGGCGGACGAACTCAAGATTTTCATACTGAACATGATGGGCCAGGACGAAAAGGGCCGACCGGCGGAGAGGCGGGTGATAAAGGCTTCCCCTCACATCCATTTCGGAAGGCTCACCACCGGGGCCGTGGGCAAGATCAAGCTTTCCCACCACACCATAGTGAACCTCCTGGCCTCTGGAGCGGTCACCCAGGAACAGGTTGACGATCTTAAAAGTTCCGGGGCGCCCGGTGCGGGAAAGCGCCTGGAGCAGCTCGACGCCGCCCTTCTGGGCCGCGCCAGGGACGCGGTGCGCACCCTTGCGTCAACGTCCATTTCCGAGAGGGTCTCCATGCAGGAGACCCTCATGAATTTCATCAACTATTTTCTCAAGTATTCCTATGTAATGGAGGCCCTGTGGCCGCTCAAGAACCATGACGAGCTTTCCTACAAGCACAGCGTGAACGTGGCCCTTCTGTGCGCGGCCCAGGCCCGGATGCTGGGCGCGCCCGAAGGACTTGCAAAAGACATAGTTGTGGCCGGGCTTTTGCACGACGTGGGAAAATGCGCCATAGAACCGGCCCTCCTGAACAAGGCCCTTCCCCTTTCCGCCGAGGAGAAAGTCCTGATGGCCCAGCACTCGCTTTTCGGGGCGCAGATTCTGATCCAGAACCCGAAAATTCCGCCCATCGCCGTGGTGGCCGCTTACGAGCACCACGTCCACTACAGGGGGGAACGCGGCTACCCACGCCAGCGCCGCATCTCCCACCCTCACGCGGTAAGCCAGATGGTGGGCCTGGCCGACGCCTACGACTCCCTGCGAACCAGAAAACCATACCGCCCGGCCCACCCCATAGCCTCGGCCCTAAAACTCATCCAGAACAGGACAGGCTCCCAGTTCGACCCCTTTCTTGTGGCCAATTTCGCGCGCGTTCTGCAATCCTTCGATTGAAACCACGGGAGGCGCTTTCCGGTTCTCATGGCAAGGCCCCCAAACTTCGCAGCCTTATTCCCCCGGTGGCATTACAAAAAAATCTACCTTTTTTCATCTTCGTATGATAAATGTTATTTTTTATGGAAACCTCGATGAAAATGTTCATCGTTTCCCCGTGAGGGCTTAGCGCAAGGCCCGTCGAAATCAATCCGCAAGGCGTCTGCTGGCCGGGCAGGTTTATGAAAAGCGGCCCGAAAAGGCCTTCCCGGAAACGCTCTCTCCGGCGCGCCACGAATAATGCAGGGATTTTCCATACGGCATGAAACCCGACAAAAACAGTCATATTGTGCCGGAAAGCAAGAACTGGCAGCTTCTCCTCATCGCCATAGCCATCATTTTGTATTTGACCCTTGTACTTCTCAGCATCTCCTACGACGCCATCATAAGCAATTCCGAAGTCGCCACGCTTTCAAAAGATTTCTACGTCTATACCGTTTCGGTAACCATTCTTGTTCTTCTTTTCTGCGCATACGTGATAATCACCCAGCGCAAAATAAGGATGTACCTCGTTGCCGTGGAACAGGAGCGGCGCGAAAGCGAAAAGCTCATACGCGACGTTGAAATACTTAGCTCCCTCCTGGAAGTCAGTTCCAGCATCAACAGCCAGCAACAGTTGCCGAACATCCTGGACATCATAACAAGGGAAATGCTGGCCTGCTTCCACGCGGACAGAAGCTCCATCATGCTTCTCGACGAGGCCGGACAGACGCTCACCACCGAAAGTTGCTACGGCTTGGGCTCCGAATACGCCAAGAACGCCAGAATCGCCATGGGCAAGGGTATCAGCGGATGGGTGGCCCAAAACGGCCAGCCGCTCCTGTTGAACGGCCAGGTTGATTCCGCCAGGTTTCCCGGCCTGACCCAGAAAAATGCCCCCATAAGCTCGTCCCTATGCGTGCCCTTAAAACTTGCAGACAAGAGCATAGGCGTCTTGAACGTAAACCTCATGAACCCCGGACGGAGGTTTGAGGAAAGCGATCTCAAGCTCATCACCATATTCGCCAACAACGCCGCCGTGGCCATTCACAATTCGCTGCTTTTAAAGGAAAAGAGCAGGAGGATTCAGCTTCAGACCATGCTGGGCCAGCTTCACTCCCCCCTAGTGGTACAGAAGCTCATGGAGAAGGTGGGAGACGGCGGAAGCCCCAACATAATGCGGGAAAAGGTCGATCTCACGGTTCTTTTTTCCGACATAAGGGGCTTTTCGGCCATGCTTTCCATGACCGATCCCGAACTCATCATGGGTTTTCTGGACGAGTTCTACTCGGTGATGAACAAGGCTGTTTTCGAAAACGAGGGGAGCATAGACAAGTTCATTGGCGATGAGGTCATGGCCTTTTTCGGCGCTCCCTTTCCTCTTGAAAACGCAGCGGTCAACGGCGTAAAAACGGCCCTTGAAATGATGACCTATTTCGAGAGCTTAAAGGAAAAATTCACAAGGCGCTCGCCGTTTTTCGGAGGCCTGGGCCTGGGCATAGGAATAAACACCGGGCTCGTTGTGGCGGGAAACGTTGGCAGCGCCTCGCGTTACGAATACACGGTTATCGGCACTGCGGTGAACCTGGCGCGCCGTCTCTGCGCCCACGCCGAGCCGGGCCAGATACTCACCACCCGCCACACCATAGAAAAAGTCGAAAGCTGCGTCAGTTCGGAGCAGATGGAAGACGTTCAATTCAAGGGGGTAAACGAAACCGTCACGGTTTACCGGATATCCGGCGCAAACTTTCCTTAGCAGCCTGTATAAAAACGCGAATTGACAGTGCCCGTGCTTCAAAGCCAATTCCTTCACGTACGAACATCTTGATTTAGCCCAAGAACTCTGCGCTTTCTTGGGCGGGTACGCGTGACTCTTGGCTTTTCGCACCACTTGCACTTCATCGCCAATATTCAGACTGGTATCCAGGCTTCATATCAAGCCTTTTTCAACAGGCTGTTAGAGCATGTCCGTAAATAAGATTGTCGCACCGGGATTGAAGATTCGCCCGGAAAGCAAGGCGCGCGACTGAGTAATACTTATTGTATTCCATAAGGGCGCAACAAAGCTTGCCGGGAGAATCCTCAATCGGATGCAAATATTATTTATGGGTAGGCTCTTAAGACTGTGCTGGAATTATTGACATTACCCCCTGCTTTTCTATAAAGTCAGGCAATAAGTGGTTTTGCAGACGTTTTCCGGGGCTTTCATCCCGCTGAAAGGCTACTTTTACGCTTTGGCAAAAATGCCATGCGGCGCGAAAAGCCAATGAGGAGGCAGGGTTGGCGTTCGTGGCAGACCGACGCCAAATCGCATCGCGGCGATCCTGGTTTCGGGGCTGGGTGATAAAAGTTGGATTTTAGCCATGATCCGTGTTATATGAAATCGGCGTGGAAAAAGATGGCTTCCTTTCGATCACACAGCCTTCCTCCATATTCAAGGACCGAAAGCGCTTGCCGCCTTTTTTCCATTCTCACCTCTCCGCCGGGTGGCGCGGCTAAACTTGAAAAGACCACGGGCCATTTTTGATGGATTTGAGAACCCGCATACAAACGCTTTTCAAGGAGGCGGAAATATACAGGCAGCAGGGCCTCCTGGAGGAGGCGCGGGACAAGTATATTGAAGTAACCGGTCTTCTTGAGCAAAACCCCAACATAAAAAACCGCGACCAGCTTTTAGACGCCATCCAGAAAAAAATCAAAGCCGTCGACAGGGAGGCTTCAGACCTCGAAGAGGCCCTGGGCCCCGAACAGGTGGCCTCGGCCAATGTTCAGGACCTGGTCAAAGGCTTTTTCACGGCGGGCGGGGACGAGAAGGAAAAGGCCGCCAACGCCTTCAAGGGGGCCATCGCCCTTGCCCAGATGAGGCAGTTCGACCGCGCCCTGGCCGAGTTCCAGCGCCTTCTTTCCGACGAAACCCTTAGAATCCAGGCCGCGAAAAACATTCTGAAGTGCCACATAGCCATTTCCTCGGTGGACGCCGCCATAGACCAGTACAGGCAGTGGCTGCGCTCCGAAATGTTCTCCAACGAACAGCTGGAAGGCATGGCGGCCTTCTTTGAAGACCTCATGCGCAAAAAGGGCGTGAACGTGGTTCTTCCCAGAAGGGAAGCGCCCGAACCCGTTTACGAGCCGGATGCCGGAGAGGTTACCGGCCTGAAGGCCGCGCCCAGCGCCATTCAGCTTGCGGCTGAAGCGGCCGCCGAAGAGGCTGCGGGCGAGGACCAGATCGAAATCTGCTCCTTAGAAATCACACCCGAATCCGGCCCCAAGTCCGGAAAGCCCATAGAACTGGAAGTTACGGCCCAGACCAGCAACAAGATACACGTCTCGGTCCCGGCCAAGGACGCAGACTACGTGGTGGGCGTGGAAGTGGGCCAGCGGCTCAACAAGCTCCAATTCTTCTCGCATTTCGTCATGTTCTGGGGCACCGGAATCGTTCTGGCCAAGCGCAAGCTGGAATCAGGCCCCAAAAAAGGCGACATCAACCTTTCCATCCGCATGGAAAGCCCCGGAACCCAGCATTAGCGGCGCTTCCTTCGGGAGGCCCGGCACATGAAACGCCCTTCAAAACGCTCTTTCAAACGGCTCCGCGCCAAAAACGCCATTTCCCTTAAGGCTCTACACAGGCAAGTACCGCCAAAAGGAGGCCATATATGAGCGTAATCAAGCAGTACCTCAAAAAAAAGGGCACCTGCAAGATCACCTTCATCCTTCCCACAGCCGCCGCAGAAATGGCGAAAAGCGTCAATCTGGTGGGCGAGATGAACGACTGGGACATCACCGCAACTCCCATGAAAAAAGGCAGGGACGGGTCTTTCAAGGTGACCCTGGAGCTTCAGTCGGGCCGGGAGTACCAGTACCGCTATCTCATAAACGGCGACGTGTGGGAAAACGACTGGGAGGCCGACCGCTACGTTCCAAGCCCGTTCACCGGCTCGGAAAATTCGGTGGTGGCCATATAGTGCGTTTTTAGGAAACGTGATTCACCAGAAGCCGAGCACAACCCCGGCAAGGGGGAGGTGTTTCCGGCTGTTTCTTTTTATCAGGCTGCCGAAAAACGCGACCCGGCAGTGTTCGTGCTTCAAAGCCAATTCCGTCACGTACGAACATACTGATTTAGCCCAAGAACTCTGCGATTTCTTGGGCGGGTACGCTTGACTCATTGGCTTTTCGCACGCCTTGCGGCTCATCGTTTTTCATCAGCCTGTCAAATTTGAGTTTTTCAACAGGCTGTTATGCCCTTGCCTAACAACCCAATACTTCACGGGAAACTACTTCAAAGGTCCGAAAAATGCGCAAGACATTTATGATGACAGCGGCGCTCGCGGCCCTCGTCCTTTGCACGGCCCATCCGGCTTACGCCCGCACCAAGCTCACCACCCTTCCCGAACGCGGGCGGACCATGATCCGCATGGATAACCCTATCGCCACCCTCATCCAGGAAGACCGGGTTTTGACTCTGCGGAAGGGCGCAAACCGCGTGGACTTCGCCTGGAAGGGCGTATTCGTTGACGCAGATTCCATCAGGCTTGCGGTCATTTCCCCCAAATCCGGCGTAAGGCTCATTTCGGTGAGCTACCCGCCAGGCGAAAACGCACTTATATGGGATGTGTGGGCGGACGCCCCCTCCGAGGCCACGGTCCGCATAAGCTACCTTCTCGCCTTAATCGACAGGCTCGCCGTCTACAAGGGCGTGCTGGACGCAGATGAGGCCCGCATGACCCTTTCCGAGTACGCGGTTGTCCGCAATTTTTCGGGCGAGGATTTCGCGTCCGCCACCGTGGCGCTTCCGGGCAGGCCCGCCTTCACCCGCTCCATAGGCCACGAGGAGACCCTTCAGAGGCTGGTCATGGAAAAGGCCGCCCTGCCGGTGGTCAAGGTATGGACCTTCGATTCCGCCAATCTTCCCTGGGACCCGGAAAAGGAGGAAGCAAATGTGGGTATCCCGGTGAGCTACCGCCTTGAAAACACTCAGGCGGCGGGCCTTGGGCTTGGCCCCTTAGACGCGGGCAAGGTCCGGGTTTTTCAGATCGATCCCAAGGGAAGCGCCATGTTTCTTGGCGAGGACGAATCCGGCTTCGTTCCGGTGGGCAAGCGCATGGAAGTCAACGTGGGCCAGAGCCGGGACGTGGTGGTCACACAGCGCAAGATGAAGGAGGAGCGGGTAAATATTAGAAGGAACAGCTCCGGCAGGGTAGTGCTCTACGACACCGATGAAATCGTCACCGCGAAGGTGGAAAATTTCAAGGACCGGCCCGCCGTCCTAACCCTCATACAGCACATCCCCGGCCAGTGGGACATGGAAGCCTGCAACATGGAATACGTGAAAAAGGATTCCGAAACCCTGGAATTTTCGGTGAAGCTCGCTCCCCGCTCAAAACAGGAGCTTTCCATGCACTATCACAGAAGAAACATCCGGGAATGATCGGGGGGCCTCCATGCTGAAAAAATTCGCGTCGATCCTTATAATTCTTGCTGTCGGCACGCCGCCCGCCTTCGCCAAGGTGGACTTGGTCACCCTGCCAGACCGCGACTCGGTCCAGCTCACCATCTACAATTCAGCCGATCTCACCTTCGTGCGAGAGGCACGCGGGCTCACCTTCAAAACCGGGGAAAACGCCCTTCAGTTCGCCTGGGCCAACACCCTGATTGACCCCACGAGCCTTGAGATGTACCCCAAAAAATTCGCCGACAAGATAAGCGTGTTGGGCCTGGAATATCCCCCAAGAATCCAGAACGCGGGCATCTGGCGGCTGGAGAGCCGGATTTCCGGCGACGTTCCAATGGAGCTGACTTATCTCACAAGCGGCCTTTCCTGGCGGGCCTTCTACACCGCAACCCTTTCAGCCGACGAAAAGACCATGCTGCTTTCCGGCAACGTGAGGGTGGAGAACGCAAGCGGCGAAGACTACGAAAACGCCCAGGTAAGGCTCGTTGTGGGGACCATCTCCCTGGTGGACCGGATAGTGGACCTTGCCCGCAGGGAGGCCCCCTACGGCAGGCCAGAAGGGCCTGCCGCCCCTCCCCTGCCAGCCCCCCGCTTTGCCGGAGCGGCCCGGCAGGCCAAGGCCGCAATGACCGAGGCCATGGACATGGCCGTGGCCGAATCCGGCTGGTCCAGGCCAAGGGAGATCGAAAAGGAGGGCGTCTCCGAGTATTACCTCTATACAATCGAGGGCCGGGACACCATACCCACGGGCTGGAGCAAGCTCATGCCCAGTTTCGAGGCCCAGGGTGTGCCGGTGGTCAGCCTCTACAAGTACGAGGAGGAGCGCTACGGCGGATCGGTCATAAGGTTTCTCAAGTTTAAAAACGACAGGGAGCACAAGCTGGGCATGACACCCATCCCGGACGGAACCATCAAGGTTTTCCGCGCCCTGGATGAAAAGGCCAATCTCGCCTACGAGGGAAGCTCGTCCTTCAAGTACATCCCGGTGGAGCAGGACGCCGAGCTGTCCCTTGGGCCTGCTGAAAACGTGCTTGTAAAGCCTGTTCTGATGGAATTCAAAACCGAGAAATTCCTCTTCGACACACAGAACAACCCGGTGGGCTGGGACGAGGTGAGAACCTTCGAGATCGAGGTCGTAAACACCCGCGACATCCCGGTAAAGGTCGAGATCACCCGCAACTTTTCCACCAACGACTGGACCGTGAAAGATACGGACAAGGAAGTCACGCACCAAAAAGTGGACAAGGACACCGTGAAATACGTTGTGGGCCTGGAACCGGGCAAATCCAAAAAATTCGGCTATGTACTGACCACCAGGCACGGCAGAAGAGCATCATAGACGGCTGTCGAAAAACGCGATCCGGCAGTGTTCGCGCTTCAAAGCCAATTCCGTCACGTACGAACAATTTTGAATTAGCCCAAGAACTCCGTGATTTCTTGGGCGGGTACGCTTGACTCATTGGATTTTCGCACCGCCTTCACGGCTCATCGTTTTTCATCAGCCTGTCAAAATTGAATTTTTCAACAGGCTGCTGGCTCGTAAAAAATTGCGGCCAAAAGGCGGAGGGATGCGGCGAAAAACCGTGTCCTTCCGCCTTTCGCTTTTTCGGGGTCTCAAGAAATGCTTTGTTTTTGGACGGCTGAAGAAGTAAGACGGAACGGGTTTCAACTTGCGTTCACAAGCCTTTTCGGAAACAGGAAAGACAATGGCTCCTGCATCAAAAATAAAGGCCGTGGTGTTCGACTGCGACGGCGTGATGTTCGATTCCACCGAGGCCAACACCGCCTTTTACAACGCGATCCTGGCCCACATGGGCAAAAGCCCCATGACGCCGGAGCAGTTCAATTTCGCCCACATGGCCACCGCCGACCAGACCATGGAGAATCTTTTTCCGGATCCGGACGAGCTTTTCCGCGCCCAGGCCCTGAGGCGGAAAATCGGCTATTCGCGCTTCATAGGGCTCATGCGGATCGAGCCCACCCTGATGGAGCTTCTGTCCATCATCCGCCCCGATTACTATACCGCCATCGCAACCAACCGCAGCGACACCATGAACCGGGTGCTTTCAGAACACGGCCTTGACGGCTCCTTCGACTTTGTGGTGACCTCCCTTCACGTTCCCCGGCCCAAGCCCTTTCCCGACCCCATTGAAAAAGTTCTGGATCACTTCGGCCTGGGCCCGGAGCGCGCAATATATATTGGTGACACGGAGATGGACGAGCTTGCCAGCCACGCGGCCAGGGTCCCCTTCGTGGCCTACAGGAACCCCGTCCTTGTTGCGGATTTCCACGTGGAAAGCCTCATCGGCGTCAAGGATATTCTGAACCATCTCGGATAAGGAACCGATTTTTAATGGATATCATTCTTCTTTTAAAGGCCCTCATCATGGGCGTTGTGGAGGGGCTCACCGAATTTCTGCCCATCTCCAGCACCGGACACCTCATCATCACAGGCTCGCTTCTGGATTTCCTGGAAAAGGACCAGAGGGACGTTTTCGAGATATTCATACAACTTGGGGCGATTCTTGCGGTTTGCTGGGAATACCGGGTGAAACTCTGCGGCGTGGCCGGGGGGCTTTTAAGGGAAAAAGGAGCGCAGCTTTTCACCTTAAATCTTTTCGTGGCCTTTCTTCCGGCTGCGGTGATCGGGCTTCTGGCCGGAAGCGCCATAAAGGCTCATCTCTTTTTTCCGGGTCCCGTGGCCGGGGCCTTCATATTCGGGGGGCTCGTGATTCTGTGGGTGGAGCGCCGCAGGCACACGGTGAGGGTTTCGGAAGTTGATTCGATGTCGGTGAGGGACGCCCTTCTTGTAGGCATAGCCCAGTGTTTCGCCCTCATCCCCGGAATGAGCCGCTCGGCCTCCACAATAATAGGCGGCCTTCTTTTCGGGCTTTCGCGCAGGGCCGCCACGGAGTTCTCATTTTTCCTGGCCATCCCCACCCTTTCGGCAGCCGCCGTATACGACCTTTACAAACACCGGGCGGTCCTGGATTCGGACATGGCGGGCCTTCTGGCCGTGGGCTTTATCATGAGCTTCGTCTGCGCCATAGTGGCCGTTCGCGGGCTTTTGCGCTACATATCGAAGCACGATTTTTCGGCCTTTGCCTGGTACCGCATAGCCTTCGGCGCGCTGGTTCTGGGAACCGCCTATTGGGGCCTCGTGGACTGGACCAAGTGACGGAAACCTGCGTAACGGCCCAGAAATTCAGGGTAAAAATATCTCGGTCCTGGCGACGATTTCATATTGGGCGGCGAAGTCGTCCGCGCTGAAGCCGGGCCATTTGTTTTTCTCCCCGTCGCGGAACCATGCCTTTATTCTTTCATGAAGATTTTGATCCACCTTTACTACGAGAATCAGCATTGGCTGAGGCTCGACGCCGCTTAGGGGGTTCTGCCCGCCATCGTAGAGCCTGTAGGTGTGGGGCGATTTCGACACCAGAAACTTGGGCCAGAACTGGACAGGCTTCCAGGCTTTGACCGCCTTTTCCAGGGAGCTTCTGACGCCTTTATCCTTGGGGTTTTTCTTCAGCCTTTCGAAAAGCTCCAGTGTTTCCGCCCACGCCCGGCTGTCGGTCTGGACGGTGGCTATGGCCGCCCAATATTGGGCGCCCTTTTCCGCGCCTTCGACCCCCACCCTTACCGGAAAATTGTTGCGGTTCGCAACGAGTTCGCAAGGCTTGGGCGTTACGATGGAAGAGGCGGCAAAGGCAAGGGTTGCGAGGATGCAGGCGGCCAAAAGACAAAAAGCCGTCATAAGAGTTTTGACAGTGAGTTTTTTTCCCATGAAAAGCCTCCTTCGCCCGCCGGCCCCGATTTTGAAACGGGCCGGATATCCTTATATGTGGAGCGTCCGACAGCGATACAGGCAGGATCATCGAGCCCGACATGGCGTCCTTTTATTATAGTAAACCGGATACACTAATCGTGTCAAACATTTTCCTGTATCAAGAAGGACAAAATGTCGTATAGCCTTAAAAAGCCAATTCCTGCCCGATAACCGGACTCCGGCAAAAAGATGCTCTCTCCCCTCACGTCAAAGATTTTCAGGGTCGGCGTTTTTGGGCAAAAAACTGTTGACAGCGTGACTCGCCGGGAATATATTCCAAATCAGCGATATGGAGGACGCCATGAAAGCATTTGTAAAGGTAATGAAGGCCCTTTCAGACCCAAGCCGGGTCAAAATGTTGAAGATGCTCCAAAAGCGCGTGATGTGCGTGTGCGAAATTCAGGAGGCGCTCGGAATCGCACAGTCCACGGCCAGCAAGCACCTTCAGATACTTGAGGACGCCGGACTGGTCAATTTCAGCAAGGAGGGCCTGTGGGTGAATTACTCCCTGGCGGACGGCGCTCAAAACCCTTATGCTTCGAGCCTCTTGGGCAACCTGCGCCACTGGCTCGATGACGACCCCGGCGTAAGGGGTGTTGTGGCGCGCCTTCCCGGAATACGCCGGGAGGATATCTGCTCCAGAAACAGGTGAACAAAAAAATTTTTGGCGAGCTATATCGCCATATTCCGAACTATAAAAAAGGTTGCCGGGCAAACCGGCTCTTTTGGAGGAGAACGCGAATGGAACCCACCGGCATGGAATGCGCCTGCGCAACAGAAAAAAAGGCCGCCAGCGACCCCGACGAACCTGTCAAAACAGGTCGGCCCGGCCTTGTAGTTTACATTGCAGGAAGCATGGCAGCCCTTGTGGCTTGGTTCCTGGTTTACAGAAACCTTGCCCCTGCTGCGGATTTTTTCACCGGGATTTTGGCCGGTGTCGCCGGTTTTGCGCCAAACAGCCATCTGGGAAGTGCCATCAGTTTTTTCGTGTTTGAAACCCCCAAGGTGCTGATGCTGCTCACCCTGGTGGTTTTCGGCGTGGGAATCGTGCGGAGCTTTTTCACCCCGGAGCGCACCCGCGCCATTCTGGCCGGGAAGCGCGAGTCCGTGGGAAACGTGCTGGCGGCCTTTCTTGGAATAGTCACCCCCTTCTGCTCCTGCTCGGCGGTTCCGCTTTTTCTGGGCTTTGTCACAACCGGAGTACCTTTGGGCGTCACCTTCTCCTTTCTGATATCCGCGCCCATGGTCAACGAAATCGCCGTGGTTCTTCTCTACGGGCTCTTCGGCTGGAAGGTGGCCGCCATTTACATGGGCACCGGCCTCGCCATTGCAATTGTCGCGGGCTGGGTGATCGGGCGGCTCAAAATGGAAAAACACCTGGAAGACTGGGTTTTCCAGATTCAGTCAGGAAGCCTCGGCATTGATGAAGGCCCAATGGGTTGGGCCGACCGCATCCGGTATGGCCTTGACGCTGTGCGCGACATCGTGGGCAGGGTCTGGCCCTGGGTCATGCTTGGAATCGCCGTCGGGGCAGGTATCCACGGGTACGTTCCCGAAGGCTTCATGGCCTCCTTCATGGGCAAATCAGCCTGGTGGTCTGTGCCCCTGTCGGTTTTAATCGGCATTCCCATGTACTCCAACGCGGCGGGCATCATCCCCATAGTACAGGCCCTGCTTGGAAAAGGGGCGGCCCTGGGAACCGTGCTGGCCTTCATGATGGCTGTGATCGCCCTTTCGCTGCCGGAGATCATCATACTCCGCAAAGTGTTGAAACCGCGCCTGATAGGCGTCTTCGTGGGGGTGGTGGGCACAGGGATTCTGCTTGTGGGCTATCTTTTCAACTTTTTGTTCTGAAAAGGAAATTATTACATGGAAATCAAGGTGTTGGGTCCTGGCTGCGCCAAGTGCAAAAAGACCGAGGAAATCGTGCGTGAGGCCGTTGCCGAATCCAAGGTTGACGCAAAAATCGAAAAGGTGACCGACCTGCTTGAAATAAGCAAGTTCGGGGTGTTCGGCACCCCTTCGGTGGTGGTGAACGGCCAAGTCAAATGCGTGGGCAAGGTTCCGAAAAAGGACGAGGTGAAGGGCTGGCTTAAATAATACCTGATTCGGGTTTTCGAAAAGGCGGTGAACATGCTTTTAACCGGTTACACCAAGGAAATCTTCCGGGCCGAATGCAACCCGTCCTTCGAGTCGGTTCACTGCGTGGCGCACCTTAACGAGGACGTGGGCGAGGCCCTGCCCTACTTGAACGCAGTGCTGGGCGGAAGCCAGTTTTGCGCAGACCCGCCTTTCGTGATGTTTCACCATCAGGGCAGGATCATCAAGGTTGGCGCGAACGAAATCGCCATCAACGCCCTGGCGGACGAGAACGAGGCCGACAGGGTCCTTTCGTGGCTCAAAAACGAGATCAACGATGCCTGGGAAAAGCGGGATTCCATCACCCCATGCTTCACGGGCAAGGTCAAGCCGCTTCTCATGGAAATTTTAAGGCTTCTGCCCAAGACCAACTGCAAAAAGTGCGGACTTCCAACCTGCATGGTGTTTGCGGCCCAGGTGCGAGACGGCGGCAGGGGCATCGAATCCTGCCCGGAAATGACAGAAGAAAACAGGCGCAAACTCCAGGATTATCTGGCGGGATTCGATCTCGAAGCCTGACAACCAATTATTACGGGGGCTCTAATGGGCGACGCCGCGATAAAAAAACTCTCCTTCCTGGACCGGTTCCTGACCTTGTGGATATTTCTCGCCATGTTCATCGGCGTTGGCGGGGGCTGGCTCTTTCCGGGGATAAAGGATGTCATCAACCGCTTTTCGGTGGGAACCACCAATGTCCCCATCGCTGTCGGCCTTATACTTATGATGTATCCGCCCTTGGCAAAGGTGAAGTACGAAAAGCTCGGCAACGTGTTCCGGGACGTGAAGGTACTGGCCCTGTCCCTGGTCCAGAACTGGATAATCGGCCCCATCCTCATGTTTTTTCTGGCCGTGGCCTTTTTGTCCGGGCATCAGGAGTACATGGTGGGGCTCATAATGATAGGCCTTGCCCGGTGCATAGCAATGGTCATAGTGTGGAACGACCTTGCAAGCGGGGACCGCGAATACTGCGCGGGGCTTGTCGCCTTCAACTCCATTTTCCAGGTCCTTTTCTTCTCGGTCTACGCCTGGTTTTTCATCACCGTCGCCCCCGGCTGGCTTGGTTTGTCCGGCATGAGGGTGGATATTTCGATGGGCCAGATCGCCGAGAGCGTTTTCATCTACCTGGGCATTCCCTTCATCGCAGGCGTCCTTTCCCGCGTCATCGGCCTCAAAACCGTGGGGGAGAAACGCTACGAGGAAAAATTCCTTCCGAAAATAAGCCCGATAACCTTGATCGCCCTTCTGTTCACGATTCTTGTGATGTTTTCCCTAAAGGGCGAATACATCGTGCGCCTTCCCCTGGACGTGCTGCGCATAGCTGTTCCCCTGTGCATTTATTTCGTTATCATGTTTTTCGCCTCCTTTGTTTTATCCATGAAGGCGGGGGCAACCTACGAGCAGAGCGCCACCCTTTCCTTTACTGCCGCGTCCAACAACTTCGAGCTTGCCATAGCGGTGGCGGTGGCGGTTTTCGGGCTCGATTCCGGCCAGGCCTTCGCGGCGGTAATAGGCCCCCTTGTGGAGGTGCCGGTCCTGATAACCCTGGTCAACGCCGCCCTCTGGTTCAAGCGGAAGTACTTTCCATTCACCGTGGAAACCCCCACCGGCGTCTGCCACGTTACGTGCAAACCTTAAAAAGGAGGGCCTCATGGAAAAGGAAAACAAGATCGTTTATTTCGTCACCCACGCCGGAGAAGACACCGAGCGCGCAACCCTCCCTTTTGTCATGGCGACAGCCGGGCTTGCAATGGACGTCAAGCCGGTGATCGTATTGCAGGGAAACGGGGTCTATCTGGCCCAAAAAGGCTACGCCGGACACGTGTTCGCGGCGAATCTCGCCCCTTTGGGCGATCTGATGGAAGGATTTCGTGAGGCAGGAGGAAGGATACTGGTCTGCGTACCCTGCATCAAGGCCCGCAAAATCGAAGAGGACCAGCTGATTGACGGCGTTGAGCTGACCGCCGCCGCAGCGCTCAATCAAGAGATACTTACGGCCTCCGCTTCACTGGTCTACTGATGCCGGAGAGCCCGTGGAACAAGGCAACAAGCTGAAACACAAGGAAAAACACATGAAAAGAATCATTCCGGTCCTTGCGGCGGTCATTTTTTCGATACTGGCCTTAACCGCCTTGCAAGCAGAGGAAGGCTCTGAAACGATTCCTCCCGTTCCCACGCCCGGCATGGTGACAATGCTGGACCTTGGGGCCAAAAAGTGCATCCCGTGCAGGATGATGGCCCCCATAATCAAAGAGCTTGAAAAGGAATACGCAGGCCGGGCGTCCATCATTTTCATCGACGTGTGGGAAAACAGGGATCAGGCGGCCAGGTTCGGAATAAGTGGAATACCCACCCAGATTTTCTACGATAAAAAAGGAAAAGAGGTGAGCCGCCACATGGGCTTCATGGACAAGGCGAGCATTATGGAAACCCTGAAAAAACTGGGAATTCCCGCGCCGCCCTCCAAAAAACCAGCCAAATAGAAAGAGGTTTAAATGCTTGACGATCTCTTTCTCGCGGTCAACCAGTGGATGAGCGGGGGCGTGGCGATTGCCGCCGTGGGCTGCCTTATATGGGGCATGATAAGCGTGATGCTCTCGCCCTGCCACATGGCCTCCATACCGCTAATCGTCGGCTACGTGGCGGGCCAGGAAAAACTCCTCGAGGCCAGAAGCGCGGCCAAATACGCCGTGGCGTTCACCCTGGGCCTGTTCATCACCATTGCGGCGCTTGGGGTGGTCTGCTCCCTTCTTGGCCGCATGATGGGGGACGTGAGCCCATACTGGACCATTCCGGTGGGAATGCTTCTGATGTGGGTGGCCTTGGACATGCTGGGCGTAAAGGCATGCTCCATGTCGGGCGGCCCCATATCAAAACTGCGGGTGAAGGGAGTGAAAGGGGCCTTCATCTTAGGCCTTGCCTACGGGGTTCTTTCCGGCTCCTGCACCTTCGGATTCATCGCGCCCATTCTTGCGGTAATCACCATCCAGCAGAAGATCGCAACGGGCCTCCTCTACATCGTTCTTTTCGGCATAGGACACTGCATACCCATAGCCGTGGCCGGGTCCAGCGCGGCCCTGGTTCGCCGGATACTAGAAAGCAATACTTTTCACCAGGGAGGAATGTGGTTCCGAAAAGCCGCCGGAATCCTTGTCGGGTTCCTGGCTGTCTACTTCATCATAAGGCCTTTTCTGGAAGGCTCGCCCACCTGACGAGAGGCGGCCGCCGCCCGGCAACGCCTTACAGCAACCCGCAAAATCCGGTTCTGCCCGTGTCGGAAAATTACCGGCACGGGCCGGTCCGTTTAAGGGTTCTGCCGCTTCCCGAACCTTGCAAGCGGACGCTCCGTTTTCCTGCCCAAAAATCAAACAAATCTTCATATCCATCTCAAGATTTGCTTGAATATTTGAATTGCTGAATGTTTAAGATAAGTTTCGATTATTCATGGGATGACCGGTGTTTTCGATATTAAGCGGAGCATGGTTCTTTTCCAATTTTCAAGGAATCCGGCAAAGGGAAGAAAGGCGCAGGTCTTCTTCCCCCCGTCATTTTCGAAAAACGAAAAATGAAAATAAATTGCGCTCCCGGTAATATGGATTGTCGCCTTGCAGGTCTTATTGGCCGGATACCGGCTGACCGCCCGTTTTTCGTGATTTCCCTTACAGACGGCGCATAGCCATGGAGGCTTCGGCGGTATGACCCGGAATTTTGTTTTCGATCCCGACTACTCGGATGTTGAAGCCTTATGGACCCAGCCCAAGGCCGTGCTGGCGCGGGCCCGCTCGGCCAGCCGCATGAGCGCGGTTCTTTTGAAGATCGCCCGTGACCCCGGCGACCCGGCGGCCAAAAGCGCCTGGGAGGGGGAATACGGTATATTGAAGGATTTGGGCGCAGATGGGGCCGGGGACCCGCCATGCCTTGAAACGTGGAACGGCGTGCCCGTTCTCGTGCTGGCCGACACCGGAGCCATGCCGCTTTCCCGCCACGAGCCCCTGTCGTTCGCCGAGCCGAAACGTTTCCTGCGGGTTGCCGCTGAAATCTGCGCACAAGTGGAGAGGCTGCATCTCAAAGGCCTGATCCACCAGTTCCTCACCCCGGACAATCTTTTAATAAACTCAGCCAGTTTCAAATCATGCCTCATAGGCCTGGTCCATGCGTCGCCGTTTTTCAGCAAGGCGCGGGGAGCCTTCGACCTGCGCATAAGGGAGGGCGGACTGTGCTGCTTGGCCCCGGAACAGACCGGCATGATCAACCGGCTCATGGACGGGCGCACGGACATCTACGCCTTGGGCTGCATCTTTTTTGAAATGCTTGCGGGCCGCCCGGTGTGCGAAAGTGAAAGCTCCCATGACATCATGGCCTTTCATCTTACGGGCCAGCCGAAATTGAAAAGCGAGGGCTTGAAGGTAATTCCCGCCATTGCCGCAGTGGTGGAAAAATGCCTGGCCAAGGAGCCGGACGAGAGATACCAGACCATCGGTGGGCTTTCGGCGGATATTCAGACCTGCCTTGATAAATTGCGGGAAAGCGGAAAAATTGCTTCTTTTGCGCCCGGAAGGCACGATGTGTGCCCGGTTCTGAGGCCACCCGGAAGGCTGGTTGGAAGAGACGACGAAATACGGGGCCTATCAAGGGCCGTTGAAAAGGCTGCCAGAGGCGGACACGGGGCGTGTTTCGTGTCGGGCCTTCCGGGAGTGGGAAAGACCGTCCTTGTCTCCGAAACATTTTCGCTGATCGCAGCGCATAAAATGGCGCTCCTGTCCGGCAAGTTCGAGCCGGTGACCGACAACCGGCCTTATGCCGGCATCTGCCAGGCTGTCTCGGCCTGGGCCATATCCATCAACTGGGAGGACGAAAGCCGAAAAAAAGACTGGATGGCAAGGCTGGGCCGGGCCATGGGCGGTCTTGGCCGGATCATCGCGGACCTTGCCCCTGAGGCGGCATTTCTCTTCGGCGAGGCGGAAGCCCTGCCGGATTTCCCGCCAAGGGAGGCCCAGGGCAGGTTTTTTCTGGCCCTTTCAAGGTTCTTTTCCGCAATAGCCGAGAAAGATGGCCTTGTGCTTTTCCTGGATGACCTTCAATGGGCCGACCAATCCACCCTCTCTTTTCTTGCCCAGGCGGCCACGGGCTCCATTTCTGGGCGTTTTCTCCTGCTTGGAGCCTTCCGCGACAACGAGATCGCCCCGGAGAGCCCCTTGCATGAAATAATTGCGGCCTGCCTTCGGCAGGGGAAAAACTGCAGGGCCTTCAACCTCGCCCCTCTTGGAAGGGAAAGTCTTGCGTCATATATTGAGGAAATCTGCGGAGGCGCTCCGCCCAAAGGCCGGGAACTTCTGGAGCATGTTTTTTCATGCACTTCAGGAAATCCCTTTTACGCAAGGGAGCTTCTTCACTCCTTTGTGGAGGACGGATGTCTTTTCTTCGATCACGGGCTCAAACGATTTTCCTTCAACGCCCAAAAGGCCGGAAATCGGGTTGCGTTGCCCGATCAGAGGGCAATCCTTCGACGCCAGATACTTTCCCTTTCTGAAAGATGCCGGGAAATGCTCTGCGTCGCGGCTGCCGTGGGAAACGTCTTCAGTCCGGGAACCGTGGCGCTCCTTTTGGACAAGCCCCCAGGAATGGTGACGGAGCATCTGGCCGAAGCGGCGGCAAGGGAGCTTGTAAGGCCGGTCAGCGGCATGGCGGGCGGATACTGGTACGACTTTTCCCACGACCACGTGCGCGAGGAAGCATACTCCCTTCTGCCTCCAGGCAGGGCCGCCGCCATGCACCTTGCCCTTTCAAGGCTTGATATTCCAGGCCTGGACCCGGCTTCAGCAGCCTATTTCGCCGCTGACCACGTAAATCTTTCGGCGGGCCTTCTGACCGGTGAAAAAGAGCGCATGGACGCGGCTCTGAAAAACCTCGAAGCAGGACGCCTCGCACGGGAAGCCGCCGCCTTCGGCCCCGCATGGCGCTACCTTTCGGCGGCCATTTCCTTTTTGCCCGAAAACGCCTGGAAAAAGCATTACAAAACCACTCTTGAAATATATACGGCAGCAGCCGAGGCCGCCTATCTAGTAGCCGACAAGGATGTGGCGTCCAGGCTTTCAGCCATAATCATCAAAGAGGCCAGAAGCGACATGGACCTGGCCAAGGCCCTTTGGGTGGCCTTTCTTGCCCTGGTGGCCCAAAACCGACAGGCCGAGGCCATCGAGACTGGGCTTAAAGCACTCCGGACGCTTGGGATCAAGATGCCTGCAAACCCAGGGAAAGCGCATCTGTTATATTATTATTTGAAGGCCAGGCTGGCCCTTCCAAGGCGAAAATGGAACAAACTCCTTACCCGGCCCGATAAGGGTCCGGCTCGCAAGGCGCTTGCCATGTCCATCTCTCTTGATTTGGGGCTTTCGGCTTTCGGCTTGAGACCCAACCTGACAGTAGCAGCGGGTTTGCAGCAAGTCGCCCTGCTTTCCAGAGGCAGACTGTGCCCGCAGGCAGCTGCGGCTCTTGCCGGTTACGCCCTTATGCTGGGCCAGGTGGGCAAGGCCGGGGAATCATACGAATTAGGGCTTCTGGCCGAAAAATTACAAAAGCGGTGGCCGGGGCATCAATCCGAAGCAACCACTTTGTGCATTGTAAATTCCATTATAAAACCATGGAAGCAGCACTTACGGGAAAGTTACACCGGGCTTGCGCAAGCCTACGATACCGGTATGAGGGCAGGCAACTTTTACTGGGGAACCATGGGTGCATGGGTAAAATGTTACCAGCTTTTCTACGCCGGTATTGCGCTTTCCGAGGTGGACCGACAAATGCGCAAGCTGCGGGATGAGGTCAAGGCAATGGGCCAGGAAAAGTGGTGCCTCCATCTGGATATGGACATTTTATGCGTTATGGCCCTTAACGGTGCTTCGGAAAAGGAAATTTGCGAGGAAAGGAAAGCCTGCGGGAATCCGGACGAGGAAAGCAAACTCCTTGAAGCCGGAGAAGAAATAGCCCTCTGCATATTTTACGCGAACAAGCTTCTGATTGATTATCTGTTTGGAAATTATGAAAGCGCCGCCGCTTGCGGCAGGAGTCTGGATAAATACCCAAACGGCATGGTGGGAACACAGGCACTTCCGGTAACCGAGCTGCTCGACTGCCTTTCCATGCTCGCTTCGCCTGAGCCTTTTGCGGACAGAAAGCGCCTGAACCAAAAAATCGCGCGTCTTTCGGGCTGGGCGAAAAACTGCCCCCCGAACAACAGCCATAAAATCGACCTTGTAAACGCCGAGATGGCTCGGGTAAAAGGGCGTAACGGCGAAGCCCGCCGATTGTACGCAAGAGCCGTCGAAAGCGCCAAGGAGAACGGTTTCATGAACTTCGAGGCCCTTGGCCTTGAGCTTTTCGCCAAGTTTTGCCTCATAAATGATGAAATAGGCGAAGGAACAAGGCTGATGGCCCAGGCCCGGAGCGCCTACGCGGCCTGGGGGGCAAAGGCCAAGGTGAAAAGCCTGGATGAAAAGTACGGCGCGCTTTTTCTGCGACCCGGCGGGCGAATGGCGGAATCGCCGTTGCGCAGCGAGCGCCCTTCCCTGTCCGGGCTGGCCGACACCACAAGGGTTCTGGCCGGCCTTAAGGAAAAACTGAAAGCCGCTCCCCCGCAGAATCGGGCGGATGTGTTTTTGAGGCTCATCTGCCCGCTGGCAGGCGCAAGCGCGGGGGTGATTTTTATAAGGGATCACAGGGCGCTGGCCGTGAAGGCCCTGTGGAGGGGGGAAGGCGCGGATGAAGAAAAATATGATTCGATAACCGCCGAGGAGCCGGACCGCTTTTTCGCCCGAAAGGCAATAAGCCTTTCCGACTGGGTGCTGGTGCCCGATCTTTCAAAAGCCGACCTGCCTCATAAATACAGGAGATCGGGTTCCGCGAAAGCCCGCTCGATCCTGTGCGGCCCTCTTGAAACGGACTGGAAAAAAGGCGCGCTTTACCTGGAAAACCGGTTCCTTACCGACGCCTTCGACCCGGTGCGGCTAAACATGGTGAAGGCCGCAGCCGAACTCTTCTCAAGCCTTCAGCATCCCCTGGGCCGATTTCACGGGCAGTAAAAGAGGGCTTCAGATTTGCGGTTCATCCGGCACCGGTCACGCCTTTCCACCATAAGCGCTTCTTGCGCGAAAAGGGCAAAAGGTTTATTCTTCCAAGCGGAACCGGCCCTTCACGGCCCTGCCTTCGATTGCCTGCCGAACTTATATTAAGCGGAGCATGGTTCTTTTCCGTTTTTAAGGAAACCTGGCCGAGGGGCGAAATGCCGGAAGCCTGCTCCTCCGCCGTTTTTGGGATTTCGAAAAATGGAATTAAACCCTGCTCTCAGTAATATTATGATCCCTGAACGGCACCTTGTACTGGTGAAACCCGAAATCCACTGGAACACGGGCAACATTGGCCGCACCTGTTTAGCGGTCGGGGCCTGCCTTCACCTGGTGCGGCCCCTTGGCTTTTCCCTCGATGAAAAACAGGTGAAACGAGCTGGCCTGGACTACTGGCCGAAGGTGAACCTTAAAGTATGGGAATCCTTCGAGGAACTGGAACGGGGCATGGCCGTAAAGACAACCGAGGTGCGGATTTTTTCCAAGCTGGGCAGCCGCTCCTTCTGGGACATGGAAAAGGACGGGCGCATCTTCCTGGTTTTCGGCTCGGAAACCGCAGGGCTTGATTCAGGGATCACAAACCGGTATGGTGAACAGGTTTTTTCCATCCCCATAAGCGGGGAGATAAGAAGCCTGAACCTTTCCACCGCCGCAGGGATCGCCCTTTACGAAAGCCTGCGCCCGTTTTGCCCCAAAAACCACTGGAGCGGGGTTTCTTAGCAGCCTGTTGAAAAAGGCAAGATGCAAAGCCTGGATACCAGTCTGAATATTGGCGATGAACACGGCGCGCTAAAAGCCAAGAGTCACGAGTACTTAGGTACGTGACGGAATTGGCTTTGAAGCGCAACAAAGCAGTTCGCGTTTTTAGACAGGCTGGCACCGCCTCCATGACCCTGGAAACCGCCTTATATGCCTTACGAAAAAATATCTGAAAACAGCGGCTGGGTCCGCCGGGTGAACCTTGTCCCGCCCGGCCCCGGCGACAACACCGCCGACTTTGAAAGAATGGCGGCGGTCCTTGCCGAAGGGTTCGACAAAAGGCCCGTAACCTGCGGACTTCACGCCCTTCATGGGCTTTCGCAGACGCTCAGGGATTGCGGATTCTCGGCAAAGGCCGTCCTTTTCCCGAACGGAGCAGGAATAGAGCTTGTGGCCGTTCTGCCGCCCGACGATCCCGAACCGGCCCTTGGGCTTGCGGTGGACCTCGGCACCACCCGCATCGTCATGAGCCTCATCGACCTTGAAACGGGCCTGGAACTGGCCGAAACCTCCTTCGACAATCCCCAGACAGAGGCCGGACCGGACGTTCTGGCAAGGGTCCATTACGCGGAAAGCCCGGAGGGATCGGAGCGCCTGCAAGGCCTGGTTACGGAGGCCATAAGCGCGCAGGCGACGGAACTGGCCCGAAAGGCGGGAAGCGATTCAAGCCGCATCTTTTGCGCGGCCCTGGCGGGCAACACCGTGATGACCCACCTTTTTTTGGGGCTTAATCCCAAAAACCTCATCAGGGAGCCCTACATACCGGTGGTGAACAGGCCCGGAACGTTCAAGGCCGCCGACCTTGGGCTCGATCTTGCGGCCAACGCCCGCGTTTTCGTGTTCCCCAACGTGGGAAGCTATTTCGGGGGCGACCTTGTTTCGGGGATTCTCGCCACCGGCATCCACGAGTCGAAAAGGCCCGTGATGATGGCCGACGTAGGCACCAACGCAGAGGTCATAGTGGGATGCGCCGACTGGATGGTGGGCTGCGCCGGGGCCGCAGGCCCCGCCCTTGAGGGCGGGGTGTCCAAAATGGGCTCGACGGCAGCTCCCGGAGCCATCGAATACGTGGATTTCGCCCCCCTGACCGGGGAACTCGCGTACAAGACCATAGGCGGCCTTCCGCCCACCGGCATTTGCGGGTCCGGGGTGATCGATCTTGCAGCCGCCCTTTTTCTCACCGGGCGCATAGACCTTCGGGGCAAGTTCGCGCCCGACGCCTGCGGGGAAAACCTGGTGGAAGAGGACGGGCTGCCCGCCTATCGTTTAGTTCCGGCGCACGAATCAGCCACGGGCCGCGCCCTGTGCTTCACCCAGCCGGACGTGGACAGCCTCACCCGCAGCAAGGCGGCCATGTACACGATTCTTGTCACCATCATGCGCACCGTGGGCCTTCCGTTTTCCGACCTGGAGTCCTTCCTGGTGGCCGGAACCTTCGGAAGCAACATCAGGCCCGTTTCGGCCATCGCCATAGGCATGATCCCGGACCTTCCCCTTTCGGTGTACAAGGCTGTGGGAAACACCAGCCTTAAGGGCGCGGCCCTGGTGCTTTCATCCCCTAAGGCCATGAGCCGGGTGAACGAGGTGGCCCGAAAAATCACCTACATCGAGCTTAACGTGAACCAGGAATTCATGAACCGTTTCTCGGCGGCCAAGTTCTACCCGCACACCGACCTCACACGGTTTCCATCGGTTTCCGCAAGGCTTTCCCGATGAAAGGCATCACCATAATGAGACCCTCCGCCCCCCGGGCCATATTCGGAATCGCGGTGTTACTTGCCGCTTTGCTTGCCTCCCTTCTCCTTTTGAGCCCCGACGCCCACGCCAGGACCCGGAAGGCACGCAAGGCCCCGGCAAACGCATACCAGGTTCCGCCCAAGGTATTCGCAACGCCCGCATGGCCCCACGAAACAAGCGATCTTCCCCCGGACCCGGCGGTGATTTACGGACGCCTGGCCAATGGGTTCCGGTACGTACTTCTCAAAAACACCGAGCCCAAGGACAGGGTGGCCGTATTCCTGAACGTCCAGGCCGGCTCCCTGTACGAAGAGGAAGGCCAGCGGGGCGCGGCCCATTACCTTGAGCACATGCTCTTCAACGGCACCACCCACTATCCTCCGGGGGAGATGATCCGCTACTTCCAGTCCATAGGCATGGCCTACGGCCCGGACGTCAACGCCCACACGGGTTTCAACGAAACCGTCTATCACGTGATCCTGCCCGACGGATCCGAAAAACGCATCGAGGACGGCCTTACAGTCATCGCCGACTACGCGGCTGGCGCGCTCCTGCCCCCTTCGGAGATCGACCGGGAACGAGGCGTGATCCTTTCGGAAAAAAAGGAGCGCGACTCGGTAACCTACCGCACCTTTCTGGAGCAGATCGGCTTTCTCATGCCTAAAACACTGGCCGCCGGGAGGATGCCCATAGGCGTCGAGGAAGTCATCCAAAAGGCCGACCAGGCCCTTCTGAAGGGTTTCTACGACCAGTGGTACCGCCCGGAAAAGATGGCGGTCATCATGGTGGGCGATTTTGACCCGGAAGCGGCCAAAATACTCATCAAAAAACAGTTCGAGGGCATTTCCGCCCGCAGCGCGGCCCTGCCGGAGCCTTATGTGGGACGGGTTCATCACTTAGGCGACAAGTTTTTTCACCATTACGAAAAAGAGGCCGGAAACACAGAAATCGTAATCGAGGCGATGGACCAGAAGCCCGCCCGGCCCGACAGCTTAGCCCTCCAGACCGAGTACCTGCTCCGGGACATGGCCGACACCGTGGTGTTTAACCGCCTGGCGGCCCTGAAGGAGGAGCCGGGCTGCCCGTTCACTGCGGCTTACGCCACCAGCGGGGTTTTCCTGAACACGGTGTCCTTTTCAAACGTGACAGCCAAGGCGAGCCCGGAAAACTGGAAGAAGGCGCTTTTTCTGATCGACGAGACCCTTCGCCGGGCGCTCAAGTTCGGCTTTTCCGAGGATGAAGCCGAAAGGGTGCGCAAGGACTACCTGACCCGCCTTGAAGCCGAGGTGCTCAAGGCCGGAACCCGAAACTCCACCGCCCTTGCGGGGGAGATCATAGACGAGCTGAACGACGACAAGGTGTTTCTGGCGGCCTCCGACAAGATGCGCCTTTTCGCGCCGGTGATACAGGGCGCAACACCTAAGATGCTCTGGGAAGCCTATAAAAAATCCTGGTCCCCGAAAAACAGGCTGGTCCAGGTTACCGGGAACACCCCTCTTCCGCGCGGCTCCAAGGACGTTAAGACCGCCTACCTGGCCGCCAAGAGGCGCAGGGTCGCCAGGCCCAAAAAAGAGGTGAAGCCCGTGTTTCCCTTTCTGCCCGACCCCGCCGCGCCGTGCGCAGTGGTCGAAAGGGAGGACCTTGCCGATATAGGGGTCACTCGCGTGCTTCTTGAAAACGGGGTCCGGGTCAACCTGAAGCCCACGGACTTCAAGGCCAACGAAATCATTTTCACCCTAAGATTCGGGTCGGGCAGGGCCGATTGCCCGGAAGACAAACCGGGCCTCGGCACCCTGGCCGCCTCGGTGATAAACGATTCCGGCGTGGGCGATCTCTCCGGGGAGGACCTCAAAAAGGCCCTTGCCGGGAAAAACGTGTCTTTAAGCTTTTCCGTCAACGAGGATGATTTCTCCTTCCAGGGCTCCGCCATTCCCAAGGACCTTGAAACGGCCTTCCAGCTTCTCTACGCCCAGATCGCGGCTCCGGCCTTCAGCGAAAAGTCGTATGACAGGGCGCAGGAGCGCTTCGATCAGACCTATATCTCCCTTGCCCACAAGACGGACGGGGCCCTCCAGCTTTCCGGCCTTCGTTTTCTGGCGGGCGGCGACGAACGTTTCGGGCTTCCCGACAGGGAAGTATTCATGGGTCTTACGCTTGACGACGTAAAGCAGTGGATCGCTCCCGCCCTTGCCGCCGAACCCCTGGAGCTTTCGGTGGTGGGTGATTTCGACCCGGAAACCGTGCTTACCCTTGCCAGGCGCTTTCTGGGGAACCTCCCCGCCCGCCCCGGCCTTCCTGGACCGGCCCGTTCCAGGGCTCTCACCTTCCCCAAGGGGGGCGAGCATGTGGTCATGGTGGATACATCCATAGAAACCGGCCTCTGCATGGTGGCCTACCCCACCTCGGACGTGTGGGAGATAGGTCGCACCAGGAGGCTGAACATTCTGGGCGACATCTTCACCGACCGCATAAGGGAGCGGATAAGGGAGAAGATGGGGGCCACGTACTCCCCCGGCGCGTGGAACATGGCAAGCCGGGCATACAAGGATTACGGCTACCTGTCGGCCATTGTCCGGGTGGATGGGGAAAAGGCCCGGCAGATGGCGGAAGAAGTGAAGGCCATAGCCGAGGAACTGAGAAAGGACGGGGTTACGGAGGATGAGCTTCAAAGGGCCGTGGCTCCCTCCGTGACCGAGGTTAAGGAG
The DNA here is from genome assembly GCA_016235345.1 of Deltaproteobacteria bacterium. Lineage (NCBI taxonomy): Bacteria > Pseudomonadati > Myxococcota > Myxococcia > Deltaproteobacteria bacterium. Next base: position 201,956 of record JACRLG010000007.1, on the reverse strand, counting down.
ACCCTGCGCACCAACTCTTACTGGCTCGGCACGGTGCTGTCCGGGTCGGGCCGCCACCCGGAGCAGATCGACTGGAGCCGCACCATCCTCACCGACTACGAGTCCATAAGCGCCCAGGAAATTTCCGGCATGGCCGCAAGCTGGCTTGTAAACGACCAGTCCGCCATGATACTTGTGATACCCGATCCGAACCAGTCGGACAAGGCGGGAAAAGCCCTTGGGACGCCCAAGAAACCGGCCAAAAAGTCAGTCAAAAAGCCGGTAAGGAAATCCGTAAAAAAATCTGCAAAGAAATCGAAAAAGGCCAGGAAACGGTCAAGGCGCAGGTAGCAGCCGGAGGAGTCAGGCTATGATCATAGCGGTCATGAGCGACAGCCACGATCACATGGAAAACCTGAAAAGAGCCGTATCCGCAGCCGTGGAAAAGGGCGCTGGCATGATAATCCACTGCGGCGACCTGGTGGCCCCCTTCATGCTGCCGATTCTGGCAGGATCGGGCCTGCCGGTTCACGCTGTTTTCGGCAACAACGACGGCGACCGGTTTCTGCTCACCAAATTTTCCCTCACAAAGTTTCACAACATCACCTTTCACGGCGAGTGGGGCAGAATCGACGATGGAAACGGATTTGCGGCGGCCTTCACCCATTACCGGGAAACCGCCTTGGGGCTTTTTTCCGAAGGGAAATACCGGCTGGTGTGCTACGGCCACACCCATCAGCATTTCTCCCGCAAGGAGGGCGGAACGCTCCTTCTCAACCCCGGCGAGATAATGGGGAAGGACGAACAAGCGGGCTTCTGCCTTGTTGACACCATAACCGGGGGATTCCGGCGCGAGGTGTTGTGGCCGGGCGGTGAACCGACGCGGCCTTGAAAATCGTCCGTTTTTGCTAAGATCATCGGCGTCCTTGACAAGCCCCTATGATGATTACTATTTTGCATATGTGAACTCGGCTCCATAACGACCTTATTCACGCACAACACAAACATTCGCAGAGGCCAAAACATGAGGAAGATCAAAACATTCTGTTACGGCTGCCTTGCACTGGCCGCGCTGGCCTTCCTGATAGGCGCAGCGGCCCCGGAGGACCAGGGAGCGGCCCTGGCCGGGCCCGGAACCCCCAAGGCGGAATTCGGCCATGTAAAATACTCGTGGACCACGGCCATTGAGGGGGAAAAGGTGAAGCACACCTTTCCCGTCCGCAACAGGGGAGCTGCAGAGCTTATCATCGAGCAGGTAAAAACCGCCTGAGGCTGCACTGCCTCCTCTTATTCGAGGAGCATCCCTCCCGGCGGCGAGGGAACCATAACATTGTCGGTGGAAACGCTCGGTTACGGTGGCATGCGCATGAACAAGGCGGTGGTGGTCAAGACCAACGACCCCAAAAACAGGGAAACGACCCTTTACATGGAGGGCCCGGTGGACGTCTGCGCCACCATAAGCCCGAAATTCGTAAGGTTCAGCGGCCCGGCGGGCCAGAAAATGATCCAGAAGGTCACCATCGCGCCCAATCCCAAGTATCCGTTCAGGATAAAGGGCACACGGCAGGTACCTCTGAACACGAGCCAGTTCAGGCACGCCCTGGAAAAGACCCCCAACGGCTGGGTGCTCACCATCGAAAACCTGTGGCCCTCCAAGGGCGGGTATTTCGGCTCAATCTACCTCGACACGGACAGCAAAACCTGCCAGTCCCTGCGGGTGGAGGTCCAGGGCGACATTTTTTTCCCGGCGGTGAAACAACTTCCGGTCTCGCCCCCCCAAGGCAAATGAAGCGACAATGAGAGCCTTATCTGGCGGTCTGACGGAAAACCGGAAAGGGAAAAGCAATGAAGGATGAGCCTTTTGCTGAATCGCGCCGGGCCTTCGTAAAGGCGGCGATGGCCGGAGCCCTGGTCCTGGCCGCCGGGGGCGGAACCGCGCTTTTTTCGGGATGCGGGAAAAAGGGGGCGGAAGAGGCGCTTTCGTCCCTGGCCCTGCCCCCCCTGCCCTACCCCGCGAACGCCCTTGCCCCGTTCATGAGCGAGAAGACCCTCAATTTTCATCATGGCCGCCATCACGCAAACTACGTCAAAAAACTTGGGGAACTGATCAAGGGCACGGAATATTCCGAAATGGATATTTTGGCCATCATCAGGAAATCCCACAAGGACCCCAGGGCGGCGGCCATCTTCAACAACGCGGCCCAGGCGAATAACCACGCCTTTTTCTGGCTTTCCATGAAGCCGAAAGGCGGGGGCGTTCCGGGCGGGGCCGTAAAAAAGGCCATCGACAAGTCCTTCGGTAGCCAAGATGCCTTCAGAAAGGCCTTCCTGGACGCGGCCTCATCGGTGTTCGGAAGCGGCTGGGTGTGGCTTGTAAACGACGGTGGAAAACTCGTGGTGGCGAAGACCCAAAACGCCGACACCCCGGTCACGTCATCGGCCGTCCCGCTCCTTTGCCTGGACGTCTGGGAGCACGCCTACTACCTGGACTACCAGGACAAAAGGGCCGATTACGCTGCGGCCTGGCTGGACCACCTTGTAAACTGGGATTTTGCCGAAAAGAACCTTGCCGGGTGACGGCATTGACTCTGCCGGAAAGCTGATTTTTATGATTCAATCGCCCCTCCGCATCGGCGCTCTCGTTTCAGGCGGCGGCACCAACCTCCAGGCCGTGCTGGACGCCTGCGCCGACGGGCGGATTCCGGGCAGGGTGGTCTTTGTCGGCTCGGACAACCCGGCGGCTTTCGGCCTTTCCCGCGCCGAAAAATCGGGGATACCCACCTTTGTCGTGGATTACGCCGATATCCGGGCCAGGATGAAGGCCGAGGCAAGCCATCATCCTCCCCCTCCCAGCGCCCAGTCCATATCCTCCCTCGCACCGTCCGCCAGGGGGATATACGCCGCAACCGCACCCGGAGCCGCCCGGATCGAAAAATCAGCGGCAAACCCCGCCGCCAGAAGGTCGGGTTCTCCGTCTTTTTCGGACAGGGTGCGGCAGGCCTGTGAGGCGGAGCTTTTTCATACGATGGCCGCCTACCCCTTCGACCTTCTCATACTGGCCGGATTCATGCGCATCCTGTCGCCCTGGTTCATAGACCGGGTGAACACCGACCCGCTTCTTCCCCGGATCATGAATATCCACCCGGCCCTTCTTCCGGCCTTTCCGGGCACGGACGGCTACGGCGACACCTTTTGCCACGGCTGCAAGGTGGGCGGATGCACGGTGCATTTCGTGGATTACGGCGAGGACACCGGCCCCATAATCGGCCAGCGAGCCTTTCCCATAGAGCCCTCCGACACCCTGGAGGCCGTGAAAAAAAAGGGCCTGGCCCTTGAGTGGGAGCTTTACCCCGAGTGCATAAACCTCTTCGCCCAGGGCCGCCTTTCGATCGCAACGGGCGAAAAAGGCCGAAAAGTGGTGCGGATACTTCCCGAACAGGCATGAACGCCGAAAGAATGAAATCTTGACAGGAACACTGGTCAACACCGGAACGGTGCTTTTGGGAAGCCTCATCGGCCTCACCGTGGGAAAAAGGATGCCCGCGCGGGTCAAAGACATCCTGATGCAGTCCCTGGGCCTTGTCACCTTTTTCTTCGGCATCCGCATGTGCCTTGTGGACGGCAAAAGCGCCAACGCCCTCATGGCCGCCGGATGCGTGATTCTGGGCGGGCTCACGGGCGAGCTTTTATGCATCGAGCAGCACATGGAGCGGCTTGCCGGGCGGCTCAAAAGGTCGCTCAAATCAAGCTCGCCCCGCTTCGTGGAGGGCTTCGTCACCGCCTCGGTGCTCTATCTCACCGGCCCCATGGCCATCCTGGGCTGCCTCACGGACGGCCTTTCCGGTGACGCATCCACCCTTTACATCAAGTCCCTCTTAGACGGCGTGGCCTCCATAGCACTGGCCTCCACCCTTGGCGTGGGCGTCATCTTCTCGGCGCTTTCGGTGCTCCTGGTCCAGGGCGGCATCACCCTTGCCGCCTCCTGGCTCAAATTCGCCCAGAACCCGGTGATACTGGCCTCCATAGCCGCCACGGGCGGGGTGCTCATAATGGGAATCGGCCTCATTCTGTTGGACATCAAGCGGATACGCACCGGGAACCTCCTTCCGGCCCTGGCCTACGCAGTGGTGTTCCCCCTCCTTTTCTGATTTTCCGGAAATTCCCCAAAAGCCTGTCGATGACTTATTTTTCCACCAACTCGTGCTTTCTTGACTTTACCCGGAACTTTTGGGAAAGTAATGAGGGCTTCATCATAAAAAAGCGGGCGTTCGCATAATTCACCAAATGCCAGGGAGTGCGCCATGTTCAAGACCAGGGTCACCGAAAAGCTGGGCATCCGCTACCCCATCGTGGGCGGGGCGATGATGTGGATTTCCACCGCAGAATTCGTCGCGGCCATGTCCGCCGCAGGAGGGCTTGGGATTCTGTCCTCGGCCACCTACGACACCAAGGAGAAATTCGCCGAGGCCGTTGATAAAATTCTCGATCTCACGGACAAGCCCTTTGGCGTCAACATCAACCTCTTTCCCGCCATGCGAGCCATAGACAACAACGAGTACCTCGACGTCATGGAAAAGAGGGGCCTCAAAATCGTAGAGACCTCCGGCCACCACGCACCGGTAGAGCTCATAGGCCGTTTCAAGGCACACGACATGACCTGGATTCACAAGTGCGTTGGCGTGCGCTACGCACTGAAGGTTCAGGAGCTTGGAGCCGACATCATAACGGTTGTTGGCTACGAAAACGGCGGAGCCACCGGAAAGCTCGACATAGGCACCATGGTTCTGGTGCCTGCGGTGGTGGACGCGGTGAAGCTGCCCGTGATCGGCGGCGGCGGGGTTGCGGACGGGCGCGGAATCGCTGCGCTGATGGCCCTTGGGGCCGAGGCCGTGATCATGGGGACAAGGCTTCTGGTCACGAAAGAGGCTCCCCTCCATCTCGACCTGAAAAAGGCTCTTCTTTCGGCAACGGAACTCGATACCATGCTGATCATGCGCTCGATCGGCGCAACACATCGGGTTTACGCCAATGCGGCGGCCAAAAAATGCGCAGAACTCGAAGAGGCCAAGGCCGAATTCCTGGAGATATACGAGGTCATAAAGGGCGAAAACGCCAAGAAAATGTATGACAACGGCGAGGTTGACATGGGCATAGTCTCGGCCGGCCAGTGCCTGGGCTTAACCCATGACATCCCCCCCATCAGGGAGCTTTTCGACAGAATGATGGCTGAGGCCGAGGCGGTGGTAAAAAGGCTCGCCAGCTGAAAATACAAGGAGCAGCAATGAACATACGTGACCGCTTCACTTTAGAGGTAAAAGACGGAGTGGGCTTCATAAGCCTTGCCCGGCCCGACAAGAGAAACGTGATGGACGGCGACTTCTTTGAAGGTCTTGTGGAGGTCGTTGGCCTTGTTGACAAGGACCCGGAAATCCGGGTGGCGGTGATCAAGGGCGACGGCAAGAGCTTCACCGCAGGGCTTGATCTCACCTGGGCCGGGGCGCTTTTAATGGAAGGCGGCGGCCCGGACGCGCGGGAGAAGCTCAGGAAGGGCATCCTTGCCCTTCAAAACTCCAACAACGTCATCGAGCGCTCACTAAAACCCTTCATCGCGGCGGTTCACAGCCATTGCATAGGCGGCGGCATCGACCTTCTGGCGGCCTGCGACATAAGGCTCTGCACAAAAGACGCCGTCTTTTCCATCCGCGAGACGAAACTTGCCATAATCGCCGACCTGGGCACCCTTCAAAGGCTTCCCGCCATAGTGGGCCAGGGCTGGTACCGGGAGCTCGCCCTCACGGGCCGGGATTTCTTCGCCGACGAGGCCCTGCAGATGGGTTTCGTCACAAGGGTTCTTCCAGACAAGGAAGCCCTTTTCCCCGAAGCCGGAAAGCTCGCCGCCGAAATCGCCGCGCTTCCTCCGCTTACGGTGCAGGGAGTGAAGGACGTTGCCAATTTCACGAAAGACTACGGGGTCCCGGCCAGCCTCGCTTACGTGGCCCAGAAAAACGCGGCCAACCTTCCCTCCGAGGACCTGATGGAGGCGGTGACGGCCTTCATGCAGAAACGTACCCCAGTCTTCAAAGGCAAATGAGAGACCGCCCACAAGCGCGAATTGCTGTGTCAAACTTCGCCGGGCGCGGTGCGCACGTATCGCGATACGCTTACGCCCGCGCCCGGCTCGTTTTCCTTGCACTTCATCGCTTGTGATCGGCCTACTGTGCGGGATTTACGATTTAAGTTAAAGCGTGACTTTAAACATAAGTGTAAAAGACAACCATCACGAAAGGACAGATCATGGATTTCAAGCTCTCGGCAGCCAACAAGATGATCCAGAAGACCGCCAAGGAATTCTGCGACCGGGAAATTCCCAAGATCGACGCAAAGATGGCGGAAATCAAGGACTACCCGGCGGATTTGATGCAGACCTTCGCCAAGGCCCGGATGCTGGGCATGACCATTCCCAAGGAATACGGCGGGCTTGGCTCATCGAACCTTAACTGCGTCCTGATGTGCGAGGAGTTCGGCAAGACAGGCTCCACCAGCTTCCTGCCCCTCATCATGAACATCTCGGTGGCGGAGTCCATCCATCACTACGCCACCGAGGAGCAGAAAAAAAAGTTCCTTCCGCCACTGTGCGACGGCACGGCCTGGGCCACCACGGCCTTCACCGAGCCCGCCACGGGCTCGGACCCCACCATGCTCCAGACCACAGCGGAGCCGGACGGCGACTTTTTCATCCTAAACGGCACCAAGCGCTTCATCAGCATGGCAAATAAGCCCGGCTACGGCATCTTCTACTGCAAGGACCTCTCCTGCACCGACCCGCGCAAGAACTGCACCGCCTTCATCGTGGACAAGACATCGCCCGGCATGACCTTTTCCAAGCACTACGAGTTCATGGGCCTCGATAACGCCGACACCTGCGACGTTTTCCTCAAAGACGTTCGCGTGCCCAAGGAGAACATCCTGGGGGTCCAGGGCAAGGGCTTCAACATCCTTCTTCGGTGGATCGCTGGCGAGCGCATTCAGCAGGCCGCGTCAATGGTGGGCGGCGGACAGGCGGCCCTGGATGAATCCCTGAAATACTCCAAAGAACGCATAGTGGGCGGCCAGCCCATGGCCTACATGCAGGGCTTTTACTGGATGTTCGCCGAAATGAAGATGAAGATCGAAGCCTGCCGCCAGCTTGTCTACAAGACCGTCACCATCCAGGACGAGGGCGAGCGCTTCGAGGTGGATTCCGCAGGCTTGAAGATTTTCGTTTCCCCCATGATGCAGGAAGTGGCCCGCATGGCCATGCAGGTTCACGGCTCCTACGGCTATTCCAAGGAGTACAAGGTGGAGAAGCTCTACCGCATGGCGGCCCACGCGGGAGTGGTTGCCTCTTCAACCGAGATAAACAAAACGATAGTTGGAATGGCTCTGTTAATGTCCTGATTTTGTTTGTGTTACCCCGGCAACTATCCTAACGTAGGTTGGGTGGTTCCGCTCGAAGAGCGGGTTCACCCAACATCTTGTTATTCCGCAATTGTTGGGTGTATCCGGGCCTTCGGCCCGGATACACCCAACCTACGTTTGCCTGGTGCGAACCCGAAAAGCCCTCAGGGCTTATGGCGCTCCCGTCAATAGTTATCAAGGAAGGTGGAAGTTGAACATCATCGTCTGCATCAAACAAGTCCCCAACGTGAAGGAAGTCAAATGGGACCCGGAGACCGGAAACCTCATGCGGTCCGGGCTTCCCAGCATCATAAACGTGAACGACAAGAACGCCATAGAAGCCGCCCTGGTGCTGAAGGAAAAGCACGGCGGCAAGGTGACGGTGATCAGCATGGGGCCTCCCCAGGTGGAGGAATCCCTTCGGGAAGCCCTGGGCATGGGCGCTGACGAGGCCGTGCAGCTTTCCGACAAGAACTTCGCCGGGGCCGACTGCTGGGCCACCTCCTATACCCTGGCCCTTGCCATCAAAAAGCTCGGCGGCGCGGACCTGGTTCTTCTGGGAGTCGAGGCCATGGACGGCAACACCGCCCAGGTGGGGCCGGAAGTGGCCGAGGCCCTCTCGCTTCCCATCCTCTCCTATGCCCTTTCAGTTGACGTGGAAGGCTCTGTTGTCCGCATCAAGCAGAAGTTGGGCGACGTGGAAAGGGTTCTGGAAGCCGACCTTCCCGCCGTCATCACCGTGGAAAAGGAGGCCAACGAGCCAAGGGTCGCCCCCATGGACTGCGTTCTGGAAGCCTGCGAAAAGGACATCCCCGTATGGAAGGCGGAAAAAATCGGCGCAGAGGAGGAGTTCTGCGGCCTGAAGGGTTCCCCCACGAGGCTTCGAAAGATTTTCTCGCCCAAGGTGACGCGCGGGCAGGTGGAGATTCTTGCGGGAACCGTTGACGAGGCGGCGGACAAGCTGGTGGCGAAATTGAAGGAACTCTACTATCTCTAGGGGATGACCGATGGGATCGAAAGTTGATGTAAACGCCTGGCGCGGCGTCTGGGTTTTTATCGAACAATACAAGGGAAAGCCTGCGCGGGTTTCCTTCGAGCTTCTTGGAATAGGCCGCGAGCTGGCGGGCAAGCTGGAAGTTCCCTTAACCGCCCTGGTCCTGGGAAGCGGGGTCGAAGCCCTTGCTAAGGACGCCATTGCCAGCGGCGCTGACCGGGTCCTTATGGCGGATGACCCCAAACTTGCGGAATACTCCACCGAGCTTTACGCGAAAATCATCGCCGAAGCGGCCCTCGACGAAAAGCCGGAGATACTCCTGGTGGGAGCCTCCCCGGTGGGGCGCGACCTGGCCCCCACCCTCTCGTTCCGGCTCACGGGCGGCTGCACCGCCGACTGCACGCACCTGGACGTCGACCTTGAAAAGCGGCTCCTGGTGTCCACAAGGCCCGCCTTCGGCGGAAACGTCATGGCCACCATCATCTGCCCGGATCACCGTCCCCAGATGAGCACGGTGCGCCCCGGAGTCATGCCCCTTCCCGACCCCGACCCCGCCCGCATTGGCGAGATAAAAAACCTCGGAGTCGATCTTTCCTCCGTTTCCCCCAAGGTGAGGGTGCTTGAAAGCAAACTCCGCGAAAGCGAGGGCGGAAACCTCTTGGAGGCCGAAAAGGTGGTGGGCATCGGCATGGGAGCCGGAAGCAGGGAAGGCTTCGACATGGTCTGCGAAATGGCGAAGCTTATGGAAGCGGAAGTCGCAGGGACAAGGCCTGCGGTTGAAGCCGGCTGGATTTCCCACGATAGCCAGGTGGGCCAGACCGGAAAAACCATCCGCCCAAGCCTCTACATCGCCTGCGGAATAAGCGGCACGGTTCAGCACACCGCCGGAATGAGCGGGGCCAAGACCATAATCGCCATAAACAAAGACGCCAACGCAGACATCTTCAAGTTTGCGGATTATGGAATCGTCGGCGACGTGGCCAAGGTTGTGCCCAAAATAATCGAGCGCTTGAACGCCCTGAAGGGATGACTCCCGAATGCTCGACAAGAGGGTGAAGCGCCACGTAAAGGCCCGGACGCATGAATTTTTCGCGGTGACGACTCCGGGCCTTGAAGACGTGTGCGAGGCCGAAATCCGCTGCCTTGGGCTTGACGACGTCAGGCCCAAGGCAGTGCCCGGCGGGGTTGTTTTTTCGGGAAAGCTCCCTGATCTCTATACCGCCAACCTCTGCCTTTCCACGGCAAGCCGAATTCTGATGCGGATCGATTCCTTCGAGGCCCGCGACTTTCCCCGCCTTGAAAAAAAAATCGCCGAAATCCCCTGGGAACTTTACCTGCCTGCCGATGGTCAGGTTTCCTTCAAGGTGAGTTCCCATTCATCGAGGCTCTACCACAAGGACGCCGTTGCCCAACGCATCTACGGGGCCATTTCCGAGCGCATGGCGGGCCTTATGGTGGTGATGGCCGAAGATGCCGAAATCGATTCGGACGAAAGCGGGCAAACTTCCGATGCTCCGGTTCAGGCGGTTTTTGCGCGGGTCTACGAGGACCGGTTCACTGTTTCCCTTGATTCATCCGGCGAGCTTCTGCACAGGCGCGGATATCACTCGCTTTCCGGTCGCGCCCCCCTGCGTGAAACCCTTGCTGCGGCCATTCTGCGCCTTGCGGGCTACGACGGATCCATGCCCCTGTTCGACCCTCTTTGCGGATCTGGCAATTTCGCCACAGAGGCGGCCTTTATCGCCAAAAACATGCCCTGCGGCATGAACCGGAATTTCGCGTTTTCAAGATGGCCCGCCTTTTCCGCCTCCACCTTCGATCACATCAAAAAAACCCGCCTGGAACAATCCACAACCTTTGAAGCGCCTCAGATCATCTCCACGGACAGGGACCAAAAGGTCCTGGAATCCCTTTCCAGGCGTCTTTCCGGCCTTGGCCTTGATGACGCGGTTTTCGTGGGCCGGGCGGATTTTCTGTCCCTCGACCCCCGAAGGTTTACGGATGAAAAGGGCGTGGTGGTGCTGAACCCGCCCTACGGAAAACGCATGGGCACGGTTGAATCGGCGCGAACATTTCTCGCCGAGGCAGGGGAGCGGCTTGGGAAGTTGTGGGCCGGTTTCGGGCTTGGCATCATCACGCCCCACGAGGATATTCTGGCCAAGATGCCCTGGACCCACGGCCTTTCCGTAAAGCATGTGTTCCACGGGGGGCTTAAGGTTGCGGTGATTTTCGGGCGCATACCGGAACGAAACCTGAGGGAGGTCCGGTTCTGATCGAAACAAACCGGGCCGGAGGAATGGCGCTTCCCCCGGCCCGGCAGTAAAATCGAAAATTTCCGGCTTCCGGCTTACTTGCCGTTTTCCTCGAATTCCTTGCGAAGAATGGACTTGTTGATCTTGCCGGTGGCCGTGAAGGGAAGCTCCTGGCGGATGACTATCTGCTTGGGCCTCTTGAAGTCGGCAAGGTGCATCACGCACTGGTCCCAAAGCTCGTCCTCGTCGATATCCTCGCCGGGCTTGGGAACGACGTAGTAGCGGCCCACCTCGCCCAGAACCGGGTCGGGGATGCCGATGCCCGCCGCCATCTCCACCTTGGGGTGGCTGGCAAGGCAGTCCTCCACCTCGACGGGATAGACGTTGAAGCCCTCCTGGATGTACATCTCGTTTTTTCTTCCCAGAAGAACGATGAAGCCCTCCTCGTCCAGGTATCCCATGTCACCTGTTCTTAGCCAGCCGTCCTGGTCAAAGGTAGCGCGTGACTCTTCCGGCCTTCTGAAATAACCAGCCACCACGGCGGGGCCCTTTATGCATATCTCGCCTATTTCGCCCGTAGATACCGGGTTGTCGGCAAAATCGATCACCTTTACGGAAAAACCCTCCAGGGGCTTTCCCACGGTGCGCGAGATGGTCACCATGTCGCAGTTCCAGGGGCTCATGACCGCTGCGCCGCAGGTTTCGGTAAGGCCGTAGAGGTTCATTATGGTGGCCGACTGGTAGGCGTCCTTGAGCCGCCGCACAAGATCGAGCGTGGCCGCAGAGCCGCCCGTCACCACCACCCGGAAGCTCCTGGTGTCCAGGCCAGCGAACTGCTCGTGCAGGAAAAGCATGATGTGCATGGTGGGAAAGCCGAAAAACACCGTGGGCTTCCAGATTGAAGCCTCGCGGATGGCGTCCTCCGGGGTGAATCTCGGAAGCAGCATGCACGAGGCCCTTCCAAGAAGCGCCACCATTACGCTGATGGTGATTCCGCCCACGTGATTCAAGGGGGCAAGGGTCATGATCCGGTCCCTTTCCCCAATGCGCATGTGACGGGCCTGGGAACGGGCCGAAGCGAGGTGGCTCCTGTGGGTGAGCACCGCCCCCTTGGGAACGCCTGTTGTGCCGGAAGTGAAGCAAAGCAAAAGATCGTCGTCCGGCTCCAGGTTGTCTTTGGCGGCAGCCAAGAGGGCCGGTTCGACTTCGTGCCCCAGAAGAACGTCGAAGGATCTGCGCGCCTCGCTTTTCGGCGGGTTGATGAAAAAAAGCAGGGGCTTTCTGGGAAGCGAATCGGAAATGGAATCGAAAAATTCGATGTAATTGGTGTGATCGTACCGGTCCAGGCTCACCACGACCTTGGCCCGGCACTGCTCAAGAAGCTTGGTCAGCTCGGTGGGCCTGTAGCGCACCGAAAGCCCCACCGTCACCGCGCCGATTTTGGCTGCGCCGAAATAGACCATCAGCCATTCCGGCTGGTTTAAGGCCAGCACCGCCACCCTGTCGCCCCTTTCCACTCCGAGCTTCAAAAGGGCTGTGGCCACACGATCGGACGCCAGGTCCATCTCTCTGAAACGGATTTCCCGGCCATTATGAATATAAGCGGTGGCGTCGGGCGAGCTTTGAGCCGCGTCCCCCAGAACGTCCCCCACAAGAACTGCATTGGAAATGATCCCCATAACACCTTCCTCCTGATCAAAAATTTTTGATAGCACGGAAACGGAAGGTGCGTCAAAGACAAATAAACCGGACGATCAATTCTTGTACGGCGGCTGTGGCAAAAACCGCAATTCCTGAAATTCGCAGGCGAGAAAAAGGCCAGGCAACAGGACAGGCTGGCCATATGGAACAAGCCGGGCCGATTGAAAAAATCTATGGGAGCGCCTTGCCGGGTTTCCGGCGACACCGCACGAAAAAAAAGCGGGAGCACGCCATTTCGCCTGCTCCCGCCATAGTGACATCAAGTGCCGTCAAGCCATCAATATTTCTGCATGAAGTCCCGCCCCGCATGCTGGCGAACGGGTTTCCGGCGTCCCGGCTCTCCGGCTGAGAAGCGATTCTGCTGGGAAGGACGCTCGGCCCTGGGTTGGAAAGCGTTCTCCGCCCTCGGCTGGGACGGGCGCTCCGACTTCTGCTGGAACACGTGCTCGGCCCTTGGCTGGAACGCGCGTTCGGACGCCGCAAAAGCGGGTTTCCGGGACGAGGGGCTGTAGGGCTTGCGCGCCTGCGGGATGGGCGGCACGTCGTCATCACGCACGGAGGCCTTGTAGTCGAAACCGGGCAGGGTGCGGCGCTCTATCTGGTAGTCCAGAATCTTTGAAATGGCCCTCACCATCGAGGCGTCCTCGGAGGTGACCAGGGTGAAGGCGTCGCCGGTGCAGGTTGCCCTGCCGGTGCGGCCTATGCGGTGTATGTAGGCTTCCGGGGTGGCCGGGATGTCGTAATTGATGACGTGGCTTATGCCGTTCACGTCTATGCCCCTGGCCGCGATGTCGGTGGCCACCAGAATGCGGTACCTGCCCGAACGGAAGCCGTCCATTGCAACCTGGCGCTGGGACTGGGAAAGATTCCCCTGAATGGAGGTGGACCTGTGCCCTGCCCTTGCCAGGGCTTCACCAAGGCGCTTGGCGCGATGCTTGGTGCGGGTGAACACCAGAACCGAGCCCATGTCCGAATGGCGCAGAAGCTCCAGGAGAAGGGGGGTTTTCCGGTTCGGGCTGACCGGGTAACGGGCGTGGCTTACGGTATCCGCAGGGGCCGTGTCGCCCACCTTGACCGTTACCGGCTTAACGAGAACATCCTGGGCAAGGCGCTTGATCTCCGGGGACATGGTGGCCGAAAAAAGCATGGTCTGGCGCTTCTTGGGCACCTGCTGCAGAATCCGCCTTATGTCGGGCAGAAAGCCCATGTCAAACATCTGGTCGGCCTCGTCGATGACCAGGAAATCCACGTTCGAAAGGTCCACCGTGCGGCGGCCCACATGGTCCAGGAGTCGTCCGGGGCAGGCCACGATGATTTCGGGTCCGCGCCTTAGCTTGGTGATCTGGGTGTTGATGCTGACTCCTCCGTAAACCGTCACGGAGTGAAGGCGGGTATTTCTTCCAAGTACTTCGATGGCCTGATGGGTCTGCTCGGCAAGTTCCCTGGTGGGGGAAATGATGAGGGCCCTGGGCCGGTTGCGGCTGCCCTGCATCAGGGCGTGCAATATGGGAAGCACGAAGGCGGCGGTCTTGCCCGTACCCGTTTGGGCGAGGCCCATGAGGTCAAGGCCCGACATTACTGTGGGGATGGCCTCCGACTGTATCGGTGTTGGGGTTTTGTAACCGGCTGCCGCGATACCGGCGGCAATGGCGGGGTTGAGATTGAAATCCTTAAAATCCATGAAGTGCTTTATTCCTCGTTGTGCAATAAAAAAAGGCTCCGAAAAAATTCCGGAGCCTACGATTAACTCGTTTTCTTCCAAGAACGATTCCACCGGGGCTATTAAGACAGAACCATCGGCATCTGTCAACACAATTATGAACGCCTGTGAATCAATGCCGGTTGAATTTGCCCGTCACCGGCTTTACTAATGCATTGCGTCATGATATGAGTCGCGGTTCAGGCGCTCTTTCAGCCCTGATATGGCCGCCATTGGCGGGCCCGGACTGTTAGGGGTTCTTGACGGGTTGAATTTTCACGCGGATTTGAACTTGCTGACCATAGACATCAAACGATTGAACCTGAAACCGGGCTCGCGGGTTCTGGACGTGGGCTGCGGTTTCGGACGGCACAGCTGGGAGGCCTTCCATTACGACCGGGTGTTTCTGGTGGCCACGGACATGGACGAGTACCGCCTGCGCTGCGCCCGGTACATGCTCTTTTCAATGATCAACCAGGGCATACACGGCAAGGGGAGCGCCCATCTGGTGAGGGCCGACGCCTGCGCCCTGCCCTTTCGTGATAACAGCTTCGACGCAGTCATCTGCTCCGAGGTTCTGGAGCACGTGCCGGACGATAAAAAGGCCCTTTCGGAATTTTTCCGGGTTCTCGCGCCCGGAGGGATACTGGCCCTGTCGGTTCCGAGAAGTTTTCCCGAAAGGGTCTGCTTCAAACTTTTTCCCGGCGGCTACGAGGCCCTTTCCGAGGGACACATAAGGATATACCGCAAGCGCGATCTTTTAAGGCTCTGCGGGGACGCGGGTTTCCGGCTTGAAAGGCTCACGCTCGCCCACGGCCTGCACACGCCCTACTGGTGGCTCTGCTGCCTTTCCGGGCGAGACGCAGCTTTTTCGCGCTTAACACAACAATACCGAAAGTTTTTGGACTGGTACACCATAAGGCAGCCGCCTTTTCTCGTATTCACGGAAAAACTCCTTGCCCCTGTTGCGGCAAAAAGCATGGTCCTGTACCTAAGGAAAAAAAACGGACATGAAACATAAACCCGACCCAACCCCCCGCTTCGAGACCATCGAGGTGGAGCAAATGGCCCGCGCAATACTGAGCATCCAGCGCCCAAGCGGGGAAATCCCCTGGTCCGAGGGCGGTAAGACAGACCCCTGGGACCACGTGGAAAGCGCCATGGGGCTTTCCGTGGCGGGCTTTGACCGCGAGGCCCGGCATGCCTACGGATGGCTCTGCGACATCCAGCTCGAAGACGGCGCTTTCTGGGCCTCCTTCAAGGACGGCCAGCCGGACGACCGCCGCAAGGACGCCAACATGACGGCCTACGTGGCGGTGGGGGTTTTCCATCACTTCCTGGTAACGGGCGACCAATCCTTTCTGGAGCGTATGTGGCCCTGCGTGAGCCGGGCGGTGGATTTCGCCGTGAGCCTCCAGGCCCCGGACGGCCAGATTTACTGGAGCATGGACGAAAAGGGCGTGGTGGACAAGGTGGCGCTTCTGACGGGTTCGTCCTCCATATATCTATCCATCCGCTGCGCCCTGGCCATCGCGGCCCGCCTTAAAAAGACCCGTCCCCAGTGGGAGTTCGCGCTAAGGAAGCTGGGGAAGGCAATAAGGCACAGGGCGCACCTCTTCGATGAAACCAAGAGCCGCTACTCCATGGACTGGTATTACCCCATCCTCTGCGGCGCGGTCACGGGAGCCGAGGCCCACGACCGCTTCGACGGCCACTGGGACGCCTTCGTGGTGCCCAACTGGGGATCGCGCTGCGTTTCCGACCGTCCCTGGGTCACCATGGCCGAAAGCTCGGAGCTGGTCCTGGCCCTCACCGCCGCAGGCCGCCACGAGGAGGCAGAGCTGATATTCTCATGGATAAGGGGCAGCCGCTACGAGGACGGATTCTACTGGACCGGGCTCACCGTGCCCGATTCCGTGATCTGGCCGGAGGAGCGCACGAGCTGGACCACCGCTGCAGTCATCCTGGCCGGGGACGCCCTCTACGGCTGGACTGCGGGTTCCGACGTGTTCTCCCACGCTTTCTGGGAAATCCCCAGGGGGGACGCGGGGCTTTCCAGCCAGCGGGAAAGAATTGCTGCCGGGTGACCGGCGTCACGCGGCTTCTTTCAGCCCGGCCATCCGGCGGGCTTCAATATAAAGCAGGAGAGATCGATCCTTGCGTAAGGACCATAGGCCGTACTTCGTAAAACAGCTTCAACTGCGTTATGCCGACTGGTACACAGATAAGAGGCTCCGGCCCCAGTTTCAGTACCTCGGAAAAAGCCCCGCCGTCATCAGGCCATGGAACGTCAACGTTTTCGGCTACTCCGTACGGGTGGGCGATTACGCGATGATAATAGCCGCCCCGGACGCCAGGGTGAACATCATATCCTGGGCCCAGGCCGATCTTGCAGACCTTTCCGAGATCATACAGAACGCCGGGAAAAACAACGGCAAAACCGCCATGGACGAGGCCGAGAAGGCCGAAAAATGGGCGGGCAAGGGCATCGTGGAAATAGGTGATTACGCCCTCATCTGCCCCGGCGTGCGCATTCACGCGGCCACCAGGATCAAGATGGGCCACGGGGTGATGCTGGCCCACGGGTCGTACGTCACGGATTCGGACTGGCACGGAATTCACGACCGCTGCCTTCCGGTGGGCAAGACCGCGCCGGTGGAGATAGGCGACAACGTATGGGTGGGGGACCACGCCATAGTGTGCAAGGGGGTCTCCATCGGGGAAAACTCCATAATTGGCGCGGGCAGCGTGGTGACCAGGGACATCCCGGCCAACACCATAGCGGCGGGAAACCCCGCCGTGGCGGTAAGGGAGCTGGACCCCAATGAACCGGTCAAGGGCCGGGGGGCCATTTTCGCCAATTACGAGGAAACCAAGTGGATGCTTGAGCTTGCCGACAAGGACGCGCACAAGAACAACTCCATCAAAACATGGCTGCGCTATATCCTGTTTCCCACCCACCAAGACTGATCCGTCCGCCACAGGAGAAAAAAGATGCCCCACATCGAAATCAGCGGCGAAAAAATTCACTACGACCATACGGATAAGGGTTCCTCAAAAAACCTGGTGCTGATCCACGGATCGGGCGGCGACTCCACCTGCTGGCCCCTTGCGAAACTGGAAACAACGGGGGCGAACATTTATTCCGTCGATCTTCCGGGCCACGGCGGATCCGGCGGAAACGCGAGGAGCGACGTTTCGGAGTACGCCGCCGTTGTGACGGCCCTCATCAAGGTGCTCGGCCTTGAAAATGTTTATGTGGCCGGGCACAGCCTTGGGGGGGGCATCGCCCTTACAATAGGAATCGCCGCCCCTTCCTGGCTTTCAGGGCTGATCCTGGTGGGCACCGGCGCAAAACTTCGCGTGAACCCCATGATTTTCGAGGCCTTGAACAAAGACCCCAAGGGCGCGATAGCCATGATGGACTCGGTGATTTTCAGCGCGGACGCCCCGGAAGAAGCCAAGGCCGCCATGCGGGCGGTGGGGGAGAGAACCGATCCCTCCGTCTCCATCGCCGATTTCACCGCCTGCGACAAGTTCGACGTTATGAAGGAACTGGGAAAGATTTCAGTCCCCTGCCTGGTGGTTTCGGGCGGCGCGGACGTGCTGACCTCGGTCAAGTACGGGAAATTCCTGGCCGAAGGTATAGCCCGCGCCGAACTTGTTATAATCGAAGGGGCCGGTCACATGATGGCCCTGGAAAAGCCCGCAGAGTTCGCCAAGGCCCTGGCGCGGTTTCTCAAATGACGGAATCCGGCAAAACACCCCTTGCCGGAACCTTCAAAAAAAAGCGGGCCAACACCTACGCCCTGGTGCTGGCCGCCGCAGGCATCGCCTACAGGCTTAAAAAAAGCGAGGGAGGCTGGAAAATTCTGGTTGAGGAGGCCGATCTTGACCGGGCTCAGTCGGAAATAGCGGCCTTCAGGAAGGAAAACCCGAGGCTCCCTCAAATCGAGGCCGTGGAAGCGCCCACCGGCCATTCGGGCTTCGCGGCGGCGGCGGTGCTCGCCGCCTTTTACGCGGCACTTGGTCCCTTTGACGAAAACCTTTCGCAGCTTTTCAGATTCGGAGCGGACGCGGGCCTCATCCTTGGCGGCGAATGGTGGCGTTGCGTAACCGCGCTATTTCTTCACGGGGATTTTTTGCACCTTATCGGCAACATGGCGGGTTTCCTGGTTTTCGGAACCGCAGTGTGCCAGGGCGCGGGCTATGGCGCGGGCTGGCTTCTGATTCTTCTGACCGGCGTTTCCGGCAACTTTTTAACAGCCCTTGTCTACGGCGGAAACCACCTTTCGGGCGGGGCGTCCACCGCCGTTTTCGGGGCCATAGGGCTTCTGGGCGGCTTCCGGCTGGGGCCTCCGGGCCTGCCCTTCAGTCCCAAAAACCCTTCGGCCTGGATGGTCCTTGGGGTGGGGATTCTCTTTCTGGCCCTTTTGGGAAACAGCCCCAAGGCCGACCTTGCGGCGCATTTTTTCGGCTACGCCTCTGGAACCGTCATCGGCCTATCGTACGGGCGGGTCTTCAGCCGACCCCCAAAAAGGCGCTGGCAGCTCGCCTGCCTTTATACCGCAGCCACGGCGGTCCTTGTCTCCTTTACTTACAGCGGTTGAGGTGGAACCTTGGCGCCAGTTTATTTTTCATTCTTCTCCAAAGGCTTCAACCTGTTCATGCTGGTGGCCGGACTGGGAACGGTTTTCGCCGCAATGGCCTATCTCATCTGCCGCTATCCCAACATGCGCCGTGCCCAGTTCCGTGAATGGGGACCGCGACCCCGCACCGGCAAATTCCTGGGAGGGGCCATCCTGTTGAGCTTCGTTTTAGGAGGGTGGAACATGACCTTCGCCCGTTTTTACGCCCTTGAAACGGACGGCAAAAACGTCATCCTGCACTACCATTTTCCGGCCCGCCAGGAATCCTGGCCCTGCGAGTCCATAAAAAAATCCGTGAAACAGCTGGCCAACCCCAAGGCTCGCACCTGGGAGCTCGGCATAATACTCGCCGACGGCAAAATCAGGAGAAGCGCCCCCACGGGCAAGGACGCCTTTGAAAAGGCCATCGCCCCCCTTGAGGGCCGCCTTTGCGGGGGCCTTGAAATCTCAGCCCTCACCCCCTGAAAAGCGAACTGCCAACGGGACTGATGATCGAAAAGCAGACAACAGCAGCGCAGGAAACCCCGATCCCCGGCAAGCCCTCCCTGAGCCACCCGGACCCTGACGGCTCAGGCGTGCTGGGCAAATGGTCGGGGCTGGCGCAAATTTTCGACGAGACCGGCTCCACCATGGACGAGGCACGAAGCCTCGCCAAGAGCGGCGCACCCCACATGAGCATTGTTGTGGCCAGGCGTCAGACCAAGGGCAGGGGCAGGCTCGCCCGGACCTGGGAATCGCGCGACGGCGGCCTTTACTTCACCCTGGTCACCCGGCCCCTGCTTCCGGTATCGAAGGCCCACCTTGTTCTTTTCACCGCCTCCTTCGCCCTTTGCACCGTGCTGCGCGAAAAATTCGGCGTGAATGCTTCGGTCAAGTGGCCCAACGATCTTTTGGCCGAGGGGAAAAAAATCTCCGGAATGCTCTCGGAGCTTTCCGCAGAGGGAGACGAGGTATCCTTCCTGAATATAGGAATCGGCGTCAACGTGAACAACGACCCCACAGCAGCCCTTGCCGAATCCACGTCCCTGAGGCTTCTTCTGGGCCGCGAGATCGACACGATGGAAGTTCTGAAGGCTTTTCTGGATGAATTTGAAAGAGGCTTCGCCCGCATTGAAGACAAGGGCGTCATGGCCCGCTGGAAGGCCCTTTCCCTTACACCGGGCCGGGAGGTGACCATTTCCACCACATCGATTACCCTGACCGGAACCGCCCTTGACGTTGACGAGGACGGCGCGCTAATCCTCCGCCTTTCCGACGGAAGCGTCGAAAGGGTGATCCACGGCGACTGCTTTCACCGGGAACCGGCCCATGAATCCTGAGCCCGCCGTCGAGGCCGCCTTTTCCCGGAAAACGGCAGCCGGGATTCTCGCGCTTTTCCTGGCCGTCGCCTTTCTGCTCTATTTCCCGTCGTTAAAAGGCCCCTTCGTATTCGACGACATCTACTTCATACTGGACAACCCCAATATCGCCCTTGAGAGCCTTTCCTTACGCGGAGTCCTTGCCGCCGCGACATCCGGGCGGCCCCTCACCACGCTCAGTTTCGCGTTAAACCACCTGGCAAACGGCTACGACACTGCGGGCTTTCACGCGGTGAACACGACGATTCACGCGCTTGCGGCCTTTTTTTTCCTTTTCCTGGCAAACAGAACCCTCGTTTTAGCGGGTTACGGCAAAAACGCCGGAAAGGCCGCCTTTTTCGCGGCGCTCCTTTTCCTGTGCCATCCGCTCGCCACCCAGTCCGTGAGCTATATCTCCCAGCGGGCCAACGCCATGTGCGGCATGTTCTTCATCCTGTCCCTCTTCCTTTTCGCCGGGGCAAGGACGAAAGGGCCAGGAACCGGACGGACGTTTCTTTACGCGGGATGCGCAGCGGCTGGCCTTGCCGCCTTTCTGTCCAAGGAAAACGCGGCCACCCTGCCCTTTTTCATCCTTTTATACGAGTGCCTTTTTTTCAGGCGCGCCGACGAAAAATGGCTGGCGGCCCAGTCAATGCCCATCGCCTGGGGGATACTGCTCATGACTGCGGCTGCCGCCGCCGTTGTGGGGAGAGGACAGGTCCATCCGGGACTTTTCGCAGCCTGGGCCGTTCTGGCTCCAGTGGCCATCTACATGGCCCTCAAAAGGCCGCAGGCAGGCCCTTTAAAGGCCAGCACGCGCCGAATGGAAATCATCCTCACGGCCTTCCTGGCCGCTGTGGCCCTGGCCGTCTGGGTGGAGGGCCGGCCCCTTGCAACCATAATTCACGATTACAAGAACATCGCCCCCGTCACCTGCTATCAGCGCCTTCTCACCGAGGCCAGGGTGGTGTTCCTGTACCTGGGCCTTTTTCTTCTTCCACTGCCCGATCTTCTTAGCCTTGGCCACGACGTGACGGTTTCCACCGGCCTTTTTTCACATCCGTCAACGATTGCGGCCATCCTTGCCCTGGCCGGAATTTTCGTTTACGCCGTAAAGGCCAGGGGAAAGCGGCCCGTGCTGGTTTTCGCCGTTTTCATGTATTTCGGGAACCTTGCCATAGAGTCCTCGGTTCTTCCCCTGCACATGGTTTTCGAGCACCGTGCCTATCTGCCCATGATTTTCCTCTGCCTTGTTTTCGCTTCATGGATCTTTTCGAAATTTCCACGGCGGGCCACGGCGATTCTCACGGTGCTTTCGCTTCTTCTGGGTTTTTCCGCCTTCATGCGAAACCAGGTGTGGGCCGATGACTTGGCCCTTTGGCAGGACGCCGCAAAAAAAGCGCCTAACGACGCAATCGCCCACAACAACCTTGGCATCGCCCTGATGAAAAGGGGAAAAACCAGGGAGGCCATTTCAAGGTTCGCCCAGGCCATGGCCACCGACAACTCGCTGATGGACGCCCCCTACAACATGGGGCTCGCGTACAGGGAAATGGGCCGCACCGAGGACGCGCTCGCCATGTTCCGCCGCGCCCTTGCAATAAGGGATGACTACGTGTTCGCCCACAACGACTTAGGGCTCGCCCTCATGGACCTTGGGCGCATGAGGGAGGCCGAGCTTCATTTCAGAAAGGCCCTGGCCTGGAACCCCTATTTCGCCAAGGCCCTGAACAACCTTGGCACGCTCCAACTGGGCAAGGGCCTTTTCTCGGACGCGGTGGCCATGTTTCGGGAAGCGCTCAAAGTCGCGCCGGGATTCGTCCAGGCCAGGATCAACCTGGGGATCGTGCTCCTTCAGCAGGGCAAGGCGAAGGAAGCCGCCATTGTTCTGGAAAAGGCGGTTTCGGACCAGCCGGGGAACTCCGAGGCCCTTTCCCAGTTGGGTAACGCCCTGCTCCACTCCGGTGATACCGTGGGAGCGGTGAGCCGCCTTCGCAAGGCGGTTTCGCTCGATCCGAAAAACGCCGACGCCGTAAACAGCCTCGCCGTGGCCTTAACGACCCAGGGCCGCAACCTGGAGGCCATAGTGGAGTACAGGAAGGCTCTGGGGCTAATGGAAAAGGAGGCGCTGGCCTTAAAGGCCAGATCGGCTCCCGGCGCTTACAGCGCGGTTTTCCTTGCGCCCGAAAGGACCGCCGTACACAAAAATCTGGCTCTGGCCCTTTCACGGATGAAGCAGTTCGAAAAGGCAGGCGAAGAACTTCAAAAAGCGGCGGCCTTAAGCCCAACCGACATTGACGCAAGGCTCGGCCTGGGCTCCATGCTTGCCGCACGGGGCCTCTATGACAGGGCTTTTGAAATTTTCGGCAAAGCAGCGCTGGATTTTCCCGAAAACCCGGAAGCCCAGCGCGACTTGGGGCGCATACTCATGAAACTCGGTCGGCCCAAAGAGGCCCTGACCGCCTTTTCGAGGGCCGCCCTTTTGTCGCCCACCGACACAGGCATTCACCGGGACATCGCAACGGCCCGCGACCTCATTGATAAAAAACAGACGGAGAGGAATTGATGGAAGCCATTTTTTCGCCCGATATCTTTTTTGCCTTTTTAACTCTCACGGTTCTCGAAATCGTTTTAGGCATAGACAACATAATTTTCATCGCCATCCTGGCCAGCCGCCTGCCGGAGGAAAAACGCGCCAAGGCCCGCACCGTGGGGCTTGCGCTGGCCATGGTAACCCGGATCGGCCTTCTGTTCTCCCTTTCGCTTATCATGAAGCTCACCGCACCGTTTTTTTCGGTCCTGGGCATGGATATTTCGGGCCGGGACATCATCCTGCTTGCTGGCGGCCTGTTCCTTCTGGCCAAGAGCACCGTGGAGATACACAAGAACGTGGAGGGAGACCCGCATCACATACCGGGTTCTTCAACCTTGCCCAAGGTCTCGTTTTCAGGGGTGGTCACCCAGATCATGATCCTCGATATCGTCTTTTCGCTGGATTCCGTGATCACCGCAGTGGGGCTTTCCAATAAAATCTTCGTCATGGCCGGGGCCATAATCACGGCTGTTATCGTGATGATGTTCCTTTCCGGGCCCCTGGCCAATTTCGTGGAAAGCCACCCCACCATAAAAATACTGGCGCTGGCCTTCCTGCTTCTCATCGGCACGGCTCTCATGGCCGAGGGCCTGGAGTTCCACATCAGCAAGGGCTACCTCTATTTCGCAATGGCCTTTTCAACCTTCGTGGAAATGCTGAACATCAGGATGAGAAAAAAAACGAGGGCTGTTCAGAAGAAATAGGAAGCGATTCGGCGGGTAAGCGGTTACTGCTTTTTTGCAGCGTTGTTTTGAAGTGCGGCAAGGACTGTTTCGGCCAGGGCGCGGGTCATGCCGGGGGCCTTGGCCACGTCTTCGGCGCTTGCCGCGATTATGCGCTTGACGCTTCCGAAGTGCTTCAAAAGGGCCTTTTTGCGCTTTTCGCCGATACCTGGAACGTCGTCCAGCACCGAGCGCCTTATTTCCGCCCCCCGGCTTTTTCTGTGCCCGGTGATGGCGAAGCGGTGGGCCTCGTCCCGCACCCGCTCAAGCATTAGCAGAAGGTCTGCGTCCCTGCCGAAAATCACCGGGTTGGCCTGGCCCGGAAGATAGACTTTATCCGATGTCTCGCCCCGTTTTTCATCCTTCTTGGCGATTCCGGCAAGGGCGAAGCCGCCCGAAAGGCCAAGTTCCCCCACCGCCGCCGTCGCCATGGAAAGCTGGCCCCTGCCTCCGTCCACAAGAACCAGGTCCGGGACCAGGTCCTTTTCCTTTCCGGTAAACCTCCGGGTTATGACCTCCTTCATGGAAGCGTAGTCGTCCGGGCCTTCAACAGTACGGATGTTGAATCTCCGGTACGACCCTTTTTCGGGCCTCACCCCCGAAAACACCACCATCGAGGCCACCGTTTTAACGCCTGCTGTGTGGGAGATGTCGTAACACTCAATCCTGCGCGGAATCCTGTCCATGCGGAGGCGCTTTTGCAGCCTTTCAAGCAGGCGCTCCTCCTCCTCGGCCCCGGATTCGTGACGGGCCAGGGCCTCGTCGGCGTTGGCCCTGGCTATAGCCAGAAGCCGGACCTTTTCACCCCGCTGGGGAAAATGGATGGCGACCTTCTCGCCCTTTCCGTCCGAAAGCCACTCGGAAAGCGAATCCGCGCCCTCCATCTCCACCGGTACAAGAATTTCCTTGGGAATGAAGACCTCGCCGCCGTAGTAGCGGCTGATGAAGGAGGCCAGGGCTTCGGGCTCGTCCCCCAGAATCTCGGTGAACGGCTCGTTCCGGCTTCCGGTGAGAACCCCGCCCCGCACGAAAAGTATGGAGATCATGAGAAGCCCCGGGCGCATGGCCAGACCGAACACGTCCCGGTCCACGAAGTCCGGGTTCACCACGCTCTGCTTTTCCACGGTCTGGGAAAGGGCGAACATGCGGTCCCGGAGCACGGCGGCCCGCTCGAAATCCTGGGCCTCCGCCGCCTCCATCATGCGGCGCTTCACTTGAACTATCAGATCGTCGGTTCTGCCCTTCAGAAAGAGCACCACCTGGTCCACCATTTCCCTGTAAAGGGCCGGGTCCACCTTGTTGCAGCAGGGGCCAAGGCAGCGTCCCATCTGGAAATTTATGCACGGCCTACTGCGTTTTGGCGGGTTGTCGCCCTTGCAAAGGCGCAGGGGGAAGGTCTTTTTAAGGAGCCACAGGGTTTCCCGCGCGGCCCCGGCTGCGGCGTAGGGGCCGAAATAGAGCGCGCCGTCCTTTTTCACCTTGCGAACCACCTCTATCCGCGGAAACGCGGTGTTCACGTTGATGCGGAGCGAGGGGTAGAGCTTGCCGTCCTTCAACTGGATGTTGTACCGGGGGTTATGCTTTTTGACCTGGAGGTGTTCGAGGATTATGGCCTCTTTTTCCGAGGCGGTGACGATGGTGTCGAAACTTGCGATCTTGGACGACAGGGTCGCGGTTTTGAAGTCCCGCCGGGTTTTCAAAAAATAGCTGGAAACCCGGCGTTTCAGGTTCACGGCCTTTCCCACGTAGATCACCGTTCCGGCTTCGTCCTTCATGAGATAGACGCCGGGCCCCTGGGTGAGGCGCTTCAACTGTTCCTTTATTTCGTCCATTTCCATATTGCGGAAAGAGTTACCAGCCTTTCCCTGCCCACTGCCGACTATCCTCTCAGTGCAGCTTTTTCTTGTTTCGGAAACCGTTGGATTTTCTCTCAAGGGCCTTGGCGGGCTCGCAGCTCAGGCGGAAGGCGGAAAAGCCCAGAAGGTCGTTCACCGCCTTTTTGAGGGGGCGGTCCGGGTTCACCCGGAAGGAGGGCGGAAGCTCCATGACAAGCTCGTTCCTCCTGGCTTTGAGGTGCAGGTGGCAGGTGCGGACTCCGGGGTAACGGACGAGAATCGATTTCAGGCTTTCCAGGGCGGTTCTGTCGGTGGCTGAAAGGTCGGCGTGGATGTGGACAGCCGAGGTCCATGTGTTTTCGGCGTCTTCCATGGCCACCATTTTGCTTCCGCGCTCAAGGTCCAAGATGAGCTTGGCCGCGTCATCCTCCTTTTCCTTCTGGACCAGGGCCTGGACGATTACGGGGGTCTCCGGGACCAGGAGCGGTCCTGCGGCTGCGTATGACTGGGGAAAGACCACCATTTCCACCGCGCCCTTGAAGTCCTCCAGGGTGACGAAGGCCATGGGGTCGCCCTTCTTGGTGGTGTGGTGCTTGACCGAGCGGATGAGCCCGCCGATGCGCACCATGGCTCCGTCCTGGCTGTCCTTGAGGCTTAGGGTGTCGGCGTCGGTGAACTGGTCGAGGATTTCCGCATGGGCGTCCAGGGGGTGGCCTGAGACGAAAAGCCCCAGGGCCTCTTTTTCGTAGGCCAGGAGGAGGTCTTTGGGCCACTCGCCGATTTTCGAGAGCGAGGGCTTGAAGGCCTGGGCGTCCTTGGGCGAAAGCATGTCGAAAAGGCTCATCTGGGGGTCGTTCTTTTCCTTCTGAACCCGCTGGCCGTGCTCCACCGCCGCATCCAGGGAGTCGAACAGGGCCGCCCGGTTGGCGTGCAGGGAATCGAAGGCCCCGCATTTCACCAGTGCTTCCAGGACCCTCTTGTTGACCTTCCTGGTATCCACACGCTCGCAGAAATCGAAAATGTCCTTGAACGGGCCGCTTTTGCGGCTTTCGAGTATTGACTCCACCGCGCCCTCGCCCACGTTTTTCACCGCAGCAAGGCCGAAGAGGATGCGTCCGCCGGACACCGAAAAATCCTTGGCCCCGTGGTTGATGTCAGGGGGGGCGACTGTGACGTCGCAGACCTTGCACTCGGCCAGGAACTTCACCACGCCGTCGGTGTTGCCCGATTCCGAGGTCAAAAGCGCCGCCATGAACTCCACGGGGTAGTGGGCCTTGAGATAGGCGGTCTGGTAGGTGACCACCGCGTAGGTGGCGCTGTGGCTCTTGTTGAACCCGTATTCGGCGAACTGGGCCATGAGATCGAAAAGGGTGGACGACATCTTGTGATCGAAGCTGGCCTCGTCGGTTCCCTCCAGGAAGCGCACCTTCTGCTTGGCCATGATTTCGGGGATTTTCTTCCCCATGGCCTTTCTCAAGTTGTCGGCTTCGCCCAGGCTGAACCTGGCCAGGGCCACGGCGATCTGCATGACCTGTTCCTGGTAGAGGATTATGCCGAAGGTTTCTTTAAGGATGGGTTCGAGTTCGGGGAAAAGGTAGGTGACCTTCATTTCCCCGTGCTTGCCCGCGATGTAATTTTCCACCATGCCGCTGCCCAAAGGGCCGGGCCGGTAGAGGGCCACTGCGGCAATGATGTCGTTGAAGTTTTCGGGCTTCAATCTCACCAGCATGTTTTTCATGCCGCTCGATTCAAGCTGGAAAACGCCCGTGGTGTCGCCCTTCTGTATCAGGCGGTATGTGTCCTTGTCGTCGAAATCGAGGATGGAAAGGTCCGGCGGGGTCTTGCCCTGCTCCCTTATGAGGCGCAGGGTGGCCGCTATCACGGTGAGGTTTCTGAGGGCCAGGAAGTCGAACTTCACCAGCCCTATTTTTTCCACGTAGCCCATTTCAAACTGGGTGACGGTTTCGCTGTCTCCGGGCCGTGCCAGGGGCAGATGGCTCTTAAGGGGCCTGTGGTCGGAGATCACCACGCCCGCCGCGTGCACCGAGGAATGCCGGGGCATGTTTTCCAGCAGGAGGGCGTATTTCAGGAGCTTTTCGATCCTTGGGTCGGCGCCTGCGAGGGCCTTGATTCGAGGCTCCTTTTCAATGGCCTCGGCAAGATTCACTTTGGGGCCTTCGGGCACCAACTTGGCTATTACGTCAACCTCGGATAGCGGGATGCCCAGAGCCCTGCCGACGTCGCGTATGGCGGCCTTGGCCTTCATGCTTCCGAAGGTGATTATCTGGGCCACCCTGTCTTCGCCGTATTTTTGCCGCACGTACTCAATGACCCGGTGCCGGTTTTCGGTGCAGAAATCCACGTCGATATCCGGAAGGCTCTTGCGGCCCGGATTCAGGAACCTCTCGAACAGAAGCCCGTAGGCCATGGGGTTTAGGTCGGTTATCTCAAGGGACCATGCCACGAGGCTTCCCGCCGCCGAGCCGCGCCCCGGCCCCACCGGTATGTCGTTTGCCTTGGCCCAGCCTATGAAGTCGGCCACGATGAGAAAGTATCCCGGAAACTCCATGTCCTTTATTACGCCTATTTCGTAATCAAGGCGCTTGCGGTATGCGGCTTCATCCAGCGGGCGGTTCAAGGCCCGCGCCTGGGCCAGCCGTTTTTCAAGGCCCGCGCGCGCGTTCTTCTCGAAAAGGCCGGCCTGGGTCTCGCCCTCGGGAACCGGGAAAACCGGCAGGTAGTGGTTTCCGAGATCGAGTTCCAGGGTCACGGAGTCGGCTATGCGCTTCGTGTTTGAAATGGCTTCGGGAACGTCTTTGAAGTAGCTCTCCATTTCCTGCGGGCTTTTGAGATAAAGCTCGGTGGTGGAAAACCTGAACCGGTTGGGATCGTTCATGGTGGTCTTGGTGCCCACGCAGAGCAGCACCTCGTGGGCTTCGGCGTCCTCTGCGGCCAGGTAATGGCAGTCGTTGGTGGCCACAAGGCCGATATCCAGGCGGCGGCCCATTTCGATGAGCGCCCGGTTGAGCTTTTCCTGCTCCGGGATTCCGTTGTTCTGAATCTCCAGGAAAAAATGATCGGCCCCGAAAAGCTCCTTGTACCAGAGGGCCGCCCTGTCGGCGTCATCCAGCCTTCCGGCCCCTATGAGCTGGGGAATCTCACCCTGGAGGCAGGCCGTGAGGCAGGTGAGGCCGCCCGCGTGGCTTTCGAGGACTTCCCTGTCTATACGGGGCTTGTAGTAATGTCCCTCGAGCCAGGCGATGGAGGCGAGATAGCACAGGTTCTCGTAGCCCTCGCGGTCCCTTGCCAGCAAGACCATGTGGAAGTTTTTCTCGTTGGGTATCCTGTCGCGGCGGCTCTCCCTTGCCACGTAAAACTCGCATCCGATTATGGGCTTTATGCCCTCCTTTTTCGCCTTCTCGTAAAACTCCACGATGCCGTACATGGAGCCGTGGTCGGTAATGGCCACGGAATCCATGCCCAGGGCCTTCACCCTTTTCATTAGCGGACCGAGCCTTATGGCCCCGTCCAGCAGGCTGTATTCGGTATGAACGTGGAGATGTACAAAATTGCTCATGAAGTAAAACCCTCAGGTAAAATCCAAGGTAATTTAAAAGGGAGGTCCTAAAAAAGATGTTTGGTGAACCTGCGCGACCGCGCTTAACCCACCAAACCTACTGAAAATTTTGTGATTCCTTAAAGTTTGTACTTTTTTCATCCCGCCACGCAAAGGCAGATCACAAGCGATGAAGTGCAAGGAAAACGAGCCGGGCGCGGGCGTAAGCGTATCGAGTATACGTGCGCACCGCGCCCGGCGAAGTTTGACACAGCAATTCGCGCTTGTAGACGACCTTCCCTATTCTAAGCGGTAGTTCGGAGCTTCTTTGGTGATGATGACATCGTGCACATGGCTCTCCTTCAGGCCCGACGCCGTGATCTTAATGAAGCGCGCCCTTTCCCGAAGCTCGTCTATGGTGCGGCAGCCTGCGTAGCCCATGCCGGATTTCAGGCCGCCCACAAGCTGGTGGATGTTGCCGGTAAGGCTTCCCCGATAGGGAACCCGGCCCACTATGCCTTCGGGCACCAGCTTGTCCTCCTCCGCCGTGTCCTGTTGGTGGTAGCGGTCCCGGCTGCCCTGCTTCATGGCCTCCAGGGAGCCCATGCCGCGATAGACCTTGTAGGAGCGGCCCTGAAAGATGATCATCTCGCCGGGGCTTTCCTCGGTTCCGGCAAAGAGGCCGCCTATCATAACGCAGTTCGCGCCCGCGCCGATGGCCTTGGTGACGTCGCCCGAATACTTGATTCCGCCGTCCGCTATAAGGGGCACCCCGTGGCTGTCGCAGGCCTCCCGGCAGTTCATGATGGCGGTGACCTGGGGGACGCCCGCCCCAGCCACTATGCGGGTGGTGCAGATGGAGCCGGGCCCGATGCCCACCTTGACTCCCGCCACCCCCGCCCTGATGAGGGCTTCCGCGCCATCCCCGGTGGCTACGTTTCCGGCGATGACCTCCATGCCGGGATGATTCGCCTTTAAGGTGCGCACCGCGTCCAGCACGTTTTTGGTGTGCCCGTGGGATGTGTCGATGAGAAGGATGTCCACGTCCGCCGCCACCAGGGCCGCCGCGCGCTCCTCCATGTCCGGCCCCACGCCCACCGCAGCCCCGGCCCGAAGGCGTCCACGGGCGTCCTTGCAGGAGTTGGGGTATTTTTTGATCTTTTCGATGTCCTTTATGGTGATGAGACCCACAAGGCCGCCCTTCGCGTTCACCACCAGCAGTTTTTCTATGCGGTGCTCGTGCAGAAGCTCCTTGGCGCTTTCAAGTGTGGTGCCTTCGGGCACCGTGACCAGCTTGTCCTTGGTCATGATCTCCGAGACCCGCTTGTCCATCCTGGTCTCGAAACGAAGGTCCCGGTTGGTCACTATGCCCACGAGCTTCTCGCCCCTGGTCACCGGAACACCCGATATGCGGTAGCGCTCCATGAGGGCCAGCACCTCTTCCACGGTCTGGTCCGGGTCAATGGTGACCGGGTCCACTATCATGCCGCTCTCGGACTTTTTGACCTTGTCCAGCTCCAGTATCTGGTTCGCTATGCTCATGTTCCTGTGGATGAAGCCCAGGCCCCCTTCCCTTGCCAAGCTTATGCAGGTCTGGCTTTCGGTGACGGTGTCCATGGCCGCCGACACGATGGGGATGTTCAAGGCGATTTCGCGGGAAAGGCGGGTTTTCACTTCAACGTCCTTCGGGACGACGTCGGAATAGGCCGGCAGGATAAGCACATCGTCAAATGAAAAGGCTTCCGCCGGTATAATAGGATTCATGGGGGCCTCCGGGGGTGTGTTGTTCAGATAAAAGCTCTCGCGGTCAAAAGAAATCAGATACCAAATATGGCCTTTGAAGGCAATCCCTTAAGTTTTTTAACCGTGTTCCAATATTTCCGGCGTGTAAAACAAATGTAAAAACAGGCAGATAGGCTGTACAAAAAAATTTTTGGGTATAAATTATAATAAACCGGGCGGTGAACAATCTGGTGTGTTTTTTCCGCAATACCTCCAAAATGAAGGACAACGCCCATGAAACCCCGTCGCATTCTCCTCGTCTATCCCGAAGCCCCCCGCGAAACCTACTGGAGCTTCAAGTACGCCCTTTCCTTCATCCACAAAAAAAGCGCCATGCCGCCCCTGGGCCTTGTCACCATCGCATCCTACATTCCCGACACTTACGACGTCCGCCTCGTGGACGAAAATATCGAAAAACTTTCGGACAAGCTCCTTTCCTGGGCCGACATGGTTTTCGTCTCGGCCATGATAGTTCAGAAGGACTCCTTCAAAAAGGTGGTGGCCCGCGCCAAAGCCGCCGGAAAAACCGTGGTGGCGGGCGGCCCCTATCCCAGCGGAAGCCGTGAAGAGATCACGGGGGTCGACCACTTCATTCTGGGCGAGGCCGAGGAAATCCTTCCTGTGTTTTTCAGGGACCTTGAAAAAGGCGAGGCCAAAACCGACTACAGGGCGGAAACAAAGCCCGATATGGCCACGGTGCGCATACCCCGGTTCGAGCTTCTGAAAATGAACAAGTACGCATCCATGTCCATACAGTATTCGCGGGGCTGCCCCTTTCACTGCGAGTTCTGCGACATCTGGAAGGTTTACGGCAACAGGCCGCGCTTAAAATCCGCCCACTCCATGCTGCTCGAAATGGAAAAGCTCTACAGCCTGGGATGGCGCGGCGCGGTTTTCATGGTGGACGACAATTTCATAGGCAACAAGGGCCGGGTGAAGGACGAGCTTCTGCCCGCCATGATCGAATGGCAGAAAATTCACCGCCACCCCTTCCGCTTTTTCACCGAGGCCAGCATAAACCTGGCAGAGGACGACGCGCTTCTTGCGGCCATGCGGGACGCGGCCTTCAACGAGGTCTTCATCGGCATAGAAACTCCATCGGCGGAGGGCCTCGCGGAAACCGGCAAGACCCAGAACTTAAAATGCGACATGCCCTCTGCGATAAAAAAAATCCAGTCCTACGGCATAGAGGTCATGGCCGGGTTCATTTTAGGCTTTGACTCGGACACCGAAGACATAGCCGAACGCCAGATAAAATTCATCCAGGAAACCGGCATAGCCCGCGCCATGGTGGGGCTTCTCACCGCCCTTCCCGGAACCGATCTTTTCAACAGGCTAAAGAGCGAGGGAAGGCTTCTCTCGGCCTCGGACGGCAACAACACGAGCTGCGAGGCGGCCAACTTCGTCACCCGCCAGGATGCCGTAAAACTCCGCGACGGCTACTGCAAGGTCTTGAACACCATCTACGACGTGAACCTCTCCAACTACTTCGAGCGCTGCAACAAGATTCTGGATAACATCGACACCAAGTCCCTGCCGCCAAGACAGATAAGGGCGGCGGAAATTCTCATGCTGGTGCGCTCCCTGGCCCGCCAGCCCTTCACCCCCTACGGGCTCTCGTACTTAAAGTTCATCGGGCGCAACATGAAGAATTTCGGGGTGTTCGGGGAGGCGGTGAAGTTCTCCATAGTAGGCCATCACCTTCACACCATCACCCGCCGCATGGTTCAGGCGTCCTGAAAGCGCGAACTGCTGTGTCAGCGCGGGCGGGCCGGGTCGTCACGTACATTTAGTACGCATCCTCCCCGGCCCGCCCACGCTTCCTTGCATTTCATCGCTTTCAGAACGCCTGGACGCGGTGACGAATAGGAAAAGCAAAAGCCGAAACAAAAGGAGAGCCTTGGGGTGGTTCCGCGCCAGGCGCGGGGCCACCCTTTTTTTCGCCTTGACAAGCAGAAATGCCGATGGTATCAAACCGGTAAATTTGGCTGACGGAACAGCACCCGTGAGCCATGCTTTTGGGCCAGACACACTGTTGATGCTTTTTAGACAACAAAATAAGGAGGTTACACCCCATAGGGTCTTTTTGATTTTAACTGGCGGCGCTTTCGGACCATCCTGCCGGGTTTTTTTGCCGGGATGGCCACGACCCTAAATCAATCTTCCGTTCCGTCGCCACAGCATAAAACCTCAGAATCGATCCAGGCTACGCGTTGTTGCAAGGCAGCGGCCCGGAAGGAAAAAACCTCCGGAATGAAAGTCCGGAGAGATTTTTCCCGCTTCCCGAAAGCCGGCGGAAAGAGACAATTCGCTCGTTATCCGCTGCGCAGAATTTCCCCCCACTTAAATGATCCATGTTTTTTTTCAACCGGGGGAAACCGTTTTCGGGACGTAGCCGCCTGAGGTTAAGGTTTACGAAAGGAGCGCGTAATGGACTCAAAGTTCACGCTCTATCTGTTCCACGGAAAGTCGCCTTATCCCCGTCGTTTATCCCTCTCCCCCAAGATTCTGGCCGCTGTCGCGGTTTTTCTTCTGGTCGCGGCGGTGTCCACAGGCTACCTTGTCCACGAGTATTCAAGGCTTAAGGACGCCAAGGAACAGGCCCGCGCCATGCAGGAGCTTCTGGCAAACCAGAAGGAGGCTCTAAAAGGCCAGAAAAGCACCATCCTTTCCCAGCAAAAGGAGTTGGTCGACCAGAGGGAGCAGATGGAATTCGTCGCCCGGCAGTTGAACGAGGTGCGCGACAACCTGGCCGATCTCAAGGAGTTCGAGAAGAAAATCCGAATCATAACCGACATCGACCGCAGGGTTGTCAACAAAAAGGGCCTTGGCGTGGGCGGCGGCTCAACCCGTGATTTCCCCTCCAGGCTCTCCCTGAACGTTAGCGAAAGCGGCGGATTCAAGGACGTGAACCAGATGGCGGGCGAACTCGCCTCGGTTTCCCTTGAGCAGGAGGCCCAGTTCGGCGCACTCCTGAAAAGGCTTGAGGACCAGCAGCGCGAACTAAACAACACGGTGCCCTCCATGTCGCCCGTCAACGGCGAGATTTCCTCGGTCTTCGGTTACCGCGTCTCCCCCTTTTCCAGCGGTTGGGAACTCCACAAGGGCATCGACATCAGCGCCCCCACCGGCACCCCCGTTGCGGCACCCGCCGCCGGAGTGGTCAGCTTCGCGGGCCGCAAGAGCGGATACGGCAACGCCATCATGATGGATCACGGGAAAAGCACCGAAACCCTCTACGGCCACCTTTCCGCCATCCTGGTCAGGGAGGGCTCCACGGTCAAAAAGGGGGACATAATCGGCCTTGTGGGCAGCACCGGACAAAGCACCGGCCCCCATCTCCACTACGAGGTCCGCCTTAACGGCAACCCCGTCAATCCCGAAAAATACATGAGGGCCGCCTGAACCGGTAATCCGTTTTTGTGAGGTGAACACTGGCCATTCGACCAGGAACCTCCCAACGCGAGGTTTTGCAGTCAATTTCATAATTGCCTTGAAAACTGCACGTGTTGAGCCTGGATAAAAACGATGAACACGGCTCGCGAGCGAGTGGCGAGGGAGCGTACCCGCCCAAGAAATCGCAGAGTTCTTGGGCTAAATCAGGATGTTCGTACGTGACCGAACTTGGCTTTGATGTGTGACACAGCGATTCGCGTTTTTATACGGGCGCACTTGAAAGGTATCCCCCGCTGCCTTATTATTGGGCCGGGGGATTTTTCTTGCGCCCCGCGCATCCTTCCTGCTATCTTTCCATGTTTTTTCATACCCCGGCCATGCCTCATCTTGCCAAGGAGTTTTCCCGGTGTCCATTCAAGAGTTTCTGAAAAAAATCTTCGGTACCAAAAACGACCGTGAAATCAGGCGCATCGGGCCTGTCGTCGATGCTGTCAACGAGCTTGAGCAAAAATACAAAAACATGGACGACGAAAGGCTCGCCGCCCAGACACAGATCCTTAAGGAGCGTCTTTCAAAGGGCGAAACCCTGGAGGACATCCTGCCGGACGCCTTCGCGGTGGTGAGGGAGGCTTCCCGCCGGGTCCTCAACATGCGCCATTTCGACGTTCAGATCATAGGCGGCGTGGTGCTGCACGAGGGCAAGATCGCGGAAATGAAAACCGGCGAGGGCAAGACCCTGGTGGCCACCCTGCCCGCCTACCTCAACGCCCTTTCGGGACGGGGCGTTCACGTGGTCACGGTGAACGATTACCTGGCAAAACGCGACACCGGGTGGATGGGCCAGATATACCGCTTCCTGGGCCTCACCGTGGGCACCATCGTTCACGGCCTGGACGATGAGGAACGCCGGGCGGCCTACAACTGTGACATTACCTACGGAACCAACAACGAGTACGGTTTCGACTATCTGCGCGACAACATGAAGTACACCAGGGGCGAGTTCGTGCAGCGCGACCACCATTTCGCCATAGTGGACGAGGTGGACTCCATCCTCATCGACGAGGCCAGGACGCCCCTAATAATTTCCGGGCCTGCGGAAAAATCCACCGAGCTTTACTACAAGGTGGACTTAATCATTCCCATGCTGAAAAAGGAAGCCGACTACGTCATGGACGAAAAGGCCCGCTCGGTGAACCTCACCGAGGACGGCGTGGCCAAGGCGGAAAAAATGCTTTCGGTGGAAAACCTTTTCGACGCCCGCAACATAGAGATTCTCCATCACGTCAATCAGGCCTTGAAGGCCCACACCCTTTTCAGGCGGGACGTCGACTACATCGTAAAGGACGGCGAAGTCATAATAGTCGACGAGTTCACGGGCCGCACCATGCCGGGCAGGCGCTACAGCGAGGGGCTCCACCAGGCGCTGGAGGCCAAGGAGCACGTGAAAATAGAAAACGAAAACCAGACGCTGGCCTCCATCACGTTCCAGAACTATTTCCGCATGTATGAAAAACTTGCGGGCATGACCGGAACCGCCGACACCGAGGCCGCCGAATTCAAGAAAATCTACAACCTGGACGTCATGGTGATCCCCACCAACCAGCCCATGGTGCGAATCGACCACCCGGACATGATCTTCCGCACCCAGAAGGAAAAATACGCGGCTGTGGTGGAGGAGATCATCGATCTCCACAAGCGGGGCCAGCCGGTCCTGGTGGGCACCATCTCCATAGACAACTCCGAGAAGGTGAGCCTCATGCTCTCCCGCAAGGGGGTTCCCCACACGGTGCTGAACGCCAAGCAACACGAAAAGGAAGCCGAAATCGTGGCGGGCGCGGGCCAGAAGGGGCAGGTCACCATCTCCACCAACATGGCCGGGCGCGGAACGGACATCGTCCTGGGCGAGGGCGTGGTGGGGCTTGGGGGCCTGCACATCCTGGGCACCGAGCGCCACGAGAGCCGACGCATAGACAACCAGTTGCGGGGCCGTTCGGGCCGCCAGGGCGACCCTGGAAGCAGCCGGTTCTATCTTTCACTGGAAGACGACCTTCTGCGCATCTTCGGGGGCGAGCGCATAGGCGGCATAATGGGCCGCCTTGGGCTTCAGGAGGGCGAGCCCATAGAGCACGGAATGGTGAGCAGGGCCATAGAGGGCGCTCAGCGCAAGGTTGAAGCCCACAACTTCGACATACGCAAGCAGCTCATCGAATACGACGACGTGATGAACCAGCAGCGGGAGGTGATCTACCGCCAGCGCCGGGAAATACTCTCCGGCGGGGAGCTTAGGGAATCGGTCCTTGAGATGATCTCCGAACGGGCCGAAATCATTGTCCAGACCTATGCCGATGACCGCACCCTGCCGGAGGAATGGAACTGGGCGAGCTTAGGCGAGGAAGTCTTCTCCCAGTTCGGCATAAGGCTCAACGTGGACGACAAGGCAAGGGCCGAGATGAACGCCAACAGGCTCCTGGCCGTATTGGAAGAGGAAACCACGAGTCTCTACGCGGAAAAGGAACAGGCCTTCGGCTCGGACTGGATGCGGCGGGTTGAGGAATACATAATGCTTCAGGTGGTGGACAACCTCTGGAAGGACCACCTTCTTTCCATGGATCACCTGAAAGAGGGAATAGGGCTTCGGGGCTACGCCCAGCAGAACCCGCTCATAGAGTACAAGAAGGAAGGCTACGAGATGTTCATGGACCTCATATCCCGCATAAAGCAGGATACCGTGGCCATGCTCTTCCGGGCCATGCCCGCCGAGGCCGCACAGGAGGCCGAGCTTCCCGTCGAGCGGCCAAGGGAAAGGCAGGTGTCCTTTTCCCACGGCTCTTCCGGTGAAAGCAGGAAACCCCAGCAGCGATCCGCCGCCAAGGTGGGACGAAACGACCCCTGCCCCTGCGGGAGTGGGAAGAAGTACAAGAAATGCTGCGGCGCTTAGAAGCCTGTCCAAAAACGCGAATCGGACAGACCGTCCAAAAACGCGATCCGCTGTGTTGCGCATCGCCTCCCGGCTCGGTCACGTACAAAAGCGTACGCTCCCTCGCCGCTCGCTCGCGCGCCTTGCGGCTCATCGTTTTTATCCGGTCTGTCATTCCGGCCGGAACAGGAATTATCGGAAAGGTTAATCGGCCATGAGCCATACAGATATTGAACTTGCCTGTCCCGGTTTCAAGGCCGCATCGGTGGCGGCGGGCCTCAAGAAGACAGGGGCGGATGACCTGGGGCTGATCTTCTCCGAAACCGAGGCCGCCGTGGCCGGGGTTTTCACCAGAAACCTCGTGAAAGCCGCTCCTGTGGTGCTGGATCAGTTGCACCTTAAAAGCGGCGTCTGCCGGGCCATAGTGGCCAATTCCGGCTGCGCCAACTGTTCTGCGGGTGAGGAAGGCATGAGGGCCGCGCTCCAAACCGTGCGCCTTGCTTCCGTTGCGCTTCACATCCCCGAAACACAGGTGATGGTGGCGTCAACCGGAGTAATCGGAAAGGCCCTGCCCGTCGAAAAAGTGGGCGAGGCCTTTCCGGGTCTTGTCAAAAATCTTGATCCTATGGGCCTTGACGCCTTTTCCAGGGCCATCATGACCACGGACAAGGCCCCGAAAACAGCTGCGCGCAGGGTAAAGGTTAAAGGCGGGGAATTCACCGTGACCGGCGTGGCCAAGGGCGCGGGCATGATAAGGCCCGACATGGCCACCATGCTGTGCTTTGTAATGACTGACATCAAGGCCTCCCAGGCGCAGCTCCAGGACGTTCTGAAAAAGGCCATTGACCAGTCCTTCAACTGCATCACGGTGGATGGCGACACCTCCACCAACGACACTGTGCTGCTTCTCGCCAACGGCGTTTCGGGAATTGATGTTTCCGAATGCGTCGACGAGTTCCAGGAAGCCGTGAACCAGGTGACCCTGGCCCTTGCCAAAATGATGGCGGGAGACGGCGAAGGGGCCACCAAACTCTTTGCCGTGAAGGTTGTCGGGGCGGAATCCGACGAGGCGGCCCGCAAGGTGGCCGACACCATCGCCCATTCCCAGCTCGTGAAAACCGCCGTTTTCGGGGCTGACGCCAACTGGGGCCGGATAGTGGCCGCAGCCGGGCGGGCCGGTGTGCCCCTTGACCCTGACCGGATGGACGTCAGCTTCGACGAGGCCCAACTGGTGAAAAACGGCCTGTGGTGCGGCGAGGAAGCCGAGAAGGCCGCAACCGCCGTAATGAAAAAGGACGAATTCGACATCACGGTGAACCTCAACATGGGACCAGGAAAATCCCTGGTTTACACCTGCGACCTCACCTTTGACTATGTACGCATAAACGCCGACTACAGATCGTAAAATCCTGGATAAAAACGCGAACTGCGGCGTCAGAGCAAAGCGGGCGGGTCGTCATGTACGAAAAGTACTATTCCTTCCCGCCCGCTTCACTCTTCCTGGCATTTCATCGTTTTTATCCAGGATTTACGCCCGCTGTTTAATGGAGTTACGATTAGCCGCCAAATAGTCTAAAAGGCCCCGAATAAAATGCCCACCATGCGTCTTCACAAGTTCCTGGCCGTCTGCGGCGTGTGCTCCCGCCGCAGGGCCGAGGAATACATCCTGGCGGGACGGGTTTCCGTAAACGGCCAAAAGGTGAGGATTATGGGAAGCTCGGTGGACCCGGAAACGGATGCCGTGCTCTTTGACGGAACCCCCCTGGAGGAACCCAGAAGCCACGTGACCATAGCACTTCACAAGCCCAAGGGCTACGTCACGAGCTGCCGCCATCCCGGGGATAAAATAGTGCTCGATCTCATTGAAATCGACCGGAGGGTTTACCCAATAGGCCGCCTGGACAAGGACTCCACGGGCCTGGTTCTTCTCACCGACGACGGCCAGCTTCACCTGGCCCTTTCCCACCCGTCCTTTGACCACGAAAAGGAATACCGGGTGCGGGTGCGAAGGCCAGCGCCCGACCGCGACCTGGAACGGCTGGCCCATGGCGTCGTGCTGGACGGGAAAAAGACCCGGCCCGCCTACATCGAGAGGGTTTCGGACAAGGAGTTCGTCATAATTTTGAAGGAAGGCCGCAACAGGCAGATAAGGCGGATGGTTCAAAGCGTGGAAAATGAGGTCACGAGCCTTCACAGGCTAAGGGTCGGGCCGGTGGCGCTGGGGGAGCTTCCCGAAGGCCGCTGGCGCTATCTGACCGAGGATGAAAACAGGGCCCTCAGGAAATCCGCCGCATCCCCCAGAAAAACCGCCCCGCCCCCCCAAGCCCCATAAATCGATGATGCCGGTAGTGAGCCGGAAACGGGTCAACCGCCCGGAGGCCCTTCAACGGGCCTGGCTTCATTGAAAGACGGGGGCGCTGGCGGATGTTTCATCGGCGGCCTCCACCCGGTTGCGCCCAAGGGACTTGGCCCTGTACATGGCGCTGTCTGCGGCGTTTATAAGCTCCTGGGGTTCTTCGCCGTGTTCGGGATAAACCGCCACCCCGGCCGAGATGGTGACGGACTTGGAGGGATCGGGGCTCGCCTTTGCAAGCTGCTCGAAGGCCGTGACCCGGAGGGCGTCGGCCCGCTCGCGGGTGGCGTCCAGGGTGGCGCCCGGAAGTATTAGCAGAAACTCCTCCCCGCCGTAACGGCAGGCCACGTCGCCGCCCCGCACGCCCTGGACGAGAATGTCCCCCAGAGCCTTCAAAAGCCTGTCCCCCGCCTCGTGGCCGAAGGAATCGTTGTAGTTCTTGAAATGGTCCACATCCATCATCACCACACCCACGGGGTTTCCGGTCCTGGCTGCGTCGGATAATTCCCGCAACAGAGACTCCTCCATGTACCTGCGGTTGAAAAGCCCGGTTAACGGATCGCGCACCGAAAGGTCCTGAAGGCGCTCCCTGAGCCTCAAATTGATCAGGGACAGGGAAAGGTGGTCGGCCACCGCCGTGGCAAGGCTCAGGCGGCTCTGGGCCATGCGGATTTTCTGCCCCGGGGCAAGTTCCTGGTCCGGCGTGGGGAAAAGTACGTGGAAAATGCCCAAAACCTCGCCCTGGCCCACCAGGGGGGCGCACAGGGACCCGTACCCCGGCTGCTGCAACACGTGGGTTCCGCCCAGGCTCTCCATGACGTTTTCCGCCATCTGAATCTTTCCCCGTCGGATGGCCCAGCATTCCTCGCGCCCGAACATGTCCATGGATGAGCCGTGCTTTCCCCAGACCGACATGGGGGCCAGAACCGTCTTTTCGTCGTTGAAAAGAAACAGGGCCCCACTGCTTTCGGGAAAAAGGCTGGCCGCCGCCTCGCTGGCCACGGCAAAAGCCTCTTCGGGAAAATGGCAGGCAAGGAGCATGTCCGAAAACTCGTTCAAAACCCCCATTTCCCTGTTGCGCTGCTCAAGCTCGGTGATCCACTGGGTGAGCTTCTCGTTCGCCCTTTTAAGCTCGTCTTCGGTGGTGCCGCGCCGCTCCACCTCATCCTTGAGCACCGCGTTTTTCTCGTCCAGCTCAAAGGTGCGGCAGCGGACGTTTTCATCGAGCTTTTCGATGTTTTCCTTGAGACGCCTCACCATGCTGTTGAAGGTGGAGGCCAGCATGGCCAGCTCGTCCTCCCCCTCCACCATGGCCTGGGCCGAAAGGTCGCCTTCCTCCACCCGGCGCGCGGTTTCCCACAGGCGGCGAAGGGGTGAAAGAAACCTTCTGATGAAGAGGGTGGAGGCGATGACTGACAGGAGCACAAGCAGCGCGGTCATCCACAGGATGCGGTTGGTGAGGGCGACGGCTCCGGCCCTCATGTCCTCCACGTAGGCGGAGTTTACGATGTACCAGTCCAGGGGCTCGAAATGCCTTACCCAGGACACTTTCCCGTGGGTGTACGAGCCCTTGTCGAAGGGCCGGTCCCACTTGTAATCCAGGCGCTGCTCAGGGGTCCTGGCCGCCGCCATGAGGTCATCGGCCAGAACGTTTCCGGTTACCGGGTTCACCTGCTCCAGGGTCTGCTCGTTGCCGACCTCCGGCTCAGGGTCGATCACCATGCTCCGCCTTGAATCGAAAACGGTTATGTAGCCCGAATTGTTTATGGCCATGCTTTTTACGAGCCCGGCCAGATTTTCCAGGAGCGTGGCCCTGCGCGACTCGACCTCGCGTTTCACGTCGTCCACGTAGACTCCGGTTCCCAGAACCCACTGCCAGGGAGGATATTCCAGGGCGAAGGATATCTTTTCCACGGGCTCGGTTTCGCCCAGCCTTCTCCAGAAATAGGTGTAATATCCGCCCTGGGAGGTGTTCCGGGCGATGTCCACCAGAGGCGGCACCACCGGCTTTCCATGGGCGTCCTTTACCCTGGAGAAATCGCGGCCCAGGATGTCCTGGTCGGGATGGGACAACATCAGGGACCTGTAATCGGACACCCAGAAATAATCGTTGTTGCCGTACCGGACGTTTCTGACGTAGGAAAGATAGGCTTTCTGGGCCGCGTCTTCGGTAAGGATGCCCTTTTGCGCCATTTCGTGATATTGCTTGATGACGCCTTCCTGAATCAGGGCAAGATTGCGAAGCTCGGCCTTCCGGGCCTCCAGAAGGGCCTCCTCGTGGGCCTTTATGGCGTAATGCTGGGATTCCACCAGGGAGGCGAAGTTGCTAAGCACATTCCTGGCCGCACGGGTTTCAAGCCTCGATGCGGCCTGGCTTATGAAAGGGGCGGATACCAGGTACAGGACAAGGGCGTACCCCAAAACAAGCAGAAGAAGAAGGCGGAATATCCGCCTGAAAAGCTGGGATGAAAACATGTCTCTTTTTCCCGGCCTAAGGTGCAGATACCCGGAAAACCAGTGGCGATAAGGCTGAAGAGTGTGGGATAATACCCCTTACCCCGCAAATGTTCAAGATGATTATTTTACATCAAAAGGCGTCAACGTGCCGGAACCCATTGTCAGACATAGAGCCGTAACCCGCTCCATAATGGCCGCCGCCATTCTGGCCACGGTATTCCTGGTTTATTCCGGCGTCTATACGGCCCCCTTCGTTTTTGACGACTATTCCGACATCGTCACCAACGAATCCATAAAAAAGCCCTGGCCGCCGGGCCGGATGATGTTCGCCAAACCTCCTTCGGGAACTGCGGGACGCCCGGTCGCAAACGTGAGCCTTGCCCTAAACCACGCCCTGACGGGCCTTAAGCCCCTTGCCTATCATCTTTTCGACGTGTCGTTTCACGCGGCCAGCGCCCTTTTGCTTTTCGCCCTGGTTGCGCATCTTTTGGGGGGACTTGAAAAGGCGCGGCCAGAAACAGCCCGACCCTGGCTGCAGGAGCCGGAAATCCCGGCCTTTTTCGCCGCCATCTCCTGGAGCGCGCACCCCCTGGCCACGTCCGCAGTGTCCCTGGCCTTTCATCGACCGGAGACCCTCTGCGCGTTTTTCTGCCTGGCAACTGTCTTTCTGTCCGTAAAAGGGTTCGGCTCGCCAAGGCCCCGGCCCTGGCACATCGCGGCCTCCGCCTCCTTCCTGCTGGCCGTTGGGTCCAAGGAGACTGCCGTTGCCGCGCCCTTCATGGTGCTGGCCCTTTGGATGGTTCTCTTTCAGGAAAAGGGGCTTTCGGCCTTTTTCAGGCAATACCGGACGCTCGCGGTCGGGTTCGCCGCCGGGCTCGCCGCGCTGGCCCTTTTGGTGGCCGCCAGCGGGGCCTGGGGCAGGGCCTCGGCAAAGAGCGAATTCACGGTCTTTCAGTACGCGGTGTCCCAGGGCCTGGTGATTTTTCGCTACCTGCGCCTTTTTCTCGTTCCCACGGGCCTTTGCGCCGACCGTGCCGACCTTCTGCCCCCGCTTTCCATAAGCCTTCCGGCTGCCGTCATGGTGGGGGCCGGAGCCCTGGCCGCCCTGGCCGCCCTGGTGAAAAGGCGACCCTTGGCCCTTGTTCCGGCCTGGTTTTTCCTTTTCCTCGCGCCTTCTTCATCCCTGGCGCCCCTAAACCGCCTCAGCGCCGAACACCGCATGTTGCTTCCCCTCATGGCCCTTTCCCTGGCCCTTGTCCTTGGAACCCGAAGGCTCTTTTCCGCCATTTTCCGGAAGCCCGGCTCGTCAGCCGCAATGATTCTCACCATACTTGCCCTTTCCGCCTGGACCGCCTTTCTTGCCGTCGGCTCCCATCAAAGAAACAGGGTGTATGAATCGAACGTCTCGTTCTGGAAGGACACCACGGAAAAATCGCCCGGAAACACGTCCGCCTGGGTGGGGCTGGGAGCGGCCCTCGCCATGGAAAAGCGCCCCGGCGAAGCGGAGGCCGCCTACCTAAGGGCGCTCAAACTGAATCCGCGCCTTGGCTCCGCCCACAACAACCTGGGCGCGCTCTATCTGGAAACCGGGAACCTGCCAAAGGCCGAGTTCCATTACGTGCGGCTCCTTGCCATTGACCCCAAAAACCCCCACGCCTTGAATGGCATAGGAAGGGTGCTGGCGGAAAACGGGCGCTTCGACGAGGCGCTCGGCGCTCTTTCAGCCGCAGTGGGCCTTCTTCCCGAAAACGCCTCCATGCGCTTCAACCTGGCCGATACCCTGTTCCGGGCCGGAAGGCAGGAAGAGGCCCTGGAAGCCTTCCGCCAGACCCTGAGCCTGGACCCCGGCCATGAGAAGGCCAACGTGTTTTACGGCGCGGCGCTCATCGCGGCGGGCCAAAAAAGGGAGGCGCTGGCCTTTCATCAGGAAGCGCTTGCCCGTTTTCCGGAAAACCCCCAGATGGCGTTCAACACTGGCCGTGCCTTTCTGGAAGCCGACCTGCCCGAAAAGGCCGAACCCCATTTCAAAAGGGCTGCCGGCCTTTTGCCCGGCTCCGCCGACGCGGAGGATTTCTGGGGGATGTCTCTGGGCCTTTCCGGACGGAGCGAAAGCGCCCTTTTGCATCACAGGCGGGCGCTGGCCATAGACCCGAATCATTTGTCGGCCAGGGTTCACCTTGCCGTGGTGCTGGCCGAAACCGGGCGGGCGGACGAGGCCCTGAAGGAACTGGCCCCGGCCCTGCAAAAAAATCCGGAGGACGCGGCCTTGAAGGAGATTATGGAATCGATTCAAAAAAAGCTCAAAAAGGATTCGTCCCTTACCGAAGCAGGCTCCGGGAATGTCAAAAGGTGAAATAGGCATGAAAAAGTGGGTAACCGGCCAAAATCTCATAAAGACAGGCTTTCTGATACTGGCCGTTCTGGCGCTGCTGGCCTACGCACGCGCCTTTGACGGCCCCTTTGTTTTCGATGACCGGCACAACGTTGAGGACAACCCCTCCATAACGAGCCTCTCGCCGCCCTGGAAGGCCCT
Organism: Deltaproteobacteria bacterium; assembly: GCA_016235345.1. Classification (NCBI taxonomy): domain Bacteria; kingdom Pseudomonadati; phylum Myxococcota; class Myxococcia; species Deltaproteobacteria bacterium. Next base: position 157,764 of record JACRLG010000007.1, on the reverse strand, counting down.
GTGGGCCGAGCCCGGCATAGGGAACGCCGGACGCCCCCTGGTCAATTTCACCCTGGCCTTGAACTACGCCGCAGGCGGGCTTTCCCCAAGCGGCTACCGGCTGATGAACCTTCTCATCCACCTGTGTGCTGGATTCTTGTTCTTCCTTCTGGCCCGACGCACCCTGGCCCTTTCATACGGCGGCCCAAAGGTAACGGAGCCGGAGGGAATCCCGGAACAGACGGGCCGGGACAGCCTTACCCTCCTGGCCCTGGCCGCAACGGCCATATTCATCCTTCATCCCATGCAGACCGCAGCCGTCACCTATGTCACCCAGAGAAGCGAAAGCCTTGCGGCCTTGTTCCTTCTGCTATCGCTCCATCTTTCGATAAAGGGATGGGAAACGGGCCGGTCGCTTCGCTGGCACCTTCTTGCAATAGCCGCCATGTGCGCCGGGGCCGCCTCCAAGGAGACCATAGCCGCCGCCCCCCTGGTCATTCTCCTTTATGACCGCACCTTTGTTCACGGCTCTTTCGCCCGGAGCATCAAAAGCTCATGGATGCTCTACGGTGGCTTTCTGCTGGCCCTGTTTTTTTTGGGCCTTCTTGTGGCCACGGGCAAAACAGCGGCGGCGACGCCCCTTGCGCCCAACCTCACGCCTTTTCAGTACCTGGCTATCCAGGCAGTGGTGGTCTGGCATTACGTCAGACTCTTTTTCATTCCCCGTGGATTTTGCTTCGACTATTACGGCATGAGCCTTCCCCCGGCCTGGATGTCAATAACCGCCGCCCTGTTCTGGATTCCGGCCCTGGCCGCGACCCTGTTGGGCCTTAAACGGAAAAATCCCGCCGGGTTCTGGGGGGCCTGGTTCTTCGTGGTCCTGGCACCTTCCTCGTCGATTCTTCCCTTGAAGGACCTCGCCTTCGAGCACAGGATGTACCCTGCCCTGGCAGGCCTTTCGGTCCTTACGGTAATGGGGGCGGCGGCCATCTGTAACAAGGCGGCGGAAGGGCTCGCATCGAAGGCGAAACGCTTTCTGCCGGAAGCCCGGTCGGCCCTTTTCCTGGCTCTCTTCCTGGCGCTCTCGGCGGTTCTCGCCCTGGCCGCGCATCATCAGGGCGCGCAACAATCTGGGAGCAGCCCTGCGCGCCAGCTGCGACCCGAAGGGTGAGATCGCCCAGTACCGCGCAGCAGTGGCCCTCGAACCTGGCTACGTGGACGCTTCCCACAACCTGGCCAACGCCCTGACCCGTTCGGGCCTTTTGGATCAGGCCCTTGCCGAGTACAAGAGAACGCTGGCCCTTGCTCCAAAAGACTCCGATGCAATGAACGGCGTGGGAGTGGTCCTGGCCCTGATGGGAAAAAAGGAGGAGGCCATAGGCGAATACAGGAAGGCCGTTGCCCTTGATCCCAAAAACCTCATGGCCCTTGTGAACATGGGCAAGGCGTACATGGATACCGGACAGATAGAGGCAGCGGGACAAACCTACGCCCAGGCCGTAAAAATCGAGCCCCGGTTTTTCGCGGCCCAGGCCGGCCTGGGTGATTATCTTGCAAAAAAAGGGGACCTTCAAGGCGCCGCCGTATGTTATGAAAGTGCCCTGGCGATGAAGGACGGTTTTGCCGACGTCCAGTTCAAGCTGGCAGTCATCCTTTCCAAACTTGGCCGGGACGACAGGGCCATTGCGCACTACGCAAGGGCCCTGGAACTGGACCCCGGTTTTTTCGCGGCCCGCTACAACCTGGGAAACGCCTTTCTGCGGCTGGGGGAGGTAAAAGCCGCAGTGGAACAATTAAGGCGCGCCACGCAATTGCAGCCCAAAAACCAGGCGGCCCGGGAAAACCTCGATATCGCCCTGAAGTTATTGAACAGGCGACCTTGACAGGCAAAGCCGTCTCATTTAAGTTTCGATCTGGCCGACATGCCCGCTTAACGGGCTCACATCCCTTTCGGGAGGTTTCGTTCTCATGTATTCCAAGATGCTCATCTTGAAGTTTCCCAGAAATTCGGTCCAGGAGCCGGTTGTCTGCAACCTCGCCAAGAATTTCGATCTCACCTTCACGATTCTGAACGCCTCCATCTCCCCCCGCAAGGAGGGCCAGATGGTGCTCCAGCTAACCGGAAGCCGCCAGAACTTCGACCAGGGGGTTCTTTACCTCAAGGACCGGGGCATACTGGTTTCCAGCACGGGCGAACAGATAGGAAGAAACGACGACCGCTGCGTCCACTGCGGCACCTGTACGGCGGTGTGCCCCACAGGGGCCCTGTCCATCGAGCGGCCCTTGATGAGCGTTATCTTTGACCAGGAAAAATGCTCGGTCTGCAAGATGTGCGTCTCCGTGTGCCCCTACCACGCCATGGAGCTTCGACCCGCCGAAAACGGCGACTCCGACTCCGAATGAGCCACAGGGTCGCCATCGCCCTTTCGGGAGGGGTGGACTCGCTGGTTTCGGCCTCCATTCTTAAAGACGAGGGCCACGAGGTTTTCGGGGTCCACTTCATCACCAGGGGCGGAAAACCGCCTGACGTCGACATCGGCGAAGACGCTGAAATCGAGACAGCATCTTCCGTCATCAACGGCCCCCTTGGCAGGGCCGCAGAAACCCTTGGGATCGAGCTTTACGCCCTTGACCTCAAGGAGGCCTTCACCGAAAGCGTTGTGCGCCCTTTCGTTCTGGAATACGCAAGGGGCCGCACTCCCAACCCCTGCGTTGCCTGCAACCGGGATATCAAGTTCGGCGCACTCCTGGAAAAGGTCACGGAACTGGGGGCGACGCACCTCGCCACCGGCCACTACGCGGGAATCGTCGTGGATGCCCAAGGCCGCCCAAGCCTCGTTAAGGGCGCGGACGCCTCAAAGGACCAGTCCTACTTTCTGGCCATGGTGAAAAAACAGGCCCTTGGACATATCCTGTTCCCCCTCGCCCGGCTCACCAAGGATAAGGTGCGCGAAATGGCCCGTGCGCGCAGCCTTTCGGGAATCGTCAGGTCCGAAAGCCAGGACGTGTGCTTCGCCCCAGGCGGCGATTACCGGAAAATCCTGGCCGACTGGGGCATGGCGGGCGGCCCCGGCCCCATAACGGACGCCAAAGGCAGGGTTCTGGGAACCCATTCCGGGCTTTTTTCCTATACCGTGGGCCAGCGCCGGGGCATGGGGGTGGCCGCCGACCGCCCCCTTTACGTGCTGCGCCTGGAACCGGGCGAAAACCGCCTCGTGGTGGGTTACGAGGAAGAGGTTCCGGCCCTTTCCGCAACTGTTTCGCTCATCAACTGGATAGAGCCCGCGCCTTTGTCGCCCATAAGGGTTTTGGCCAGGGTCCGCTACCGCAGCCGCCCCTGCGGAGCGCTTCTGACCCCCACGGGCGAAACTAATGCGCGCCTTGATTTCGATCATCCCGTAAAAGCCTTAAGCCCCGGCCAGACAGCCGTTTTTTACAGCGGAGACGTCGTTCTGGGCGGAGGAATCATCGATTGAATCCGAAAGGAAGCATCATGGAAAATCCCGCAACCGTGCTTTATGAGATTGTCGAATCCACGGCGGTTCTCACATTAAACCGCCCGGAGCGCAGAAACGCCATAAGCCAGGACCTTCTTCAAAACCTCTACACCCTTCTAAAAAAGGCCGACGCCGACCCCGCAGTACGGGCCATAGTGCTCACCGGCGCGGGCGACTCCTTCTGTTCGGGCTTGGACCTTGCACGGCTTTCCACGGATAACCTCATGGACCCCCTGGGCGACGGCACGGACCTTTTAGACCTAGTGGCCGGGCTCACCAAGCCCCTTGTGGGGGCCGTGAACGGTCACGCCATAACGGGCGGCTTCGAGCTGGCCTTAAACTGCGATTTTCTGATCGCCTCCGAAAACGCCTCCTTTTGCGACAGCCACGCCAAGGTAGGCATCCATCCGGGATGGGGCATGACCCAGCTTCTGAGGCAGGCCGTGGGGGTTCGCATGGCCCGCCAGATGTCGCTAACGTGCAAATTCATCGACTCCCAAACGGCCCTTCGGGCGGGCCTTGTGAACGAGGTGGTTCCCCGCGAGGCGCTTCTGCCCCGTGTTCTCGAAATCTGCCGGGACATCGCCGCAACCAACGCTGAAATGAACGGGGTGGTCAGGAACCTCATCCGCAAGGGGGCGGCCCTCCCCTTCGGCGAGGCCATGGCCCTGGAAAAGGCCGGTTTCATGGAATTTCTGAAAAAGGCGGGGATGCTGAAATCTTAATAGCCCGTTGAAAAAGGCTGGATACGAAGCCTGGTTAAAAACGATGAAGTGCAAGGAGTGCGAAAAGCCAATGAGCAAGCGTACTTAATGTACGTGGCGGAATTGGCTTTGAAGCACGACACAGCAATTCGCGTTTTTAGACAGGCTGTTAAGGTGTGGCAAACCCCTTGCATCGGCTTAAGTTACGTTATAATGTGGGTCCACATTTATTAAATCGGAAGGCCCCTTTGGGGGCTTTAAAGTCGAAGCTCGTCCAAGAACCGCCGGGACATCGGGGAGACAAGCCAAATGGATGAATTAGAGTCCGCCATTGCCGGGGCCAACCTGGCGCGCTACACTCCGGGGCAGGTCAAAGGCCATTACGAGTCTTATTTCCTAAGGGCCAACCACCCCAAAAGGCCCCTGGCCTTCTGGATCCGCTACACCATCTTCACCCCGGACGGCGCACCTGACAAAGCCCTGGGCGAGATATGGGGCATGTATTTCAACGGCGAGACCGGCCAGCACGTGGCGGTGAAGGACGAGCATCAGCTCAGCCAGTGCTCCTTTTCAAAGGACGAGTTCCTTGTGACCATGCCGGGGGCCAAGCTGAACGCAGAAAAGCTCCGGGGCCGCGCCACCGCAGGCGCAAACATAATCGAGTGGAACCTTGGCTATACCGGAAGCGAGCCGCCCCTTTTCCTTCTGCCCCTAAACCTCTACAAGGGCGGCTTTCCAAAGGCGAAGGCCCTTGTGGGCAGGCCCTTCGCCTCCTTTTCCGGCATTCTTGCGGTAAACGGCAAGGAAATAGCGGTGAAAGACTGGATAGGAAGCCAGAACCACAACTGGGGCAGCAAGCACACCGATCTTTACGCCTGGGGCCAGGTGGCGGGCTTCGACAACGCGCCCCAGAGCTTTCTTGAAATCGGCACGGCGAGGCTCAAGTTCGGGCCGGTCTGGACGCCCAAGATCACCGTCATGGTGCTCCGGCACGAGGGCAAGACCTACGCCCTAAACTCCATCTGGCAGGGCCTCAAGGCCAACGGCTCCTTCGACTACTTCACCTGGAATTTCTCGTCAAAAACCAAGGACGTTGAAATCACGGGGATCATCAAGGCCGAACCAAAGGATTTCGTGGGTCTCAACTATTACAACCCGCCGGGCGGCGTCAAAAACTGCTTGAACTCCAAGATCGCCTCGTGCAGGCTGTGGATCACGAAAAAGGGCAGGACCGAGCCGGTGGAGCTTACCACCCAAAACCGCGCCGCCTTTGAAATACTGACGGATGACAAAAACCACGGGATACCCATTGCGGTCTGAAGAAGGATCGCGCCCTTTCGTTTTCTGACGGGCGGCCCCGGCGGGCCAGGAAATGCCGGGGCCGCCCGTTTTTGCGCGGAGAAAATGCAATGAGCCTTAACGTGAAGCAGTTCCTGGTGGGAAAGCTCGCGGTTTTCGCCTACGCGGTGTGGGACCCGGAAACGCGGGAATGCGTCTTGATCGACCCGGCATTCGAGACCGGAAACATACTGGCCTGGCTGGGCGAGGCCGACCTTGACCTCATGGGCATCATAAACACCCACGCCCACACCGACCACACTGCGGGAAACGCCGCCATAATAGCCGCCACCGGCGCGAAGCTCCTGATCCACAGGCTGGAGGCCAAAAGGCTTACGAGAGTCTGGAACAAAGCCGTTTCAAGAGTTCTGGGCGGAACCGGCTCGCCTCCTGCCGACCTTCTTCTGGAGGACGGCGACAGGATTCCTCTAGGAGAACATTTCCTTGAGGTCATCCACACCCCCGGCCACACGGGCGGAAGCATCTGCCTTCTTTCGGGCCGCCACCTTTTCACCGGCGACACCCTTTTCGTGGGCGGGGTGGGACGGACCGACCTTCCGGGCGGAAGCGAAAAAACCCTTGCCGCGTCCATAAAAAAGAGGCTTCTAATCCTTGACGATTCCACCGTGGTCTGGCCCGGCCATCACTACGGCGAAACCCCTTCATCAACCATAGGCAGGGAAAGAAAGGGGAATCCGTTTCTGGCCTGAGGCCACGCCGAAAGTCGGCTTTCTGACCAGGTATCCGTTGGAATGCGCACATAGGATTGACAAAACGTACGATATCGCGTACTGTGGAAGATGTCGTTGGGAAAGGAGAAAAAGTCCATGCAGACGATTACGGCCAGCAAGGCCCGGGCAAACCTCTACCGCCTGATGGACGAGGCCGCCCAGGGCCATGAACCCATAGTGATCACCGGCAAAAGAGCCAATGCCGTGCTGGTTTCCGAAGAGGACTGGCGGGCCGTGCAGGAAAACCTGTATCTGTTGTCGATTCCCGGCATGAGGGAATCCATCAGGGAAGGCCTGGCCACCCCCGTCGGCGAATGCTCAGAGGATCCCGGCTGGTGAAATGGCGAGTCGTTTTCACCAGGCAGGCCCAAAAGGACGCGAAAAACCTGTCGGCTGCCGGGCTTAAGCCAAACGCCGAAAGGCTCTTGGAAATTCTCGCCGAAAACCCCTTTCAGAACCCGCCCCCCTTTGAAAAGCTGTCGGGAGACCTGGCCGGAGCTTTTTCCCGGAGGATAAACCTGCAGCATCGACTGGTTTATCAAGTGATTGCCGATGAAAAGACCGTCAAGGTGCTAAGGATGTGGACCCACTACGAATAAGGTGAACGGAAAACCTGTCGCCTTCTACCGGACACTGTTTGGCATTGACGAATGTTCCTGTTATGCGTATATTGGGAACAACAATTATGGGGGTTCGTCATGCAAAAAACCAGAGTAAATATAAGCCTCGATAAAGACCTCGCCGAATTTGCAAAGGCTTTTGCCGCAGAAAACCGCCTGACCGTTGCCGACCTGTTCACTCAATATCTGCTCGGACTAAAACGACGCTCGGCAGAAAATGAGTCGAACGGAATTCTGGCCGACCCTGCTTTCAGGCAGGCATTGGAAGAAGTCAGGGCCAAACTGCGCGCAGGAAACATCGAGTGGAGCTCATACGGCGAGGTCTTCGGAAAAAGGAAGAAGCCGGAGCATGAAACATCAGAAGGGGCGTGACAAATTATATCGTTCTCTATTTCAAACGCAAGTAACTGTTGCAAGGCAGTAGAGAAGAAGGAGAAACCCCCGGTTGGGTGGTTCTGCACGAAGGGCAGGATCACCCGACATCGTGCTGCGCCGTAATTGTTGGGTGAACCCGGGCCTTCGGGCCGGAACCAACCTACCGGAGGTTGTTCCACCGACTCCACCTTCGGGCAGTTACTTGCACTTAAAATAGGAAACAATGTTGCCTACAATCTGTTTATCTTATATTGAAGATAGCAAATATGAAAAAAGAATACCGCCATTATCGAATAATATACTGGACGTCCAAGACGACACTCCTCCATTTCCATAAGCATGCCTCTTACTCTCATCGCGACTACAACTTGTATAACTAAGCTCAATATTAATGTGCTAAAAAAAATACAAACAAAAGCTATTGTGGCGTTTTCGGCTGATAATAAAGGAGTTGTCAACAGTATAAACGAATTTAGGATTACGTTCCGTTCAAGATCTAAAATTACTCCAAAAAACTGAAGCGATAGGAATAGCCATAACAGGCCAATTTTAAGTTGTTTCTTTGTATCCTGTAAATTTAAAGCCCCGGCTCGGAGCAGATACCAAACCGGCGCGTAAATTCCCAATGTAATCAAATCCAAGAACAACACCAGCAAAACCGGCGTTTTCTTTATGGAATACTCTTCAGGAGAAACTTTGTCCCCATTGGTCGCAGTCTTTTCCAGGATGTCGGCATCTCCGTCAGCCAGATTAAGAAACAGGCATCAAACTGATTTAATTGGAATACCGGTGCACTATTTGTGATCCGCCAATACCTTCGCGGCCCTTTCGCCGTGGAAGAAGGGCGTGAGGTGGAAGCGAAGGCGCTCTTCCAGAAGGCCGGTGGAAACCACCTTTTTCACGATGAGGGCGGCAAATTCCACCACTTCCTGAACCACCATCTCGCGGGTGACCCCTATGTCCTCCACCAGGAGGTCAACCTCCCGGTCGCCGTATTTTTCGAAGAAATAAGCCACCAGCTCATCCACAAGGGTCTCGAAATACGGGGTTTCCCGGAAATTGAGCCAGAACTCGTAACCCACAACAATGAGCTCGTCCAGGTCAGCCGGGTACAGGGCGCTGAAATGCTCGGCCAGGGTCTTTCCGCAGGCTTCCCTCCACGCCTCGTCGGAAATCTCCATCATGCGCTCTTCGCTGAGGAAGTTCAGGAGGAAACTCTCGCTCCTGGCCAGAATGAAATCGACGCGCTTTTCGATGAAATCGCGGAAGGTGTCCTCGATTGCGCTCCAAAGGCCCGGAAGAGCCATTTTGGCCGTTCCCCTGCCTATGCCCATGAGCAGGTTGAAACCCGGAATCTTCCTTGCGATGGGGATGTCCGAAACGGCGTATTCCTGGACCACCGTGATGATGGCGTCGCAGACCATGCGGGAATAGGCGGTGTTGTGAACCGCCCTGTGAATGACCCTTCGGCGCACGTTGTCCATGGTGGCCGCCTTTTCGGCGAACTGGTCATAGATGGCCTGGGGGAAGATGTCGTCCAGGGTGGTGGATTCGTTGATTTCGGACGAAATAACCTTGCGGGCCATTTCGCCCGCTATTTCGGGCACACCGCCCGCCGGGGTGAAGCCGATGACGATGCGGCGGATTATCCCCATGATCTGGTCCGCCGAAAGCACGTCCGAAAGGGTCACCTTGCTCATGGCCTCAAAGATGGAGTAAACCTCGCCCTTTACCAGTTTTTTGAAACCCGGCCCCTTAACGAGTTTCAGGAAGTATTTAATTTCCTCCTCAAGAAGGGCTTCCAGCAGATCCGGGACTTTTTTAACCTCAGCCACGGCCTTTTCGGTCTTTGTTTTCTTGGAAGCCACGCCCTACCCTCCCTTTTCCCAAACGCCCAAAAGCACCAGCTCCGACATGTTGACGGCCCGTTCCATGGCCTCGGCCCGCTTCTTTCCCGTGAGGACGTCCATTCCGCACGATACGGCAAGGGTCATGAGGGTTTCTGCGGCAAGGCGGCACTGCTGGCCCGAACAGGCCCCGGAGTCCCTGCCGAAGCGGACAAGCTCGTCGGTTAGGGAGTTGGTCAGGGAATCGGTGACCTTTGATATGGAGGCCCGCATGGCGCGTACGCTTCCGGTGCGTTCCTGGAAAAAAAGCCGGAGCAGGAGGGAATTCTGATCCAGGCAGTCTAAAAATGTCTCCACGAAGGGCTTCACGAGAGACGAAATCAGTACCGGACGCCCTGAGGGGTCCTTAGGGGGTTTTACCGGGGCTGCGCGGCGGGACTGGCGGAAACGGTCCATCCAGTCCAGGAGCTTCTGAGCCCCCTGTTCCGCAATGGCAAGCCCAAGCTCGTCCATTTCCCGGAAATGCCGGTAAAAGGAGGTGGGGGCGATGCCGGCCTTCCGGGCCACCGAGCGGAGGCTCAGGCTGGCGTAGCCCTGCTCCTCGGCGAGGTCCAGCGCGGCCTCGATAAGAGCCTGGCTGGTCTTTTCTTTTTGTTCCTTCTGGACTTCACGAAACGACATGGATTCCCCTGCCGCATGAGTTGCGTCGGTTTCATGGCGAAGGGGAAAATTTTTGGCCAAAAAAGGCCCGCTCTCTCCGCTCGCCGCTCTTATGGAAATCTTACCGTCCATGTCTCATACCAGATTCCGTTGAAGGTATAAAGGCAAAAACGCTTTTTGTACCTTGAAGCGAAAAATCCCGTCTCAAGGCCCGATCAAGGAGCTTTCACAAGATTTTCCGTGCACTGCCGCCTGATTGGCCTGCCAAGCAAAAGCAGGGCGTATCCGAAGCGGCTGTAAGCCAGGGCGTAAAGGGGAAAACCGGGCGTTATCACGTCCTGCCCCGTCGACTTTCCAGTTATGGTGCGAAGTCCGGTTATGTTCATGGCTTCCTCCTTCACATCGAGCGCTTTTCCGTTCAAAAGGCTCATCAGGCAAATTCCCGAAAATCGGGCAGCTTGCCGTTACTTCTTTTCCCCGCTCTTTCTGGCGGAAAACCGGGCCATGCCGAAGCGGCTGTAGGCCAGGGCGTACAGGGGGAAATCCGGGGTGATGACATCCAGACCGGCGACCTTTTCCATTCCCAACTTCTGGCTCGTTCTTTTCATGGCTTCCTCCTTTAAGAAATGCGGCTTTTGCCGATTATTGACGCTTGTGGCCGACAGGCCAAAAAACCCGAACGGATGACCCTACTTCTTTTCCCCGCTCTTTTTTCCGGAAAACCGGGCCATGCCGAAGCGGCTGTAGGCCAGGGCGTACAGGGGGAAATCCGGGGTGATGACGTCCAGACCGGCGACCTTGTCCATTCCTATTTTCTGGCTCGTTCTTTTCATGGCTTCCTCCTTTGTCGGTTTTCGTCAGGTTCCGGGACACTCTTTTGCGCATCAGTTTTTATGTTTGTACCGCAATTCGTTTTTACAATTGCGCGTACAGTTGTACGAACATATATAATTACGTCTTTTCCGCTTGTCAAGCATTTTTTTTAACACTTTTTTAACAATTCAATATTAAAGGTAATTATTGCATATTTTTAAATTGAGCCCTAATTTATAAGCATCTTTAACCCGGCTTTTTCGGAAAGCCGCGCGCGCAAAGGACGGATTCAAGGCCGCCAGCAAGGCTGATTTCAGCGTTTGCCATGATTTCCGCCCGATTCGGGAGGCAGGGTGACCCGCCCGGGTCGAAAAATTCGTCGCCTGGGCTCCCTGACAATTCACCGGCCTCCGAAATCCGGCCCGACTGTAAAAAATACACGAAAAGCCGCCTGTTTTGACGAGTTCATCTTGCCAAGGGCGCGGTTCATCCGCTATACTGTGGAAAGCTGCGAAAAACGATAACCGAAAGGCCCAACAACATGTCCCTGAAAGACAAGCTGGAAAAAATCAGGCTCGAAAAGCAGACCATGCAGGTGGACTGGACCAAGCGCCGGGACGAGTGGATACTGGAAGTCAAAAAACTCTATGAAGAGGTGGCGAGCTGGTTCGAGGACCTTCTGGCGTCGGGCTTCATCCGCATCGGCATTCGCAGCAAGACCCTGATCGAGGATTACATCGGCAAGTACGACATCGAGGTGATGGAGATGGACCTTTCGGTCTATCCCTCCGTGGTGCTGGAGCCGGTGGCCAGAAACGTTTTGGGTTACTCCGGGCGGATAGACCTTTATCTTAAGGGCCACGACACCAACCGGATGATGCTTTTCCTTGTGGAGGAGGAGGGCGCGCCCAGCCGCTGGGAGCTTGTGAAGAACACCTATAAGAAAGAGCACGTGAACTTCGACAAGGAAGCCCTGGAAAAAATTCTCGAATACTGGCTGGATTCCTGGTCCTGATACGGATTAATCCAATGGACGGGACCCCGATGGCTTATTCCGGCGACGCAAAATTCGCCCCCGCGCAAAAAATCCCCCGTACCGAAGCCTTTGCCGCATACTAGGAGATAGCAAGGATACCCCTGCTTCTCGCCCAGTTCGACCAGGGCCCCAACATTCTTCTGCTCCTGGACAAAAAGCGCCGGATAGTCTTCGCCAACCGCGCTTTTTTGAGTCTCATGGGCTTTGAAACGGTGGGTCAGGTGATCGGCATGAAGCCGGGGGACGCCTTCAACTGCGTTCACGCAAAGGTTTGCAGCGGAGGATGCGGCACAAGCGAATTTTGCAGCAAGTGCGGGGCCATCAACGCGATAATCGCCGCCCAGAAGGGCGCTGACGCTGTCGAGGAATGCCGGGTGGCCCGCAACGACTGGGACGCCCTGGACCTCAGGGTCTGGACCAGCCCCATTATGGTGGGCAGTTTGATGCTCACCATGTTCATAGCCTTGGACATAAGCCATGAAAAGCGGCGCATCGCGCTTGAGAGGGCCTTTTTCCACGATGTATTGAACATCGCGGGAAACATAAAAAACCTCTCTGTGATGTTTCCGGACGGAAGCGTGGAAAGCGACGAGCTTCGTGAACTTTTAAGGGTAAGTTCGGACCAGCTCATAGAGGAGATTCTGCGGCACAGGGAACTGACCCTTGCGGAAACCGGCGAACTCGTGGTTCATCCGGTAAAGGTCTCTTGCCGCGAGCTTCTTTCCGAAACCGTCAACCTGTACTCATCCCACAGGTCGGCCTACGGAAGGCTCATCAGCATAGCCGACTCCACAAAGGAATCCCACTGGATAACGGACCGGGTTCTTGCCAAGCGGGTGGTGGGAAACATGCTGAAAAACGCCCTGGAGGCGTCCAGGCCCAAGGAGACCGTAACCCTGGGCTGCGAACGGGAAGATGCCCACGTGAGACTTTGGGTCCACAACAGCGCCTACATGCCAAAGGACGTGAGCCTTCAGCTTTTCAAGCGGTCCTTTTCCACCAAGGGGCCGGGGCGCGGCCTTGGCACCTACAGCATGAAAATCATAACCGAGCGCTACCTTTCGGGCCGGGTCGACTTCACCACCTCGAAAAAAGACGGAACCACATTTTTCATACATCTGCCCTTGTCCGGCCCGGCAAACGAACACGTCTTAACCTTCGCCTGAAATCCGCTTTTTCCCCAGGCATCTTCCCTGCGCGCAGGCGGCCTACGCCTTCATGACACCGGCCAGTAGAGGCTCATCATGGAGCAGTTGAGGCCGGAGCCTATTCCCAGAAGCGCCGCCCTCATTCCGGGGGCAAATCGTCCGTCGTCTTCGGACAGGGCCAGGGTTATGGGTATGGCCGCCGGGCCGATGTTTCCGAGATACTGAAAATTGAGCGCCGCCTTGTCCGCCGTAAGCCCAAGGGTGCGGGTTAAGACCAGCATGTTTCTGGCGCTCACCTGGTGGGGCACGTAGAGGTCGATGCTCCCGTCACCCCACCCGTCGATGGCGCTTTCGGCCTTTTTCCAGGTGTCGTGGGCGAGCTTCACCCCGTGCTTCATCACCATCGGCGCGTCGGCGGTCATGCGGTCGCGGTGCCCCAGGCACAGGCGGCAGTGCTCGGTGGCCGCAAGGCTCACCGATCCTTCTATCACGGGCCGCCCAAAAGCCAGGTCCTCCCTGGTGAGAATCATGGCCGCAGCCCCGGAACCCAGGGTGAGGGTGGCGAAATTGTCCTGAAAGACCTGGGCCGTGACTCCTGGTTCAAGAAGCATCCTCACGGTGTTCTCCAGGGGCTCGCGGGAGCTTTCCCCAGCCACCACCATGCCGCTTCTTATGCGCCCGGTCTCTATCATCATGGATACCGTGTTGATGCCGTCCAGAAAACCCAGGCATGCGTTTCCAACGTCGAAATTGACGCAATGGGGCGAAAGCCCAAGACCGTGGTGGACCAGGCTCGCCACCGAAGGCTCCAGATAGTCCTTGGAAACCGAGGTGCTGACGAGGCAGCCCAGGCGGTCCGGCGAAAGGCCGCTTTTTTCCAGCGCCTTCCGGCCAGCCAGGATGGCGGCTGCGGAGGGCGTCACGCCGGGGTCCCAGAGTCGCCTCTCCCTTATGCCGGTAAGGCCCACCATGATCCCCTTAGGGTAGGTGAGACGGGCCAGGACGGGCGAGAGCAGTTCTTCTATGGCGGCGCTTTCAACCACGTTTTCGGGAAGCACTGCGGCGACGGAGAGAATTGCGGTGCGAAAGGGCATTACGGGGCCTTGTCCTTACGAATGACAGCCATGCGTGCGCGGGCGAAAACCAGAAGCGTGGCGATTCCGGCCAGGGGGACGGCGGCGCGGGGCATGCCGTTTGCGGCCATTAAAATAGCCGCCAGAGCCAGAAGGGCAGTGGAACTCCAGAGGCCCGCAGCCTGGATGGCCGGAAAAAATATGGCCACCCCGCACGCGGCCTGGACCAGCCCGAAAACCCTCATGGCCCATAGCGGAGCGCCTATGGTCAGAAAGGTGTCCTGTTCTATGGGAATTCCCGCCAGCTTTATGCCGCCCAGAATAATGGCCAGGATGGGCAGAACCACGCGCAGGATATCGTAGGTTTTTTTCATGGATCAAACCCCCGGAAAATTTGGCCCGGATTGGATATGGCTCGCTGTAAAGGGCGGGGCCGGCCGGTCGCCCGCCGCCTCCCCCCCAAGGGTCGCCGCCTGTGGGATATCGATTTCTATGGGCCTGACTATACCCCGGCATACACCATTAGTAAAGCATTTTGGAAGGCGGGGCGAGCGCATACGGCAGGGAAAGGCTTGCAGGGGGGGAAACCTGAAGACCCCATCAGCGCCCGATCATGCGGGAAAGGCGGCGCTTGAGCAAAAGCCTTCGGGCATAGGCTCGCGGATGGCGGTAAACGCGAAAAGGCCCGCCGCCCTTGGGCCTGAGAAGGTGGTCCAGCACGTGATCCGCGCCAAGGACCTCTGCGCAGCAGGAACAGTATGTGAATATCCGCCGTCCCCCGGCCTGGAGCCCGATTGTTCCGGCCTGATCCGGGTTGTCCGCCCCGACGCCCTTTCCGCAGCAGAGGGACGTCTGCCGGAAATTTTCCATTTCCGACAACCCGGCTCCCATGCCGCAGAGAAGATGCCTTACCGCTTCATGCAGGCCCTCGCTGTTCCGGGTCGCGCAGGGGTCGTGAACGCAGATTTCCCCGGTCAGTTTTTCCGGCGAAGGCCCTCCGTGTCCGGCGAAGAACTCATATACCGTGGAAACGTCAAGGTCGGGGTTCATTGCAAGGGTGGCCTGGCAGCCGGGGCAGGCGGTCAGAACGCGCCTTATCCCCCTTTGGGCGAACCTTAGGGAAAGGGCGGTGAACCGCCTTCCGAAAACTGCCGTCCGCCCCATGTCGTGGGAGGGGCGGATGCAGCAGTCCAGCACCACTCCGATATCGGGCAGGTGTTTTTTAAGGGCCAGAAAACATGCTTCGGTGGTTTCGGGCCTTGTTCCGGCCAGGGAGCAGCCTGGGAAAAACACCGTGTCGCAGTTTTTTGGGAGGGCGTAAAGAACAAAGGGAAACGATGCCCCCACGGCCTCGTGGCGGGCAAGCCCTGAAAGATGCTGCGGCCTTTCGGAAACCCCGGCCCGCAGAGCCAGAAACACCGAGGCAGGGTCCAGCCCCTCCGGGCAAAGCTCGGTGCAAAGCCCGCACACCATGCAGGAAAAGGCCATATCAGCGGCGTCAGGCCCAGCGACTATGCTTCCGGGCGGGCCGTTTTCCGCAAGGAACCCGCAGGCCGTGACGCATTTGCCGCACCGGTTGCACCTTATTTCAAAGATGCTGTCGGACATTAAGGCATTCCGGTTTTCTGGTTTCATATCCGGTGGTTACATGGAAGTGATTTTTCGCCCGGATCATGAAAAAAGGCGGGCGAAGGGCCACTAACGGCCAAATCGCCCGCAGTCATAACACATCATAAAAATATGCAAGACCCGGCCCGGCCTTACACTTTTCCAGCCTTGAACCCCTGTTCCTTCCACGCCTTTATGCCCCCCGGACACCGCACCACGTCGGTATAGCCCAGCTTTTTGGCCCACATGGCACCGTTGTGGCTGCGCCCGCACTTGGTGAACCCGCAGTAGAAGACCAGGGTGCGGTTTTTATCGGCTCCCAGGGCCTTCTCGAATTTTTCCTTCAGGGCCTGATCCATGTCCTTCATTTCCGGAATGGGAAGCTCAAAGCAGATCGCGCCCGGGATGTGCTCCTTTTTGAAGCTGTCCTCGTATGGCATGGTGTCAACGATGAGCATGGGCTTTTTTGCTTCCACCCACTTGGAAAGCTCGGTGGTTGAAACCAGCCTGTAACCGCCCCTGATGGTTTCGCCCGTGAGCTTGATCGCCGTGGCCTCGACCTCGGATTCCTTGGCACCCATGCCCCAGGCGCAGAGGGTAAGCACCAGAAGACCCAACAGTCCAAGCGCAAGAGATTTTTTCAGCATTTTACCTCCCTACAAGTGTTTGATTTTTCACATCATGCGGCGCA
Source organism: Deltaproteobacteria bacterium (assembly GCA_016235345.1). Classification (NCBI taxonomy): domain Bacteria; kingdom Pseudomonadati; phylum Myxococcota; class Myxococcia; species Deltaproteobacteria bacterium. Next base: position 141,644 of record JACRLG010000007.1, on the reverse strand, counting down.
ACTTGTAAAAACTGCGCCATACGTAAAGGGAAAAGGCCCCGGCCATCATCATCAGGTCCCGGTAAAGGGCCATGCGAAGGTCATGGTGTTCGGCCTGTTCGCTTGCGGAAAAGCACCCGCAGTCAACATTCAGGTCGTTCAAAACTCCGAACCACAAGACGATGGAGAAAACGGCAAGAAGCCCGGTTATGACGGACAAGGAGCCCCGGCGGTCGGCCATGAGGCCCGCGCCAGCGGCTATTTCCACCAGACAGAAAAAGACGGCGGCGTAAATGCACAGGCTGTCCGGCAAAAGGCCGTAGGAGCAGATGGAAACCGAAAAGGCCTTGAGTTCGAGGATTTTTCCGCTTCCTGCGTAGAGAAAGACCCCGCCTATGGCAATTCTTAAGGCCCGGTAGAAAAAAAGCGAAAGCGCACCGGGCCGCTCAGGGCTTCCGTTCTCCTCAGCCGTGCTTGCCGCGCCGTCATACGCCACACCGTTTTTCATCTTCGGTTTAACTCCCAAGTAATTTTCGGGCAAGGCATATAAGGCTATTAGCTATAAATCAAATTGATAATTCCTATAAAACCCGGACGGCCCATAGACAAATTCGCCTTAATGGACATAAATCAGCCGGAGAGAAAAGAACCGTCCATCTGTAATGGAAAAATCGGGCTTTTCATGTTATGCTGAAGAATTAGCGTAAATTACGGCAGGCCTGACCCAAACGCTCCACATGACAGCGAATCGCCAAAGACCATGAACCGACCCATCATCCGACCCGAAGCCCTTCTTCCCGGAGATGCCATAGGCATCGCCGCCCCCGCGTCCTGCTTCGATCCCGGCCTTTACGAACGCGGCCTGGCCGTGCTGCAAAGGCTCGGATATCGGGTGGAAATCCCGGAGGGACTTTTCAGGCGAAACGGCTACCTTGCCGGAACCGACGCCGAGCGGGCCGGGCTTTTCCTCAACCTTTGGCAGGACCCTTCCATCAAGGCCGTGTTCTGCGTACGCGGCGGCTACGGGGCCATGCGCATACTAACCCTTCTGGACCCGGATTTGATCCGGGCGACCCCCAAGATTTTCATGGGCTTTTCGGACCTGACCGCTATTCTGGTGCATCTTGCCCAAAACTGCGGGGTGGCCGCCTTCCATGGCCCGGTCCTCACCGCCCTTTCCTGCTGCGCCGACCCGGAAGCCGAAATCTCGGCCATAAGAAGCGCCCTAAGCCCCGAAGCGCCCCTTTCCATAACGCCCTCCAGGCCCCTGGTTCTCCATCCGGGACGAGCAGAGGGAGCAGTCATCGGCGGCAACCTCACCATCCTCACCCATCTCATCGGAACCCCCTTCGCCCCCAGGCTTTCCGGGTGCATCCTCTTTATCGAGGACTGCCGGGAGGCCCCCTACAGGGTGGACCGGATGCTGACCCACATGCGCCTTGCCGGAGCCCTGGACGGCCTTTCCGGCGTGGCTGTGGGCACCTTCGACGGCTGCGGCGCGGAAAACGGGGTGATGGCGGTGATAAGGGATGCCTTCGAGGGCGACGGAATCCCCGTGCTGGCGGGCTTCGACTCCGGCCACGGACCGAGAAACCGGGCCTTTCCCATGGGGATTTCAGCCGTCCTCGACACAGAAAAGGGAGTCCTCGAATACGGCTCACCAGCCACCGTCAGGCAGAAGACCGGGGGGCCATCTTGAAAATCAGCATGGAGAAAACACGGGCCATGATGGAGGACGCAGTAAGTAAGGGAGTGTTCCCGTCTGCGGTCCTCCTGGTGGGGACCAGCGGGGAAATCCTGTACCAAAAGGCCTTCGGCCTGGCCCGGCCCTACGAGAAAGGGGCCGCCGAAACGGGAACCTTCTATGACCTGGCCTCCCTCACCAAGCCCCTGGCCACGGCGGCCTGCGCAATGACCCTGGTAGAGGACGGACGCCTCGACCTTTCCGCCACCCTTTCCGACCTTCTTCCGGGCGTTTTCGGGCCGGACAAGGCGGGCGTCACCGTTGCCCAGCTCTTGGGCCACGCGTCGGGCTTCGCGGCTCACAGGAAGTGGTACTTAAAGCTCCAGTTCCTCCCGGCGGCCCACAGGAGAAGGAAACTTCTTAAACTCCTGGTTGAGGAACCACTGGAATACGAGCCCGGAACCCGCACGGTTTACAGCGATCTGGGCTACATGGCCCTTCTGGAGGTCCTGGAACGCGCGGCTGGCCTGTCCCTGGACCGCCTCATGAATGAAGCCGTCTGCGAGCCCCTGGGAATCAGCGACCTTTTTTACATCCCCCTTGAAAGCGGCCTGATCCCGTCGTTCAAGCGCAAGCGGGAACAGATTCTGGAAGGCCGCTCCTTCGCCGCCACCGAGGCCTGCCCCTGGCGGGGGCGGCTCCTGGTGGGGGAGGTCCACGACGACAACGCCTGGGTGACGGGCGGAGTCGCGGCCCATTCCGGCCTTTTCGGCACCGCTTCCGAGGTCTGGCGGCTGTGCGCGGAAATGTTATCGGCCTGTTACGGAAAAAGCGAAACCGTTTTCAAAAGGCGCACCGTGGAGGAGTTCTTTACCCGCAAGGAGGGGCCGGGCGGCTTTACTCTGGGCTTTGACACCCCCACCCGGCCAGGGTCCAGTTCCGGGCGATTCTTTTCGGACCTAACCGTGGGGCACCTTGGCTTCACCGGAACCAGCTTCTGGGCCGACATCGAAAAAAACGTCATCGCCGTCCTTCTCTCGAATAGGGTTCACCCGGACCGGTCCAATGAAAAAATAAGGGCGTTCAGGCCCCTGGTCCACGACTCCATAATGGAGGAACTGGGCCTTTCGGCCTGATCCGCCGGTTTCGGAAATTTATGAAAATCGGGCTAAACGCATCCTTTTTTCCGGCCTTTAAGGGCGGCGGCATAGAACGCGCCATAAGATGCCTGGTCAGCTCGCTGGGAAGGATCGCGAAAGGGCACGATTTCGTGCTTTTTTCCGGGCGCGGAAACGCCGGGACCTTCGAACTGCCGGGCAATTTTTCCGAGCATTTTTTGCCCCTAAACCCCGAAAACCGGGTTTCCAGGGTCTTTTTCGAGCAGGCGGTCCTGCCAGTCCTGGTTAAACGCGAAAAAATAGAGGTCCTTATCTCGCCCGGAAACATGGCGGCCCTTTTCGCCCCCTGCCAAGAGGTCCTGATTCTTCACGACTGCGTTCCCTGGGCGGAATCGGCGTGTTACGGGGCGCTTCACCGGACGGCCTTGAAGGCTCTCTTCCTCCTTTCGGCGAGGCGGGCGGAAAGAATCGTTGTCCCGTCCCGGTTTTCACGGGCCGAGGCCGTGAGGCATCTGGGAGTCGCCCCCGAAAGGATGATGGTCGCACCGGAATCCGGGGAGCACTTGCCGTTTTTTTCAGACGAACGGAATCCGCCCGGCGGGTTCATCCTGTGCATTTCTTCAGCCGCCGCACACAAGAACGCTGATGGCCTCCTTGCCGCCTACGCCGTTTTAAGAAGGGATTTCGGCGTAAAAATCCCCCTGGTGATGGTGGGGGTGGCCGAAAAGCCCGGAAATTCCGGAGTGGTTTTCCGCAAGACGGTTTCCGAGAAATGCCTCCACGCCCTCTATTCCTGGGCTGCTCTTGCGGTGGCTCCCTCCTTTTACGAGGGCTTCGGGCTGGCTGCGGCGGAGGCCATGCAGGCAGGGACGCCGCTGGCAGTGTCCAGGATACCGGCCCTTGTGGAGACAACGGGAGGGGCGGCCATGTATTTCGATCCGAGAGACCCTCTGGACATGGCGCGGGCCATCAACGCGATCCTGTGCGATTCCGCCCTTTCCGAACGCCTTGCAGCGGCGGGCCGGAAAAGGGCCGAAAGCCTCAGGTGGGACGATTTCGCCCTGAAGGTGATGAAGGCGGTTAAATCGTGCCTTGAAAAAAAACCGGCATAAGGAAGGAAATCGGAATCTTTCCCGCGAAATGGAAGGAAGAAACCCCACATACGCCCGCCCCTTGCGGATACTTTTCATCCTGGAATACTACCCCCCCCACGTGGGCGGCGGGGAGACCCTGTTCCGGGACCTTGCCGCAGGCCTTGTTGCAGCCGGGCACTCCTGCGAGGTAGTGACCGCGAGGCTTGCCGGAACACCCGTTTACGAGGAAAGGGACGGCGTCAAAATCCACCGGGTGCGGGTCCCCAAAAAAGGCGACCGCCACTGGTTCACCTTTTTCGCCCTGCCACTGTGCCTTAAGCTCGCGCGCGAAGCGGACGTCATCCACACCATGACCTACAACGCGGCCCTGCCAGCCTGGCTCGCGGCCCGGATGCGGAGAAAGCCCGCCCTTATCCTGGTTCACGAGGTTCTGGGCCGCTCCTGGAAAGACCTTGGCTTTTCCCCAGCCCTTTCGTCCCTTTACCGCTTTCTGGAAGCCCTGGTGCTGGCTCTGCCCTTTGACGCATACCCGGCCAACTCCCGCGCCACCTTCAAGGCCCTCGCCCGAAGCGGGGTCGGCCTTTCGCGCCTTAGGCTGGTTTATCCGGGCGTTGACAGGTCCCTTTTTTCGGCCCCTCCGAAAATCCCGCGCCGAAGGATTCGGGAGGCCCTTGAAATCCCGCACGACGCGCCGGTGGCCCTTTATTTCGGACGCCCCGGGCACGCCAAGGGGGTCCACGTGCTGGTGAAGGCGGCGGCCCTGGTGAGGGAAGCTCTGCCGGATTTCCGGCTACTGCTGGTTCTCTCGCCGGACCCTCCGGCGGGCTTCAAACGGGTGAAGGCCCTGGCCGACGCCCTGCCGCCGGGGCTCGCCTTCATCATCCCGCCCGTGGACAGGGGCCTTCTTCCATCCTTGCTGGCCGCAAGCGACGTGGTGTGCGTGCCCTCCCTCACCGAGGGCTTCGGCTTCACCTGCGCCGAATCCTGCGCGGCCCGCGTGCCCGTTGTGGCGACATGCGCGGGCTCGATTCCGGAAGTCATATCGGGGGCCTTCATGCTGGTTCCCCCGGACTCCCCCCAGGCCCTGGCCGTCGGCATCGTGAAGGCCCTTTTGGGCCGGAGCCTGAAAAGCCCGTTAAAACACTTCGATTCGGCCTCAATGGTGACGGCCCACGTCGGCCTTTACCGGAGGCTCTGCCCGTGAAGTCAGGGGTCTCGGTCATAATCTGCGCTCAAAACGCGGAAGGGCCAGTGGGAGCTCTCCTGGAAAACCTTTCCCGACAGGCTAAGGGCCTTTCGGAAGGGGCCGCCATCGAAGTCATCGTGGCGGATTCGGCATCATCGGATGGGACCGCGCAAAAGGCCGAGGAAGCGGGAAAAGGCTGCGCGTTTCCGGTGAAAGTCATCAGGATCGAAACCCCCGGCAAGTCGAAGGCCTTGAACGCGGCCCTGAACGCGGCACGGGGCGACATTCTTGCCTTTCTTGATGATGATGTGATCCCCGCCAAAAACTGGCTGAAAAACCTGATCCGGGCCTTTTCGGAATCGGAAGCCGATATTTTGGGTGGCAGGATAAGCGCCGAATGGACCGAGGGCATGGCGCCTTCCTGGTTTACCCCGGCGGTGGCGGCCTTCACACCTGTCCACGGCTTAAACGCCGGAATCAGGGCCTATGATCCGCCCTTTTCATCGCCGGTGGGGGCCAATTTCGCCGTAAGGCAGGCGGTTTTCGACAAGATCGGGCCTTTTGACGAAAAACTGGGGCACATCGGAAAAACGCCCTACGGGGCCGAGGAGAGCGAGCTTGCCTTCCGGGCCGCAAGGGCCGGTTTTTCTGCGGTTTACGACCCGGACGTGGCGGTGGTCCACCCTTTTTCCCGTTCCTTCTGGAACCCCGCCTCCATGCTTCGCCGGGCCTTTTATCAGGGGCTGGGAATGGCCCGGTTCATGAACCGCCACGGGCTTGCCGTAAAGGGGAACCCGTGGCTTTCAGCCCGCTTTAAGCCAAAGGAGGGCGCGGAAAGGGGACGCCCCGGGAAATCGCCCAAAAAAGGCCGCAACGCACTTTATTTTTTGCTCAAAACATCTCTTTACGCCGGGTATCTATATGGATGCGTATTCCGCTGACCCAGCCGGGAAGCCGCCCTTAAAATGGATGGAGGCCCTTCATTCCACGGTCCTGGCCGACACGGCGCTTCCCCGCGTGCGGGAGTCCTTTCCGTCCGAGTCCTCCTACGAGGCCTGGCTTTCCTCCCACGGCCTTCCGGGGGCCGGGACAAGGCGGCTTCTTGTCACGCGGGAACACGCGGATTTCGGCTATTCGGGAGGAATAGGAACGTACTGCGCGGAGCTTTGCGGGCTTTTGGGAAGCGAAGCCCCCGCCGTGGCCTACCTTGGCCGGGACAACAGGAACCCGGGGCTTTTTCCATCGGGCAAATTCCTTCAAAAACACCGCTGGATAACGCCCGCCGTGTTTCTGCCGGAGCCCGTCTTCACCGCCCTGCCCCAGGAGGAGCTGGCCCTCTATCTGGTTTTGGCGGCCACGGCCCTTTATCCGGGCCTCGAAACGGTGGAGGTCCAGGACTGCGACGGCGTGGGCGCGCGCATAATCCAGGCGAAAGAGGCCGGAATCCTGCCGGAGGCCCTTGAAATCGAAATCACCGCTCACGGAACCCAGGTTTACGTGGAAAACGCCTCCGGGATTCCTAAGGGCGATTGCGACCACCTTCGCCGCATGGCCCTTGAAAAAACCGCCCTGGAGCGGGCCGACCGGGTGATCTTCCCCACCCGTTTCCTGCAGGATCTGTACGCGAAAAAAGGCTGCAGAATCGCGCCAGAAAAAAGCCGGATACTGCGCTATCCCTTCACCCTGCCCGGAAACCCGCCGGATTTTTCGACAAGGCCCTTTTCCACCCTGGTTTTTTACGGTCGCACCGACCGCATGAAGGGCTTCGACATCTTCGCCATAGCCCTCCTTCTTCTGCCCCCGGAAATTCTTGAAAAAATCGGCGAAATCATCATTCTGGGCAAGGCCGACCCCCACATGTCCTTCGAAAACCGGGCGCTTGCGGAAATCGGGCGAAGGGTGAAGATTACCCGGCAGGACCTTTCCCGGAAGGCCGCCGTGGCGCTTCTTTCCCGGCTCGGCCCGGAATGCCTCGTGATCTGCCCGTACAGGGCCGACAACCACCCCAACTGCGTAATGGAGGCCCAGTTCTGCGGCTGTGGCCTTCTTGCCTCCAACACCGGCGGAATCCCGGAGCTGGTTCCCGAAAAATTTCATTCGGACATCCTTTTCCGGCCCGACCCGGAAAGCCTTGCCCGGGCCACTGAAAGGGCCGTAAGCCGCTCGCCGGAAAGGACGGCGCAGATCGCGGAAGGCGTCTTCAACGAGAGCCGGAAGGTCCAGGAAAGGGTCAATATGGCCCACCTTGAGCGCGTGGGCCATATTGGGCCAAAAAAGCCCATTACGGGCGCGGCCGGGAAAAATTCGCCCGATGGGCGCTTTCGACCCAATCTGGCCCTGGTGGTATCGGGCGGGGAAGGCCCGGCAACCGAAGATAAAGCCGGATTCGGGGACGGCCCTCCCCCCCTCGTTCTTCATCTGAAAAAGGACAACTCTGCGGAAATCCGTTCGGCCCTGGCTGCCCATGAACCCGATTTCGCGGCCTTCGCCAGCCATGACGCAGCCTTTCAACCGGGTTTTCTTACGGCCCTTTCCGGCTTTCTGGAGAAAAACCCCGGATTCGACGCCGTGACCGGCCATTTTCTTCTCGATGGCGGGCCTGAGGCTGGCCGGGTTCTGCGCCCCCTGGGGGAGGGGCTCGTTTACTCGATCGGGGACAATTTTGACCCATACCGGGGCGGAATGATCCGATTTTCAGCCTGGAAGGAGCTTGCCGGAGCGCCCCTCACCTTTTCCGGCTGCGTCCGCTCCATCCTGTGCTCTGGCAGACCCGTTGGCGTGATCCCCAAAAAGGTGGCGTCTCTGCAAGACGATCCCCCGCCCTTTTCCGGCCTTTCTGGCGCGGCCCTTCCGGGAATGAGCCTTTTCGAGTCTCATCGGATGGCGGCGGCCCTCACTCAGTTCCGGCAGATTCAGGAGTCCCCGGCCTGGACCGTGGCCGCAGAGGTCGCCCACAACCCGCGCCTTCTGGCCCTGGGTCGGCTTTTTTTCCGGATACTTGGCGCGGTCTTCAGGCTGAGGGAAAAAATCTCCGGCCCGTGAAGGGGCTTTCTTTTCCGGCTTTTAAAAGCATATTGCCCTTGTTCCCCACCTTTATTATAGGAAATGCCGATGTCAGGCACATCTATTGCGGAATTTCCGATGCCAGGCGGCCTGACCGGATTGCGTATGATAAAGGAGGCTTCATGCACTTTCCCGTTTCCGGCGTCGATGTCCCTATCTGGGTACCGCCTGTGGTGAGCTTCGTCATTTCCTTTTTCACGTCCACGGGCGGCGTTTCGGGGGCCTTCCTGCTTCTTCCTTTTCAGGCCAGCGTGCTTCACTTCGACACCCCGGCGGTGAGCCCCACCAACCTTGTCTACAACGTGGTGGCCATTCCTTCGGGAATCTACCGCTACATAAAGGAAGGCCGCATGGCCTGGCCCCTCACCTGGGTGGTGGTTATAGGAACACTGCCGGGCGTGGTGATAGGGGCCTTTCTGCGGGTGGGGCCTTTCAAGGATTTCGCCACCTTCAAGGTTTTCGTAGGGCTGGTGCTCCTGTACATCGGCCTTCGCATGGCCTGGGACATGCTTCCCCGCGCCAAAAAGGGCAGGGAAAAATCGAAAGAGGCCGAGCGCAAATTCAACGAGCGATTCGCGGAAATACGGCGTTCGGCGGACAAGGACCAGAAGCTCGAAGGCATAAAAACCCTTTCCTTCACCTTAACGAGCATTTCCTACGAGTTTTACGGCGAGGTCTTCACCTTCTCCACCTGGGGCATCTTCGCCCTGTCATTCTTCGTGGGCATAATCGGCGGAATTTACGGCATAGGCGGAGGGGCCATAATCGCCCCGTTTTTCGTGGCGGTGTTCAAACTTCCCGTTTACACCGTGGCTGGCGCGGCCCTTTCGGGCACTTTCATAACCTCGGTTTTCGGGGTGATCTTCTACCAGTTCGCGCTTCCATGGTTCACGCCCTCCTACGTTCCGGTGCGGCCCGACTTGCTCCTGGGGCTCCTGTTCGGCATTGGCGGGCTGGGAGGAATCTACTGCGGGGCGCGCCTGCAAAAGTACCTGCCCGCCAACGTCATAAAATGGATACTGGCCTTTTTCATACTCCTCGTGGCGGCAAAATACCTTTTGGGATGACGGCTCCCATGAAAAGCGCCTGCCCCGCCAGCCTTTGCCGAAGGAGGAGCCCGTATCACAAAGTCCTTGCCTGACACTTGGGTTTTCGGTTATGCTTGCCGAATATCTCCACCACATAACCATGCATATGCGGCGTATCCCGGATACCCCATGACCGGGCCGCACTGCAGAAGGCTTTTGAGGCGCAAGGTTGTCGCTGGCTCTTTCCCAAGGGTGGCCGCCAATGGCCAGGCAGGACACGGTAAAAGGCGACTTTTCGAAAACCGGGAACGACCGGGGTAAAGTGACCCGGATTCTGCACGTGGAAGACCCCGAAAAACTGCTTGCGGAGCTGCGCCGGGTGGCTCACCTGGCCGCCCCGGATTTTGACTGGCCCGCGTTCCACAAGGTTTATAAGGACGTGATTGCTCTTTTTTCGGGCGATTTCCCCGGGTTCCGCTCCTGCAACACTCCTTACCACGATCTGGCCCACACCCTGGACGTGGTTCTCGCAACCGCCCGCCTTCTGCACGGGGTCAGCATAGAACACCACCTCATCCCCCTGGACTCCCGTTACGTTCTTCTATGCCTCATAGCCGCTTTGATGCACGACACCGGCTACATCCAGGAAACCCACGACACCGAAGGCACCGGCGCGAAACACACCCGCATCCACGTTGAAAGAAGCGCAGACTTCGCCCGGACATACCTTTTGAATGCTGGCTTTTCAGAGGCGGACGCCGAAAAATGCGCGGCCATGATCCTGTGCACCGAGCTTTCCTCCTGCCCATCATCCATCGCATTCCAGGACGCCGAAACAAGGGTGGCCGGAAAAATTTTAGGCACAGCCGATCTTCTGGGCCAGATGGCCAGCCGCAACTATCTGGAAAAACTCGTACTTCTCTACAGGGAACTGGTGGAGGGCGAGGTGGATGAATTTTCCTCCGAGCTCGACCTTCTGGAAAAAACCAAGGGGTTTTACGAATTCATAAGGAACAGGATGGAGTGCCACTTGGATGGCCTCTGCACCGCCATGCGCAGCCATTTTCGTGAGCGCTTCGCCCTTGACCGCGACCTTTACGCCGAATACGCCGAAAAGAACGTCCGCTACCTTTCCGACCTGCTTTCAAAAAACGGCGACGCCTACCGCAGCGAGCTGCGCCGGGCGGGGAGCGTTATAGGAACCAAATTCACCGAATGAACGCCTGCCTTTCCAACGGACTGACTGAAACCCGCTGAAAGTTCTCATGCCCTTTTTCGATCAACAGCACACGGGAAACAATCATGCAATTCGATCTTACCTTTGAGGAAAACGAGGTGGCGAAGACCGTCTCGGCCTTCGCGCGAAAGGAAATCCTGCCCAAGGCCCGCGAGATAGAGGCCGAGGGCGAAATGAAGGGCCAGCTCTTGGAGCGTTTCAAGGCCCTGGACATCCTGGCCCTGCCCTTTCCCAGGGAATACGGCGGTGTGGACGCCACCTTCTCGTCCCTCATGCTGGCCATAAGGGAACTGGGCTACGCCTGCCCCATTCCCCCCAACGTGATACTGGAAAACTACATCCTGGCCTGGCCCATCCTTCACTACGGAAACGAGGAGCTTAAAAAGGAGGTGCTGCCCGGCCTCCTGTCCCTCGAAACCATTGGCGGGCTCGCCTTCACCGAGCCGGACACCGGAAGCGACCCCAGGCAGCTTGTCACCGTTGCCAAAAAGACCGAGGGCGGCTGGATTTTGAACGGCACCAAGCGCTTCATCACCCACTCCGGCACCTGCCATCACATGATACTTTTCGCCAAGACCGAAGACGAAAAAGTGGCGGCGTTTTATATCGAGACCGAACGGCCCGGCTACAAGATTGGAGGCCGCGAGACCTTCGTGCACATGGCCATCGATAACGGCGATCTGTTCCTGGAAAACTATTTCGCGCCCGACGAACACCTTCTTGGAACGGTGGACCAGGGCTTCGAAATCCTTCTGAAGGCCGAGTCCCTTGGGAAAATCGGCTTCTGCGCCACCTTTCTTGGAGCCTGCTTCCGGGGCGTCGATCTGGCCATCACCTACGCCAACACCCGCACGCACCGGGGAAAGCCCATCGGACAGAAATTCGCCATGATCCAGGACAAGCTGGCCCGCATGGCCAGTAAGCTGTCCGCCGCCAACGCGTACTTTCTTTACATCTGCGCCAGGGCCGACAAGGGCGGCGACATCTTCACCGACGCTGCGGCCTTGAAGCTAGTAATCGCCGAAACCATTCGCTGCGTGGCCGACCTTTCCATGGAAATCCACGGGGCCTACTCCCTAAGCCAGGACTACGACATAGCCCGCATCTACGCCCTTGCGGCGGCGGTTCCCGTCGTGATGGGAAACCTGGACCTCCAGAAGGTGATAGTGGCCCAGCCCCTTCTTTACGCGGGAAAGATGAGAAGCAGCTGACAGCGGGCAGCGGGCAGGCTTTGGAAATCACGAAATAAAAGGCGGACAAGATGGACAAGGCTCAAAAGGAAGCGCTCAAAAAGAAGATTCTCGCCATGTGCGACCACCCCACAGTGGCGGTTCTGGCCACGGTAACCGAAGACAACCGGCCCTGGGCGCGTTACATGGCACCCGTGGCGGACGAAAACCTCGATTTCAGGATGCCGTCCAATGCCGATTCCCGAAAGGTGGCCCACATCAAAAACAACCCGAAGGTTCACCTCACCACCGGCGTGACCGACATGGAAACAGCCGCAGCCTACATACAGGTGGAGGGAAAGGCGGAGATTCTTTGCGACAAGGCCAGCAGGCACGCGTTTTGGGATGAGCACCTGATGAGGTTTTTTTCAGGGCCGGATGATCCCAACTACTGCGTGATTAAGATCATCCCGCAGAGCATCGAATACCAGAGCGTGGGGCCGGTTCCGCCGGAGGTCTGGGAACGGGATTGATGAATTCAAGGCGATGATATGAAAAAGACAATGCGCGGGCGAGATGCCCGCGCATTGTCCGGGATGGGGCGCTGAGCGGTACTTTCGGGGTTTCAGGCGGCGCTCACTTTTCCTCGGCCTGCCCCTCCGGCGGGGCTTCGGGCTCGCCCTCCACGGCCTCTTTTATGGCGGTGTAGATTGATTTGAAGGTGTCGCCGAAGGCGGTCGGCGAAAGCCTCCCCACCTCGATGAACTTTATGGTTATTTCCTTGGCTGCCTTTAAGACGCCTTCGTCCGATCCCATGCGGAACCTTTCTTTCATCCTGGGTAATTCGCAACATCTCGAAAGGGCGATGAGGCAATCGCCGGGAAAATCCCCCAAGCCTCGCGGCCCTTTTCCGCTAAAAATGCACCCCGACCCCCACGGTCACAACGTGGCGGTCATAGTCGTAGGCAGGAAGATTCGAATCGGAATGAATAAGCGTGTAACTGGCAAAGAGGTCGTAACGCTTTTTCAGCTCGTAGTTCAGGTCGGCATAGGCCGTTACGCGGGTGTCGTCGCGCTTTTTATCGTACGTGGAATGCACGTTTGAAAAATCCCTCAAATCCAGGCTCGTTGAACCATAAAAAACGAGGTTTTCAACCACGGGAACCCGCAGCGAGAGCGCCAGCATCCGGGAATCGTAATCCCAGTTGTCCCCTTTGGCCTCGTTGGCCCGAAAACCGCCGTCCAGTTTCAGAAAGGCCGCGTTAGACCGGAAGGAAAAGATATAAGCCGCGCCGCCGCCGTACGACGTGGCGCTCTGGTCTTCCTGGAGAATATCTGAATCGTCCCTGGCGTAGGAGACATCCGAATACGTTCCGTAAAACCGGGCCATGTGACTTTTGCCCAGCCCCACGGTGACGGCGGGCTTGGCGTAAAACCCGGACAACTCCCTGGCGTAGTCCTCCATCACGTAACTGTAGCTTACTGGAACCGAAATCCGGGTTTTGCCCACCCGGAAAAGCGGCTCCAGGGTGACCATCTGGTCTAAGATGTTGTAGTCGTTCAAATCCTTGTGAAAGTCGGTATAAAGGTAATAGTCGCCTCGAAACCCAAGCGCCCCCTTTGTTTCGGGCTGGAACCCGGCATGGGCCTGAATGACGCCCGCCTCGTCCTCCCCTGTGCTTTTGAGGTCTTGGGGCTCGATAAAAGCCTCGTTGTCCGGGAACAGCCCGACGTTGGAGTCGTATTGCAGGCCGACCCTAAGGGAGCCGGTAAAAACCCTGTTGCGCTCGCCGGGCTGGCCCGCATCCTCCTGGATGCCGCGCATTTCCCGCCATAAGTCGCGGTCCCGTTCCGAGCGGGTCGCTTCCACCGAAGACGCCGACTCTCCGACCGGAGAGGCAGGGGTGTCGCAAGCTCAGGCCCAAAGATTCTTTTGCGTAAAAATGCACATGCACAGAAAGCAGGCCGCAGCCGTCAATCCGTGCTTTTTGAGAGAGGAAAACTTCGCCTGGGTCATTCCGGGTTCCTTTATTATGGGGCCGTCACATAAGCCCGATCTGAATCGTCTATCCCAAATCAAGCTCCCATCCCTCACGTGCAAGGTGTATGTTCGGGAAAAGCTCCCTGGCCTCAACCAGCATGGCCTCCATCATTTCATCGGTGTGGGACGGGTGGTGATGAAACATGTGAAGGGCCTTCACCCCGGCGGCCCTTGCGAGCCTGACTCCCTCCGCGTAGGTGGAGTGGCCCCAGCCCCGGTGCTCGGCGTACTCGGCAGGGGAATATGTGGTGTCGTAAATCAGGAGGTCCGCCCCCAGGCAGAGGTTTAAAAGCCTTAGGTCGATGGAGGCGTAGTGCTCGGTGTCGGTGGCGTAGACAACCGCGTGGCCCTTGTATTCAACCCGGTAGGCGCAGGCCCCGCCGGGGTGGTTAAGCTCGGTGGTGGAGATGGTGGTGTCGCCCAGGCTAAGCCCGGCGTCCTCGGAAAGGGCGTTGAAAACGATTCTGGCCGGCATCTGGTTCAAAAGCACCGGAAAGTTCTGGTACTGCTGCTGGTGATGCATGGCGGTTTCCAGGCCCTTGTTGATCTGGTGCATCCCCGCTATCTGGAAGGAGTTGCCGGGAACGTAGGCCGGCCTGAAAAAGGGAAAGCCCTGGATGTGGTCCCAGTGGGTGTGGGTGACCAGAAGGGTCGCCCTGCCCCCGCCCCTTCCGAAAGGCCCTTCCATGAGTTCCTCACCAAGCACCCTAAGGCCGGTTCCGGCGTCCAGGATGAAAAGCTCCCCGTCGCACCGAACCGCCACGCAGGGCGTGTTCCCTCCGTAACGGATGGTTTCCCTGCCCGGTGTGGGAATCGAACCCCTGACGCCGTAATAACAGATTTTCATGAAAGGCCTCCGATTGCCCTTTTTATCAAAGGGGCCGCTGTACTGTCAAGACACCGGGGAGAACCTGCAACCTGCTTCCGGCGGGCTTTTTGGCCTCAATATGAAGCCCTTCACTTTCCCCCTTGCTTCATGCTGATGTTTTCCGGCATATTTGGGATGCGGCGCAGACTTAAAGAAGATATCCGCCAATCACCCTCCCTTCCTCACGGAATAAGAATATGAAAAACTTCCAGGCTTTCCAGGTTTTTCCGTCCATCCCCCGCAAAATGGCCTTCATAGAGGAGCTTTCCGCCAACCTGTGGTGGAGCTGGCAGCACGACGCCAAGGAAATCTACCGCAGGGTCAATCCCGCCATGTGGGCCAAATCCGGGGAAAACCCTTTGGCCTTTTCAACTCTCTTGAACCAGGAAAACCTGGAGGCCGTGGCAAGCGACGAAACCTTCTTGAATCACCTGGAGAGGGTCAAGGCCCGCTTCGAGGCCCAGGTGAAGGCCCCCTGCTCCAGAAACGGAAGCCTCATCACCTGGCAGCATCCGGTGGCATATTTTTCCATGGAATTCGGCATCCACGAAAGCCTGCCCATTTTCGCGGGCGGGCTCGGGGTTCTGGCCGGTGACCACTTAAAAGCCGCCTCCGACATCGGCCTGCCGCTGGTGGGCGTGGGCCTTCTTTTCCGCCAGGGCTACTTTCACCAGTACCTGAACCACGAAGGCTGGCAGCAGGAGGAATACCCGGACGTCAACCTCTACCACCTTCCCATGACGCGCCTTAAGGCCGGCGACGGCCAGGAACTTCTCATCAGGGTTCCCGTTCCCCACGGCGAAGCCCTGGCAGCGGTGTGGAGGGTGGATGTGGGCCGGATACCCCTCCTGCTCTTAGACACCAACATACCGGTGAATCCTCCCGAAATCAGGGCGATCACGGGAAGGCTCTACGCCGCCGAGGGCCACACCCGCATGGCCCAGGAGATGGTGCTGGGCGTGGGCGGCATGAGGGCCCTGGAGGCCCTGGGCATCCAACCGGCGGTGTGCCACATGAACGAGGGCCACTCGGCATTCGCAAGCCTGGAGCGCATCGCCCAGTGCATCCGCTACTGCGGCATCGACCTTCCCACGGCTCTCGAAGTGGTGCCCAGAACCACGGTTTTCACCACCCATACGCCGGTCCAGGCAGGGCACGACGAATTCCACGCCCACATGGCCCGCCCGGTTTTCGCCACCATGGAGGAAAGCCTCAGAACCTCGGCGGATGAAATACTCTCCTGGGGTCAGGCTGCGGGCTCCGGTCCCGACGGCCCCGTCTCCATGTTCATCCTGGCCCTTCGCATGAGCGCCCACCGCAACGGCGTCTCAAAGCTCCACGGGCGAGTGGCCCGGCGCATGTGGAGCCACGCCTGGCCGGGGGTCCCGGAGGCCGAAATACCCATCGGCCACGTGACCAACGGGATCCATCCCAGCTCGTGGCTGAGCCAGGAAAACGCGCTTCTGTTCGATCTCTACCTTGGCCCGGACTGGCCGCTCCGCCCCTCGGACGAAAACATCGTGGACAGGGTGAACGCCATCTACGACGGCGAGCTTTGGCGGGCCCACGAAATGAGCCGCAGCCGCCTCATCCGCGCCTGCCGGGACTTCATGACCAGGCAGTACGCCCGCCGCAACGCCCCCAAGGCCATGATGGACGACGCCACCAACGTTCTGGACCAGGACGTTCTGACCATCGTTTTCGCCCGGCGTTTCGCCACCTACAAGCGGGCCACCCTCCTGTTAAGCGACCCGGAGCGCCTGGAGGCGCTGATCACCAACCGCGACCGCCCGGTTCAGCTCATCTTCGCAGGAAAGGCCCACCCTAAAGACCACGACGGCAAGGGCCTCATCCAGCAGATAGTGAGGTTCGCACGCCGCCCTGCGGTGCGCCGCAGAATCGTCTTCATAGAGGATTACGACATCAACGTGGCCCGATACCTGGTCCAGGGCGCGGACGTATGGCTCAACACCCCAAGGAGGCCCCTGGAGGCCTGCGGAACCAGCGGCATGAAGGCCGCCCTTAACGGCGGCCTCAACCTGAGCGTCCTGGACGGCTGGTGGGACGAGGCCTATTCCCCGGAACTGGGCTGGGCCATAGGCCAGGGGGAGGAGCTGGAAGACGGGGCCTACCAGGACAGAACCGAAAGCCATGCCCTGTACAACACCCTGGAAAACGAGGTGATCCCCTGCTTTTACGAACGCCGGGAACACGACACCCCCACCCGTTGGGTGAAGATGATGAAGGAGTCCATGAAAGTGGCCCTGGCAAGGTTCTCCGCCCACCACATGGTGGAAAATTACGAGAAACTGTTCTATGCTCCAGCAGTCTCCCAGCACATGCGCCTCATGGCCGACGGCGCGGAGGACGCCCGGAAACTCCTGGCCCAGCACATGCGCCTGGAGGAGCGGTGGAAGGACATAAGGATCGCAACCCCCAAAAGGGAACGCACCGGCTTCATGCGGGTGGGCGACACCTTCACCGTCACCACCGAGGTTTTCCTGGGCGATCTCAAACCGGACGAGGTGGAGGTCCACCTCTACGTGGGCGAGATGAAATCCACCGATGACATAATAAAGAGCTTCTCCCAGACAATGTCCGTGTGCTGCATCATCTCGGAGGGCCTCTACGAATACGCCACCACCGTCTCGTGCAAAAGCGCCGGGCGTTACGGATACACGGCGCGGGTGATGCCTTCGGGGGATGAAAGACTCAGATTCACCCCAAACCTCATCACCTGGGCCTGAGGGTCTGAAAGCGCGACCTGCGGCGTTGCGCGTCGCCTCGCTGCTCGGTCACGTACAAAAGCGTACGCTCCCTCGCAGCTCGCTCGCGCGCCTTGCAGCTCATCGCTTTCAGACCCTCAGGGGTTGCCCGGTTTTGAGATTTACCGTCGGCTGCTTGTGATCGCCCAGGCGGTGCGGCAAAAAGTGGATTGAGGTTGAAGCTCACGCGCCTTGCAGCTCATCGCTTTCACACCCTCAGGGGCCGGGAGCAGGAAATAAGACGGGACATGGGTTCCTTGCATAGGCCCCGTGCGCGCCCCCTAAGCAGCCTTAGAATTTAACATTTCCAAAGCTCATCGCTTGTGATCGCCCAGGCGGTGTGGCAAAAAATGGAGATTAAATGGCCGAAAGCGAAACCGACGACCACCTTTTGATCCTTTGGACAAACGACAACAGGGACACCTCCATAAACATGGTTTTCATGTACGCGGAAAATTCCCTGAAACACGGCTGGTGGGGCGAGGTGACCCTTTTGATATGGGGAGCGACGGCAAGGCTGGCCGCCGGGGACGAGGAAATCCGGGGGCATGTCAAAACCCTCATAAACGCAGGGGTGAAAACCATAGCCTGCAGGCAGTGCGCGGACAATCTCGGAATCAGGGAAAACCTGGAAAAAATGGGAGTCGAGGTGTTCTACACAGGAGGTTTCCTCACCGAATGGATAAAATCCGGCAAAAAAATTCTAACGATATGAAAGTATTATAAGCCGCACCAGCGGAGGGTGACAGCCGGAAATTCGATCTTATATTTATTGATTAAGGTTACCCCCTCCGAACGCAAATCATAATTTTTGAAGCACTTTTGCATGAAAGGATACGATGGCCCCCAAAAGCGCGAAAAAGCCCCGCGTACTCATCGTCACCCCGGAGGTGACCTATCTGCCCGAAGGCATGGGCAACATGGCCAACTACCTCACGGCCAAGGCCGGGGGCCTTGCCGATGTTTCTGCGGCCCTGGTGAAGGCCCTTTTCGATCAGGGGGCCGACGTCCACGTCACGCTTCCCGATTACCGGAGCATGTTTTCCGCCAACTTCGGAGCCCTCATCCGCCGGGAGCTTTCCACCATAAGAAGCTCCATGCCCGAAGACCGGGTACACCTGGCCGAAGACCGCGCCTTCTTCTACCGCCGGGGCGTCTATTCCTCGTACAGCACAGAAAACATCAAGGTGGCCCTTGCCTTTCAGCGTGAGGTCATCAACCACATCATCCCAAGCGTAAAGCCGGATTTGATACACGCCAACGACTGGATGACGGGCCTCATCCCGGCGGCCAGCCGCAACCTGGGCATTCCCTGCCTTTTCACAATCCACAACATCCACACGGTGAAATCGAGCCTTGCAGAAATCGAGGATAGGGGCATCGACGCGGCCTCCTTCTGGCACCACCTTTTTTACGAACGCACGCCCCACTACTACGAGGAAACCCGCGAGGCAAACAAGGTGGATTTCCTTGTGAGCGGCGTTTTCGCCTCCCATTTCGTGAACACAGTAAGCCCGACCTTTTTGAACGAAATAGTTGAGGGAAGGCACGCATTCGTTGAAGAACCGCTTAGGCGCGAGCTGGCAAGCAAGGCTGCGGCGGACTGCGCGGTGGGAATTTTGAACGCCCCGGAAGCCTCCTTCAACCCCGCCTCCGACAGCGCCCTTGCCCGCCAGTACAACCCGGACGGGCACATCCTGGGAAAGCTCCACAACAAGCGCTATCTCCAGGAGTCCCTGGGGCTCATAAGGGACGACGCGGCCCCGATCTTTTTCTGGCCCTCGCGCCTGGACCCGGTTCAAAAAGGCCCCCAGCTTCTGACCGAAATACTTTACCGCATAGTTTCCGCACACTGGGGACGGAACCTCCAGATAGTGCTTGTGGCCAACGGCGAGTACCAGAAGCATTTCCGCAACATCGTGGCCTTCCACAACCTGTACAACCGGGTGGCGGTGTGCGACTTCGACGAAAAGCTCTCGCGCCTGGCCTACGGGGCTGCGGACTTCGTGCTCCTGCCCTCGCGCTTCGAGCCATGCGGCCTGCCCCAGATGTACGGCTCCATCTACGGGGCGCTTCCGGTGGTGCACGACACCGGCGGCCTGCACGACACGGTAAGCCACATGGACGCGCCCAACAACAGCGGAAACGGATTCGTTTTCAAGACCTTTGACTCCCAGGGCCTTTATTGGGCCATGGACGAGGCCATGCGATTCTACAGCCTGCCGCCCGACATGAAGCATCGCCAGATTCACCGGGTGATGGTGGAAAGCGCCGAAAGGTTCAATCACGCGGCCACGGCAAGCCGCTACATCGATCTTTACGAAAAGATGCTGAAGCGCCCACTTCTAAAGTGACGAGCCGTCCTTCATGGATCAGACAGAAACCGTAAAATCGCGCCTTGCCCGGCTTCTTGCCGCCGACCCCCTGCTCTCGCCCTACGGCGGAGTCATCGAAAGGCGCATAAAAAGGCTCATCGAAACCGAAAAGCGGCTGCTGCCCGAAAACACGTCTCTTTCCGATTTCGCTTCCGGCCACGAGTTTTTCGGGCTTCATTTTCGGGACGGTGGCTGGGTCTTCCGGGAGTGGGCGCAAAACGCAATGTCCGTTTTTCTGGTGGGGGAGTTTTCAGGCTGGCAGCCCCTTGCGGCCTACGCACTTGGGCGCATCAACAGGGAAGGCGTGTGGGAGATAAGGCTTCCCGAAAACGCTTTGAAACACGGCGACCTTTACCGGCTTCACGTAAGGTTTCCGGGTGGAAGCGGCGACCGCATCCCGGCCTGGGCAAGGCGCGTGGTGTACGACGAAAAAACCGAAATCGGAAACGCCCAGGTGTGGCGGCCCGACCAGCCATACGTTTTCATGCACCCCAGGCCCGAAAAGGCCCCCAGCCCCTTTCTGGTCTACGAGGCCCACGCGGGCATGGCCCAGGAGGAGCCCCGCTGCGGCACCTACAGGGAATTCGCCGACAGGATAATCCCCCGGATAGTGAAGGCAGGGTACAACGCGATCCAGCTCATGGCCGTGGCCGAGCACCCTTACTACGCCTCCTTCGGCTACCAGGTGGGCAGCTTCTTCGCCCCCTCGTCACGCTTCGGCCCGCCCGAGGATTTCAAATACCTCGTGGACACCGCCCACGGGGCGGGCCTTTACGTCTTGATGGACCTGGTGCATTCCCACGCCGTGCCCAACGTGGTGGAGGGCCTGGCCCTTTTCGACGGCACCCCCGTCCAGTACTTTCACAAGGGGCCGCGCGGCGTCCACCCCGCCTGGGGCTCCATGTGCTTTGACTACGCGAAACCCCAGGTCCTGCACTTTCTGCTTTCCAACTGCCGGTACTGGCTGGACGAGTTCAACGTGGACGGCTTCCGTTTCGACGGAGTCACCAGCATGGCCTATCTTCACCACGGCCTTGGCGTGGATTTTCTCGATTACTCCCAGTATTTCGACGGCCAGGAGGACGAGGACGCCCTTTGCTACCTGGCCCTTGCAAACGAGCTGATACACTCGGTGAACCCGCAGGCCATCACCATCGCCGAGGACGTTTCCGGGCTTCCGGGCCTCGCAGTCCCTGTTGAAAACGGCGGATACGGCTTCGACTGCCGCTTCGCAATGGGCGTACCCGACTACTGGATAAAGCTCGTGAAGGACGTGCCGGACGAGGACTGGCCCATGGGGCATATCTGGTTCGAGCTCACCAACCGCCGCCAGGACGAAAAGACCATCTCCTACGCCGAGTGCCACGACCAGGCCCTGGTGGGGGACCAGACCCTCATCTTCCGTCTGGTGGGCGGCGAGATGTACCATTACATGTCGGTCCTGAGGCAGGGCAGCTTCAAGGTGTCGCGGGGAATAGCCCTTCACAAGATGATCCGGCTAATCACCCTTTTCTGCGCCGGGCACGGGTATCTCAATTTCATGGGAAACGAGTTCGGCCACCCGGAGTGGATCGATTTCCCCCGCGCCGGAAACGGCTTTTCATACGCCTACGCCCGCCGCCAGTGGAGCCTTGCGGACGACCCCCTCCTGTTGTACGGATTTCTCGCCGCCTTTGACCGCCAGATGATAGCGCTTGCCAAGACCTCCGGCGTCCCGGACGGCGAGTGGCCGTTTCTCCTGCACCTGGACGAGGGGACGAAAATTCTGGCCTTCGAGAGGGCCGGGCTGATCCTGGCCTTCAACTTCCACCCGGATAATTCCCGAACAGACTACTGGATTCCCGCCTCCCCCGGTTCCTACCGCCAAGTCCTTTCAACCGACGACAAGCGCTTCGGCGGGCACGGCCTCATCGAGCCCGACCAAACCCATCACACCATAACCGACCGTATCCACAGGCATTTCCTCTCTCTGTACCTTCCGGCCAGAACGGCTGTGGTTCTGGAAAAAATCGTGTGATTGGCGGGGAAACCTCTGGTAGGTTGGGTAGCAGGATGTTGGGTGAACCTTGGCCTTGCGGCCAAGGTTCACCCAACCTACAATTACTGATACCAAGTCGCAATCAAAGTAATAATATTGATTGGTGCGCAAAACTTCGTCACCCCGGCGTAGGCCGGGGTCCAGAAAACGCAGCAAACAGAAAAAGACTGGATTCCGGCCTTCGCCGGAATGACGAACTGTCTGCTTCAATTTTAATTTGGTGCGAACTGGAAAATTACAGGTTTGATCGCAACTTGGTATGCGGCGAATCGTCAATCAATGGGAAAAAGCTCCAGGGGAGAGTCGGGCATCTCCTTGTTGGCGGCTTCAAGGGAGGCCTTGCTTCCCACCACCGCCACCGGGGAAAGCTCCGAAGGCGACGAAAAATAGCGCCCGGACACTTCCAGAATTTTTTTCCGGTCAACGGCCAGCACCCCGTCCTTGTATTTCTGGCGAAGCTCGTCCGATATGCCCATAAATCCCCTGTAAAAGGCCCTCCGGGCGGCCTCGGCCCCTGTCTGGGGCCGGTCGGTTTCTGCGGCCACCTGCAAGACCGCCTCGCTCACTTCCTGGTCTGAATAATCGCCCTTGATGAGATAATCGTAGGCCCTTCGGAAAACGCCAAGGGTGCGGGCGACGTGGGGATCCCGGTAGGAGGCCAGAAAAAAGAGCGCGTCCTCGGAATTCGCCACGGCGAAGGACCCGTAGGCCCCGCCCTTTTCCCGGATTTCCGTGTGCAGGAACCGTCCCTTTAGAAGGTGGGCTGCAACGGAAAGCACAGGGGCGTCCGGGTGCTCCATGCGCACGGTTTTCAGGCAGTGGGCGGAAAAATTGACCGATGTGCCGGTGTGCCAGCCCTCGCGCGTTACGGGCGGAAAGGCCGGGAAATTTCCAGCCGCGTCCCTCGAACCGTCCCCGTCCGCCCTGGCCGGAAGCCCGGCCAAAAGGCCCTGGAAGAATTCATCAGCCCCGGCCAACAGGGGCTCGTCCCCCACCACTCCGGCGCTTAGGGCGTCGGCGAAAAAGATTCCCCTTCCGATTTCCGACAAGTTCCGGGAAAGCCCGGCCACCGCCGTTTCCGAGAGGTCTTTGGCAAGCTCGCGCATTCTTTTGACCTGATGGACGCCGAACCATGTCTCGGAAACCGCCCGGCTTCTTCCTGTACCCCTTGCGCAGAGGCTCATGGCGTAGCGGTGCCCGGCTGAGACCACACCGGACTGAAGATGGGCGGCGTACTCGGCGGCCAGGACCCTGAGTCGCGCGTGATCCGCAAAGTTTGCCCGCAGGACCAGCTCGTCCACCAGCTCGAGGGCCTTTTGCCTGTTGCGGCCAAGGCATTTCATGTCCATTACCGCTAGCTCAAGAGGCGTGGCCGCTTGGTCCTGCCTCACGTGGCTTGATACCGAAAGACCCAGTCCGCCCGTAAGGGCCGCAATCCTGCCCGAAAGCTCTGAGTAGTGAAGGTTCTCGGTTCCGCAGCGGGTGAAGGCGTAGCAAAAAAACGGAACCAGATGTAAAAGCTCGGCGGGAACGTTTTTCAACTGCGCCGCAAGGGTGAAGTAGAAAACCCCGTTGGTGGCCGCAGGATAGACCGAAAGCCCCTGGCGGGAGCGCGCCTGATCGGCTGTGGTGACGAGAACCTTTGGATCGACGTCCTTTATGGTGACGGTGGGCAGGCAGGAGATGTCCTCCTCGGCCTCCTGGAGGGCGGCCAGGGCTTTCGCGTCCTCCTCCATCTTTTTCCGGTCGGCGTCGGTGAAGGCCGCAACCGCTCTCGAAACGCGCTCCTCCTCCTCATCCTCCAGCTTTTGCAGAAGTCGAGTGTCGGGATAAAGGGTAAACGCCACCCGGTGGGGGTTGTCGAGAAACCAGCGCCTTATCATGCCGGGGAAAAAATCGCCGTCAGCCGCACCCTTCCGAACCTTTTCAAGGTCTTCATCAAAATTCAGAAGCGCCAGCGGGTCGGCCCCGTGAAGCCAGGGTGCGCAAAAACCGGTGAAGAGCTTCAGTCCCCACGAAAAGGGCGAGTTGGAAAGCTCCCTTCGGGCGAACTCGTACTGGTGGATTGCGGTTTCAGCAAGCTCCACCGGCACGCCCTTTTCCGCGAGTTCGGAGAGGGCGGAAAAGATGAGGTCCTCCACCTTGGGGGCGTCGGCCTCGTCCATCTCCTTCAAGCCACAGGAAAACAGGGTGTCGCAAAGCTCCGGGTCGTAGCCCGTGGCGTCGCAGAGGGCGCTTCCCAGGCCGGATTCCATGAGGGCCTTTCTTAAGGGGCTCGCCGGATGGCCAAGCAGAATCTTTTCCAGGATGGTGAGGCCAAGAACCTCACCCGCCTCCCTGATGGGCGCGGCGAGCCAGGAAAGGGCGAACTGGGCCTTTTTTTCCGACCCGGCCCCGTCGGCCAGGGGATACGGAACCCGCGCGGTTTTGGGAGCGGAAAACCTTGGCTGGTTTTTTACCGTGGTGTCTGCCCCGCCCGGCCCGAATTTGGACAGCACGGCCTCTTCCAGAAAACTTAGATGCCTTTCAAGGGGCAGGTTTCCGAAGGTGTAAAACCAGGCGTTGGACGGGTGGTAATGAAGCCGGTGAAAATCCAGAAGGCCCTGGTATGTGAGCGATGGAATGTCGGCGGGCTCGCCGCCGGAATTTTTCCCGTATGTGGTATCCGGGAAAAGCTCGGCCATGATGGAGCGGCCTATTATCTGATCGGGCGAGGACATGGCCCCCTTCATCTCGTTTAAAACCACTCCCTTGTAAACGGGCTTTCCCGACTCGCCGGGCTCTATGCGCCAGCCCTCCTGCTTGAAGGAAAGCTCGGTCAAGGCCGGAAAAAAGGCCGCGTCGCAATAGACCGACAAAAGATTGTAGTAATCTTTCGTGTTGGCCGTGCAGAAGGGGTACATGGTCCAGTCGGGGGCGGTGAAGGCGTTCATGAAGCTCTGGAGGCTCCGCCTTATCATGGAGAAAAAGGGGTCCCGGACGGGGTATTTCTGCGAGCCGCACAGGGCGGTGTGCTCCAGGATGTGGGCCACCCCGGTTGAGTCCTTGGGCACCGTGCGGAAGGCCACGGCAAAGGTGTTTTCAGGGTTGTCGTTTTCTATGTGGATGTGGCGCGCGCCGGTGGCCTCGTGGAAAAGCTCGTAAAAGACGCTTGAAAGAGCCGGAAGAATGGCCGTGCGTTTTACGCGAAAGCCGCCTATACGTTCGTTTTCGGCCCATTTGGGCCGTGGGGTCACGGGCGTCATCTTGTCTCGAATTTGGGGAGGAAGGCTATCTCAAAAAGTCCCTGAAAAAAACAGCGGCAGCCATTTAAGCGAAAAAAACCGGATCGGCCTGAAAGCCACCCGGACTGACCGGAACTTGAGCCTGGCTAAAAACGATGAAGCGCAAGGAGAGTTAAAAGCAAGTGAGCAAGCGTACTAAAAGTACGTGGCGGAACTTGCTTTGAAACTCGACACAGCGATTCGCGTTTTTAGACGGGCGGCTAAGCTACGTAGGTGCCCCGTTCCTTGCGACTGATCTTTTCCAGCTTGTTCAGCCGGAAAATGATGTTGCGCAGCTTCTTGTCGGCAAAGCCCGTCTCCTGCTTGATCATGGCGAAGCTCGCGCCTTCGGAGCCTGCCTTGCGGACCACCGACAGGACGAGGTCGGAGGCCGAGGCCGCGTCGCTGTCCGGCCCCTCGTCCCTAAGCCCCGCGCCCAGGGAAAAGCCCTTCATCTTGCCGCCGTCGCTCCACTTGACCTTGATGAGCTTTTCAAGCTGGTCAATGCGGTCCATCAGCTTCTCTATGTCTTTTCTGGTGGGAATGCGGTAGTAGTGAAGGAAGAATTTCACCATTCCGTCAAAGCTCATGCCCTTGCCGGTTTTCATAATTGTCTTCCCCTTTTCTCGCCGGTTGCCTTAAACAACCCGGATTGACAGTATAGTAAGGACTGTTATTACTGCGTAATCGGAATTACTACTTTATGAGAAATGAAAAAGTCAAGAATTTCTATAAATTGAGCAAAAATCCATTCCGGGGACTTAAAGGCGCGTAAATCATGACTCGCCCTGTTATCGTCCTTTTGCCTTAGGCCGCAGTTTCTGCTATCATGAAACCACTATGGAAAAAGACTTAGCCGAAAAAAATCCCCCCTGCCCTTCAGCCCCGGCCCTCATGCGGGAGTTTTCCATCACCCCCAAAAAGGACAAGGGGCAGAATTTTCTGAAGGACCCCTCCACGGCCCGGATGATTGTCTCGCGGGCGCAGATCGGACCGGACGAGCGGGTCCTTGAAATAGGCCCCGGCCTTGGGGCCCTCACCTTCCTCCTGGCAGGGGCGGCAAAAAGCGTGGTGGCGGTGGAGTGGGACAGGAAACTTGCCGAGGTGCTTTCAAGGCAACTCGAACTTTCGGGGCTTACAAACGCAAGAATCATCCGCGAAGACGTGCTGAACGTCGATTTCGGCGAAATTGCGGCACTTTCGGGCGGGCCGCTTACGGTGGTGAGCAATCTTCCGTACTGCCTAAGCTCCCCCATACTGGTAAAGATAGTGGAGGCCAGGAAAAGCGTAACGCGGGCCATTCTCATGTTCCAGAAGGAGCTTGCCGACCGGATAACGTCTTTGCCCGGTTCCAGGGAATACGGCAGGATTTCGGTCCTGGCCCAGTACGCGGCCACCATCAAAACCATTGCCTCCATAGGCCGGGACCAGTTCATTCCAAGGCCCGCCGTGGATTCGGTGGTGGTGGAAATCTCCTTCAACCCGTCTCCCGCTTATCCCGCAAAATCCGAGGAGCTTTTTTTCGACGTCGTGAAGGCGGCCTTCGGCCAGCGCAGAAAGACCCTGAAAAACTCCCTGGCCGGTTCGAGCCTTGGCCTTTCGTCCGGCCACATCGAAACCGCCCTCAAAAACGCGGGAATCGATCCGTCCAGGCGGGCCGAGACCTTGAGCCTTGGGGAATTCGCCGCCCTTTCGGACTCGGTGGGGGAGATTGAAGGACTCGTGGGTGATAAGGAAAATGGCTCTTAACAGCCTGTTGAAAAAGGCTGAATACGAAGCCTGGTTACCAGTCTGAATATTGGCGATGAAGTGCAAGGCGCGCGAAAAGCCAAGAGTCACGCGTACTTCTGGTACGTGACGGAATTGGCTTTGAGGCGCGGGCACTGTCAATTCGCGTTTTTAGACAGGCTGTTAAGGGGAGATGACGAGCCGCCCGCCAGGGTATCCCCCCGTGGCCGTGCCCACCACGGCGGCTGGAATGCCGTTGTCCTGAAGAATGGCCGCGTAATCGGCGGCTTCGGAGGGCGGAAGAGCGGCCAGAAGCCCGCCCGACGTCTGCGGATCGAACATGAGGTCAGCAAGGGCGAGTTCCATATCTTCCGACACCTCGCAGGAGGCCCTGCAGAACTCGCGGGTCACGTGGCAGCCTGCGGGCAGAAGGCCCATGCGGGCGAAATCGAGGGCGGAAGGAATGAGAGGAACCGCACCCGCCGAAATTTCGATGGCGACACCGCTGGCCCTTGCCATTTCAAGCATGTGGCCAGCGAGGCCGAAGCCGGTGACATCGGTGAGCGATCTTGGATGAAAGCGCTCCAGAAGGATTTCCGCAGCACGCCTGTTCAGCATGGAGGCTGTTTCCACCAGAAGGCGCATGGTTTTTTCGTCCGCAAGGCCGCCCTTGACGGCGGTGGCCAGGACCCCGGTTCCTATGGCCTTGGTGAGCACCAGGGCGTGGCCGGGCCTGACGTTGCCGTTGGTAAGAAACCTTTCGGGATGCACCAGGCCCGTTACCGAAAGCCCGTACTTGTACTCGGAATCCGTAACGCTGTGGCCGCCCACCAAGACAGCCCCGGCCTCGTGGATTTTTTCAAGGCCGCCAGCCAGGGTCGCCTTTAAAACCGAGTTCGGGAATTCGCCGGACGGGAAGCACACTATGTTCATGGCCGTTACCGGGCGGCCTCCCATGGCGTAAACGTCCGAAAGGGAATTGGCCGCCGCGATGCGCCCGAAATCAAAGGGATCGTCAACGATGGGGGTGAGAAAATCCAGGGTCTGCACAAGGGCCAGGTCGGCTGAAATACGGAACACCCCGGCGTCGTCTGAAGCATCCATTCCCACCAGAAGGTCGGGATGCCTCTCTCCGAGAAGGCCGGAAGTCGCTTCCAAAAGGTCGCCCGGACCCAGTTTTGCCGCTCAGCCCGAAGCTCTCACCTTTGCAGTCAAGCGGATTTCGTCTGCCATGTCGTCACGCGGATTTTACGGTGTTTTCACTCCCATACGGCCCGTGATTGGTCAACGGGCGGCTTCCTTTGATTTCCTTACGCCACTTGCGGGCCAAAGGCAAGGGGCGCGGCGGCAAACACGACGGTATGTCTTGAATTTTTTGGAATAATCGTCTAACGGAAAGACTTGCGCCATGAAAGATCAATGCCCCACGACCCTGTTTTTCCAGAAGCTCGCGGCCCGGTTCGACGAAAGGCTCAAAAAGATCCGGGAGCAGGAGAAAAAAACCTGCACGGTTTTCGGCAAGCCCGCAGGCAGCCTGTGCCCCATGAACTATCTAAGGGGCCGGGTGGCGGAGCGCACCTATAAAAAGCTCGAAAAGGACGCGGCCTTCCAGGAGGACATTCGGCGGGGGGTGATAAAAAACCTCGCCATAATGTTCGCGGACATAAGGGGCTTCACCAGGCGCACGGCCTCCATGCCGCCTGAGCGCATAGTAACCCTTTTGGACCTCATCGTGCCGGAGATGATAAGCATCATCATAGGCCGCCACCACGGCATGGTGGACAAGCTCCTTGGCGACGGCATTATGGCGGTTTTCGGCCACGCGGAAAAGGCAGACGGCAGCGAGGTGGTGAGGGCGGTCCACTCGGCCATAGACATGCAGCAGGCTGCGGCGGCCCTTCACAAGGTGCTTTCCCTGGCCGGTTTCGAGCCGGTACAGATAGGGGTGGGCATAAACTGCGGCGACGTTCTTGTCTGCGAGGTGGGCGACGACCGTTACCGGGAATCCACGGTGATAGGCGCGCCCGTGAACCTTGCCGCCAAGATGGAGGACCTTGCGGGCCCCGGCGAAATAGCCCTGCCCCGCTCGGCCCTGGCCTGCGTGGAAGCCGCCCGGCCCGTTATGCTTCCCTTTTTCAACGACGGGCCGACTGCGGGCGACGAGCCTGCCGTGATACTGGACTGGATAAGCTATCTTGAAAGCGGGCAGGCTGGAGAAAAAGACTGGGCATTAAATTGAAGGCTGTCTAAAAACGCGAACTGCTGTGTCAGGCTTCACGGCGCGGGTCGTCATGTACGAAAAGTACTATTCCTCCCCGCGCCGTTCGCCAACCTTAGCATTTCATCGTTTTTAGACAGCCTTCGCATCAGCCCATTTCAACGGATTTATAAGGAGCCGGTCTTGTACAATTGATTTTTCAGTTGTTAAACGATTTCTCGCCGCAAACCGCAAAAATGGGGAAAACCACGATGGAGCCGAGAAAAGTCTATGCTGAGCCCCGCGAAGGCCACGTGTCTCTGGGCGGCGCTTTAAGGCGTCTGATATTTTTCGCAGTGACGGTTCCGGCGGCCCTTGTGGTGTTCGTCCTGTTGAAGGGCGACCCGACCGCCGTGGTGGCCGGGGCGATATTTGCGGCCTTCTGGGGCGTGGTGGTGTCGGGCATAAGGGTCGCGGCCCAGTGGGAGCACGGCGTGGTGCTACGCCTGGGCGAATTCCAGAGCGTGAAGGGGCCGGGCATCATCTTCATCATCCCCTTCATCGACAACGTTCGATTCGTCGATCTCAGGGTCCTTACCATCAACATCCCCAAGCAGCAGGTTATAACCAAGGACAACGTGCCTGCGGCAATAGACGCGGTTCTGTTCTTCTACGTTGCGGACGCCGAAAAGGCCGTGATAAAAATTCAGGATTTCTCCTTCGCCATCGCCCAGTACGCGCAGGCGAGCCTCCGGGACGTCCTGGGCGGCCTGTCCCTGGACGATGTTTTATCCGAGCGCCAGCAGATACAGGACAGAATCGCCGAAGCCGTCGAGGAAAGAATAAAGGAGTGGGGCCTGCACCTGGATTCCATCCGTTTGCAGGACATGGAGATGCCCGAAGACTTGAAGCGCATCATGAGCCGCCAGGCCTCCGCCGAACGCGAAAAGCGGGCCACCATCACCAAGGCCGAGGGCGACATGATAGCGGCCACCAATCTTTCCGCAGCAGCGGAAATCATGGCCAGGACTCCCGGAGCCATGAAGCTGCGCACGCTCCAGACCATCGACGGCCTTGGGGCCGGGCCGTCCAACACGGTTATCCTTTTTCCGTCCGACCTTTCGGACGCAGCCGGGAAACTGGGCGAAAGCCTTTCCTCGGTGCTGAAGCCCAAAGAATGACGCAGCCCGCAATTTCTGACAGCCTATAGGTAATTGCAAAACATATCGTAGGTTGGGCTGAGGCACGAAGCCCAACAAATGGATTTCGTTCCATATTTTTTGGTCATGGCCGTAGGTTGGGCTTCGTGCCTCAGCCCAACCTACGCCTAATTTGCCATTTCGGGAGGTTTTGCAATTAGCTCCCCAGATATCAATTTTAACCAACCAGACGAGGCGGAAAGTGGCGGATAAAGACCCGGACAACTCGACAAGCGCGGTGCAGCAGGCCTGGTACACGTCCTTTTTTCTGGAAAACCACCTGGATTACGTATCCTACCCGGATCAGGTGGCGAGCCCGGAAAAAATACGCTTCATCGTGATGGCGGAGGAAAAGGAGCGCTATTACCCCTGCTCTGACCGCATGTTCGGCGCGATAATGGCCCGCCAGCGCCCGGCCTTCCTGGCAAGGCGCTACGACAAGGTGCTGACCCGGCTCCTGACCCTGGTTGAAAGCCAGATCGAGGAGCCGAGCGAGCAGGAATTCCTGGAGTCCCTCCTTCGCACCAAGTTCCGCCACGAGACGGCGGACGGGCTCATGATTCCGTCCCGCCTGGAAAAGCGGCTCTTGAAAATTTTCCTGGACCGCACCCAGATAACAGACCCCTGCCTGTGCCAGAAGGCGGCCAGAAACCGCCGGGCGGCGGCGGCCCTTGGGTCCGAGGCCTTTCTTTCCGCCCTGAACCGGGTGGAGGCGGGCATCACGGACGGCAGCGCATCCAGCATCGGGGAACTGCGCCTCAAGGCCAACCAGGTCCAGCTCAAACGGCTCTTTTCCCTTCTGGCCCACGAGGACCTGTGGGAAAAGGACACCCGTCATTACGCCGCTTCCGACTATGAGGGCATAATGAGCCGCCCGCTTTCCGGCGCGGGGGTCGAGGCCCTGGACCGCCTTCTGGCCCCCGAACGCTCGGCCCTGGGCGCCTATTTCGACCAGC
The DNA here is from genome assembly GCA_016235345.1 of Deltaproteobacteria bacterium. Taxonomy (NCBI): domain Bacteria; kingdom Pseudomonadati; phylum Myxococcota; class Myxococcia; species Deltaproteobacteria bacterium. The sequence goes on along the minus strand of JACRLG010000007.1, from coordinate 110,656 downwards.
CCTTAAAAATCATGTGGCTCATGGACGAGGCCGGGGAAGCCCTCATAGACCTTTACATCATACGGTTCCTGGCGGGCCTTGGCCACAAGGTGGTCATAGCATTCAAGGACGGCCCCTTCTACACCAAGGTGGACTTTCACGACGCCCGCCATGACGAGTCCCTCTCCCCCTGGCTTTCCGGGGCCTTTTTCATCGCGGACAAAAGCCTCGCCAAAAATGACCTGGTGGACCTCCTTAAACGGGACCAGCACATCCTGGCCCTTTCAGACGGAACCATGGAGGATTTGAACCTTCTCATGGTCACCACCACCTTTGCCCGCGCCTTCAAAGAGGCCGATCTCGTGGTGGCGCGCGGGGACGCCCAGCGAAGGCGCTTTTTCGACACCCATTTCGGGTTCACCCAGGACATCCTCTCCATAGCAAGGGCCGAGGACGGCTCGGTTTCGGTGGAGTTCAAGCCCAGGCATCCTTCGGTCATCAAGTTTTCCCTGCGCGACCTCGAAAAAAGGGCGGCTGACATAATCAACGCCATGAAAAAGGCCAAGGACGACGGCATGACAGTGGTCTTCTATTCCGGGATAATAGGCTCCATTCCCGGCAAGATAGAAATCGCCAAGAAGATCATGACGCTGTTCGTCTCGCGCCTTCGGGAGCAGTCGGCCAACACCTTCATAGTGAACCCGTCCGAATATTTTGAGCATGGCATGGACGCGGACGATCTCATGTACATGTGGGAAATCGTCCAGCGCAGCGGCTACATAGACATCTGGCGCTTCCAGACCTACGACGACATAGTGGAGGCCTTCGACCTCATGGAGACCAAGGTGCCGCCCGAATGGGTGGGCAAGGACGCGACCTTCTCCACGGGTTGCACCAAGGAGATGAAAATAGCCGTGGACGTGGTGCGCAAGTACCCGGAAATGCAGATCATAGGTCCGCCCCTGGAAAAGTTCGGGCGGCGGGCGGAATACGGCGTGGGCAAGCTGTACGATCAGCGGCTGGCGGATGTTTGCGGCCTGTAAATTTTCAGATGGCGTATTGACGCGCTGCGTTAAAAGCGATAAACGTAAAATTCACCATAAGGCCCCCCTGGGGCGGACAAACCGAAAACAAGGCAGGAACAACAATGGATAACCGCAGAAGCGACGAGGACGAGGGAAGCTACGAACGCAGCAAGAACGATGAAATGTCCGCCCGGAACGACGACTGGGACGACGACGAGGAATACGCCTCGGACGGGGGCAAATCCCTTCTGCTCTGGATAGGCGGAGGCGTCCTGGCCCTGGTTGTGGTGGCCTTCCTGGTCTTTTTCGGAAGGGGTGGCGGCGGAGGCGGCGGCATAGGCCCGGAGCAGATGGAGGAAGTAAGGAAGCTCCAGGCCAGGATCGAACAGCTTGAAACCGACGCACGCACCCGCCAGGACGTGGTTGACCGCTTGAATACCGATCAGGCCGCGTTCCAGGAGGAATGGGTCAAGATGGTCACCAAGGTGGAAGACCTGAGAAAGAATCTGGCCGACCTGTCACAGAAGGCCGGAGCGCCCGTCAGGGAGAGGGAAAGCGCCGCTCCCGCCCTCCTGCCCCCCGTTGCCACTGAAACCGGCCCGGCCCCTGAAGTGACCCAGCCCGCTTCGGGCGGCGAGGATCAGTCCGGCGCCAAGGCGGAACCCACCGAGGCTGAAAGAAAAAAGGCCGAGGCCGACGCTGAAAAGAAGCGTGAGGCCGCCCGCAAAAAGGCCGAGGCAAAGAAGGAGGCCGCCCGCAAAAAGGCCGAAGAGGAAAAGGCTGAGGCGGAAAAGCCGAAAAAGAAGACCGAGGCCAAAGAGGCTGAAAAATCAGATACGGAAAAGGCCAAGGCCGAAAAGCCAAAAAAATCCATTCCCAAAAGCGGCTACCACGTTGTGGAGCCCGGCCAGAACCTCTACCGGCTGTCCATCATGTACGGGATTTCCGAGGCGGAGTTGAGGCGTCTGAACGGCCTTAAAACCGACCAGGTGAACATAGGCCAGAAATTGTATTTAAGGCCCATGCAGTAGTTTTTTCGCCAACAGTGGAAAAGGCCAGCCGTAAACCTCACAGTCGGAGGCTTCATGGCTCATGCAGGCTGGATCGAAAACAGGCGCAAACTTTCCGACGCCGCCATACTCGGACGTTACATGCTCAAAAACTGGGCAATGATGGGCCGGGTGGCGATTTCGCGCGGGCCGTTGGAGATGCGGCGGCGCATCAACCGCTTCGCCTGGCTGAAGGCCGCAGCCAACCCCAACGATCTTCCGTATCGCTTCACGAGAAACCGCCACGGCCTTTTCCGGGAGGCCGTGGCCTATCTCACCTCAGCCGCCGCCGAAACCTTCATAGGCGCGGTTGACGAACACTTCCGCTTCCCCGACCGATCGGTCCTTCACGAGGACCTTGTTCCGCCGGAACTTTTCCTGGGCATGGGCCTGACCCCCTGGATGGCGGAGCTTTTGGGCATCATGGTTCCGCTCATATCCGCCCCTCTCGGCCAGTCATACATAGACGTCGCCGAAAACTACGGCATCCCCGCCGACACGTGCAGCCTCCCCAAGGTCACCCTGGGCCTCGCCCTTTCGGACGAGCTTCCGCCGCCCAAGGTGATAGTGGCCTCCAACATGCCTTGCGACGGCGGCATGAGCAGCTATTCCATCATCGAAAAAAAATACGAGGTCCCAACCTTCCGCCTGGACATCCCGTACAACTTCTACAACACCCGCGCGGAAGACTACTTCGTTAACGAGTTGAAGCGCCTCATCGCCTGGCTTGAGGCCAACACCCCGGGCCGCATGGACTGGGACCTTCTGCGCGAGGTCTGCGAGGAAAGAAACCGGACAGCCGAGCTTGAGGCCGAACTTTGGGACCTGATCGCCCAAAAGCCCGCGCCCATGGTCGCCGAGCCGGTTTATTTCTCGCACCTTCTCTACATGTGCGCATTTCCGGGCAGGCCCAAATCCACCGAGGTGTTCAAAAAGATCGTTGAGCTAACCAGGGCAATAGCCAAAACCGGCAAGGGCGCGCTGGACAACGAGCAGTACCGCACCGTGCTGTGGAACCCGCCCACCCTAAGTTTCGCCGACCTGTGGGTATGGGCCGAGGAAAAATTCGGCGTGGCCAACATAATGGACATGCTGACCTACAACCGCCAGCCTTACATCGACACCAAAAACCCGGAAACCATGCTGAAGGGGCTGGCCCGGATAATCATGCAGGGCCCCATGGCCCGGCACACCAGGGGCCCGGCGGACAACTTCTTCTCCGACCTCTTCCACATCTACGAGCGCTTCAACCTGGACATGATCTGGATGGCCGGGCACATAGGCTGCAAGAACACCATGGCCCTGAATGGCATCTTCCGGGAAAAATGCAGGGAGCGAGGCATTCCGCTTCTCATCATCAACTACGACCTGTGCGACCCCCGAATCGTTCCGCCCTCCGACGTCAAGGATCAGGTCGAGCGCTTCATGGAGACGGTGGCGAAAAGAAAGTAGGCGGTCGGCAGTGGGCAGTCGGCAGTGAAAGAATCAATCGATACTCCAATCAACATGTTATTGAAATTGCGCCTCTGTAAAGGAGAAGCCATGAGCCTTGCCACTTCGCACTTCGCAACGGTCCGAATGCTTCAGAGCCGGACCCCGGATGAACTGCGCAGCTTTTTCGGGACGCTTTCCGCCCCGGATTTTTCCGAGATGAAAGGCGAGTACCGGGCCACCCTCCTGGACCAGGGCTGTCCTTTTTTCGGGGCCTTCAACCTTGCGGTTCTGAACAACCCAGGAAACGGATTCTGGCTGGGAAAGGCCTTCACCCCAGTTGGGGATGACCGTGGCCACGGCTACAACATGTTTTTCCGCAAGGGGAAAATCGTCCGCAAGTTCCGCATGAAAACGGACCTCGCACCCTCGCGCTGGGATGGCAAAAAGTCCTTCCGCCTGACCTACGTGGTCTACAACTCACTGTGCGGATGGGTGGGCATGGAAGATGAAGTCCGCAAGGTGGATGAGGGCATCTATCTCGGAATCGGCGTTTACGGCCCTTTCCGCCATACGCCCTTAGGCTTTCTGCTGGAAGGCCCCACCGCCGGTTTCGCAAGGGCGGATAAGGAGGAAAAGTGGCCTTTTGGAATCTTCCAGGCTGACTGAAAGAGCGATCTTAAGTGTCAGCCTTCGCATGGCGGCGCGTCGCGTACTTTTAGTACGCGTCCTTCCCGCGCTGCTCGCCTTCCTTGCAGCTCATCTCTTTCAGCCCGCCTGGACGGTGCAATAAGAATGTTTTGGGGCCTTTTACGGTTTGTATTGCGCCAGATAGACCATGACGGCGACCCCATACGTAAAAGGGTCGCCGCCTTTTTTTTCGCCAACCCCTTGACAGGTTTGACAATGGACCAAAACTTGACACCAGGCCCGGAAGAAATTCGGGTGGTTTTTCTGGCACAACCCACCGACGAAGAAGTGAGCGGGATCATCTCGCTCTACATAGAAGCGGGCTGGTGGGAGCCGGGCGCTGACAGCGCGGGACTCGTAAAAAAGCTGGTGGCCGGAAGCCACTGCTTCGCAGCCGCAGTCATTGACGGGCGCATTGTGGGCATGGCCCGCGCCATTTCGGATCGCGCCAGCGACGCCTATATCCAGGACGTAACGGTAACGGGCGCACAGAGGCATCGCGGCGTGGCGTCCATGCTGATAAGTGCCGTCCTCGACCGGCTGACCGGAGACGGCATCGGCTGGATAGCCCTTGTGGCCGAGCGAGGCACGGAAGTTTTGTACGACAGGCTGGGATTTTTCCCCATGCAGGGCGCAGTCGCCATGAGGTTGCGATCTTAACAGTCTGTTTAAAAAGGCTGTATGCAAAGCCTGGATACCAGCCTTAATATTGGCGATGAAATGCCAGGAACGCGAAAAGGCAATGAGTAAGCGACCTGCCCAAGAAATCGCAGAGTTCTTGGGCTAAAGCAGAATGTTCGTACACGACGGAATTGGCTTTGAAGCACGACACAGCAATTCGCGTTTTTAGACAGGCTGTTAACAGCCGGTCCTTTGATTCAACAACAAGATTGGCAGGCATTCATAAATGGATTTTTTTCCCGTAACACCCGATGATTACAAGCGCCTTGCGCCGTTTTTCAAAAACCAGAGATACGAGCTTTGCACCTACAGCCTTCCCTCCATCATCGCGTGGCAGACTTGCGCTTACGCCCCGTACGCGGCCATCATCGACAACTCGCTCATCATAGCCGCAGAGTACCAAAAAACGCCCGGAGATCGCCACCTGATCCTTCCCGTCTCGCCCGAAAGGGAGTTTTCCCCCGCCGAGCTGGCCCTGTTGGCCAAAGACGCCGGGCATGAAAAATACTGGTTCGTGCCGGAGGATTACATCAACCGTCACGGGGCAGGCGAGGTGGGCCGCCATTTCGAGATTCTGCCCCAGCCAGGTTTCAGCGACTACGTCTACAACCGGACTGATCTGGCCGAACTTGCTGGCGACCGCTACCATAAAAAGAGGAACCTCATAAAGCAGTTCGAGAAGGCCCACTCCTTAGGCGACGAGGTCGTGGTAACGGAGATGGCCCCGGACGACGCCGACGACTGCCTCAATTTTCTGGATGAATGGTGCGCGGAGCGCGACTGCAACCGCATCATGGATTCCGACATCTCCTGCGAGCGCAACGCCGCCGAAAACGCCATACGCAACCTTTACTCCACCGGCTGGCGCGGGCTGATCCTCCGCATCAACGGAACCGTTTCCGCCTTCGGGCTCTCCTCAAGGCTCACCGGCGACATGGGAACCTTGAACTTTGAAAAGGCCTTCGCCTCGGTAAAGGGCCTGTACCAGTATTTTGACAGGGAATGCGCAAAACGCCTGTTTTCGGACTTTTCCTTCATAAACAAGGAAAGCGACATGGGCGAACCGGGTCTTGCCCAGGCAAAGCGTTCCTACCACCCGGCAAGGACCGTTTCCTCATTCGACCTCATCCTGAGATGATTTTCATATAAAAATCGGTTGGTTTTGGCCCGGCATCCCCCCATGCCGGGTTTTTTATTGATTTTTCGCCTGTTTTTTATTTTCCCCCTTTGTGACCTTCTGTTTTGTTTGGACATTTACATTTTTTTGCGTATAATGCGAAATGTGCCCAATCTCACATTTCCGGACTGCGCCATGCAGAAAAGACATGCGTCAGATGTAATCGAAAAAATGAAGATCGCCCTGGTAATGTCCGTGGTATCCCAGGACAACCCCACGGTGGCGGTCCTTCACAAGACCGTCATGGAGGAGTTCGGACAGCGGGCGGACGATAACCTAATAGATTTCTTCAGAAAAGAGCTTAGAAAAAAGGAAGAGCGCCGCGACCTGCTCTCCCGCACGGTGGGCGAATCCGCCCTTGATCTGGTGCGCTCCGTGGTATCGGGAACCGATCCTTCAGTTGAAAAACTCACCAAACTTTTCGAGGAAAAGCGGGGCGAACGCCCTTCGGCGGCCCTCATCGCCTTTTTCCGGGCCGAAATGCGCAAGAAAAGCCTTATCAAGGCCGGCGTGCGCGTGGCTGACGGCAAGAGCAAGATAGAACTTTTGCGAAGCGTTGTCTCGGAACCGGAGCCCACCCTCAAAAAGCTGAAAGACGCCTTTTTCAAGGAATTCGGAATCACGGTTCCGCCTGAATTGATAACCGTCTACAACCTTGAACTCCAAAAAAAGCAGGCCAGGGAGGCGGGCCTCACCCTGGCGGAATTCCTCGTACGCCAGGTAAGGGAGCGCCAGCAGAAACCCGCGCCGCAAACACCCCACGACCACTCCAAAAAAGGCCCCACCCGGCACTGACCCAAAAGTCGGCGCCTCCGGGCCACCATATTACTGACCGACAATATCGAACGGACAAATCATGGCCCTCATCTACGAAAAAAAAGACCATTTGGCCATAATCACGCTTAACCGCCCCGAAGCCCGCAATTCCATAGATCCCGAAACCGCAGTGGCCCTGGACGAGGCATGGCGGGACTACCGCAGCGACCCGGAAATGCGCTGCGCGGTTATCACCGGCGCGGGCGAGCAGGCCTTCTGCACCGGCGCGGACCTGGCGCGGCTGATACCGCTGATCACAGGCGCCCGTAAGCCCGAAACCGAGGCCGACCACGCTGTGGCCAAGAACCCCGGCATCCTCCAGAACGCCTTTCTGCGCGAGCTTTCCATTTACAAGCCCATCGTGGCGGCCATCAACGGCTACGCCATAGCCGGCGGCATGGAGATGCTCTACAACATGGACATCCGCATAGCCTCCGAAGACGCCAAGTTCGGCCTCCAAGAAGTGAAATGGGCGGTCTTTCCCATGATGGGCTCCACCGTGCGCCTGCCCCGCCAGATTCCCTACGCCAAGGCCATGGAGCTTTTGCTCACCGGCGAGTTGATGGACGCAAAAGAGGCCCTTTCGATGGGCTTTGTCAACCGGGTGGTGGAAAAGGGCAAGGTGATGGACGAGGCCCTCAGGGTGGCGGGGGTGATCGCCAAAAACGGGCCGCTGGCCGTTTCCGCCATCAAGAAAAGCGTTTTGAAGGGCCTGAACCTGAGTATTAAGGAAGCCCTGGCCAAGGAGGTGGAGCTTGGCATCCCGGTTTTCATGAGCGAGGACGCAAAGGAAGGCCCACGGGCCTTCAAGGAAAAACGCGAACCCCGCTACCAGGGAAAATGAGGCGCTCAACATGGATTTCACCTTTTCCACGGGCACCCGGCGCTTTCATGCCGACACCAATTTCAACTTCCAGATGAACCGGCTGTGCCTCATGGGCGGCGGGGATTTCGGGGATGTCTCTGAGGCTGCGGGGCGCATAGCCACCCTTTCCGACTGGAAAACGCAATTTCTGCTCATGGCGGAAAAGGCGGAGGCCCAAGGGCGGCTTTTGAACGCCAGCGGATATTACAGGTCAGCCGAATTTTTCATGCCCTTTTCCGACCCGGAAAAGGAGGTCGCGTTCAATAAGGCCATGGAGCTTTTCCGGATTTACGCAAAGGATGAATTTGACCAGGGGCTCGTTTCCGAGCACAGGGTTCCCTACGAAAAGGGCTTTCTTCCCGCGTGGAGGCTCCCGGCCCCAGCCTCCGGTTCAAGGGGGGTGCTGGTGCTGCACGGCGGCTTCGATTCCGCCAAGGAGGAACTCTACCCCTCTGCGGACGTGGCGCGAAAGGCGGGTTTTGAGGTCATCCTCTTCGAGGGACCCGGCCAGGGCGAGGTTCTGGGGCTCCAGAAAATTCCCATGACCCACGAGTGGGAAAGGCCGGTGAACGCGGTTCTGGACCACTTCAAACTCGACGGCGTCACCCTGGTGGGGCTCTCCCTGGGCGGCTACCTGGCCATGAGGGCAGCGGCCTTTTCGCCGCGAATCAAACGGGTTGTGGCCTGGGACGTGATCCACGACTTTTTCCGGGTGCTTTCCGGGGCTCGCGGACCCCTTCTCGGAACCGGAATAAGGCTTCTCTCCGGCCTTCACGCCGATGGGCTTCTGGATAAAATCGCCCTCAAAAAAGCCGCGCGCGACTCCTTCACCGCCTGGGGCATGGACCGGGGCATGGGGGTTTTCGGGATAGACCGCCCTTCCGCCGTGTTCCACGCGGCAAAACGCTACAACACCCGCCCGTTTTCGGAAAAAGTCACCCAGGACGTTCTTCTTCTGGCCGGAACCAGCGACCATTTCATACCGATATCCCTTTTCCACAAGGAGATGCGGGCCTATAAGAACGCCCGATCACTCACGGGCAGGGTCTTCACCAGCGCGGAAAACGCCGCCGACCACTGCCAGATAGGAAACATTCCCCTGGCCCTGTCGCTTATCGGCGCTTGGATAATCGAGCGAACCGAAAGCCTTTCGACGGAAAACGCCGGATGAAGCCCCCCCGCTCCCCCGAGGCCCTGGAAAAAATCCGAGCACGGGTTCTTGAGGCAGCCCTTGCCCTGATCGCCGACGACGGCTTCCCGGCCCTCACCATGCGCGCGCTCGCCAAGCGCCTTTCCATGAGTGCGCCCAACCTCTACAACTTTTTCGCCTCCAAGGATGAAATCTACCTCCATCTGGTCATCCAGGGCTTCACCTTATTGAAGGAGCGCCTGGAAACCGCGCTCGGCTCATCAGGCGACCCCCTTTCCCAGGGACGGGCGGCGGCCTTCGCCTACGTCGGTTTCGGCATCGAAAACCCCGTGTACTACGAGATAATGTTCACGGGCCGCACCCCCAAGCACGACGATTACCTTGGCACCCCCCTGGAAGGCCTTGCCGCCAGGGAGCTGGAAATCTCCATGCAGGTGGCGGAGCTCGCCGCAGGCGCGGCCCGGAACTTGGCAGCATCCGCAGGCATGGAAGGCCCGATCAATAACGCCAAGGCCAGGACCGCAGTTATCCAGGCCTGGAGCCTCCTTCACGGCATGGTCTCCCTCCACAACAGCCGGGTGATCTCCTACGTGGACCCGGACGCCAAATCCACCTTCGCGGACATCATCACCGAGCTTTCATCCAATTTTTTCAAAGACTTGAAATAAGCGTGGGAACGTGCCGTCCTGATTAAAAAATAATGGATAAAAATAATTGTTGACAATTCGTCATAACCTGAACTAAGTTAAATTTATCTTGAACGCATAATCCAAAGGAGGATGACATGAAAGTAACGGTATTGGGCGGTTGCGGCGCGGTGGGCAGCGTGGTGGTTCGCACTCTTGCGGCCCTGGACGAGTTCGACTCCCTCGTGGTGGGGGACAGGAACCTTGCCCGGGCGAAGGAAATAGTGCAGGGGCCTGCCTCGGAGAAGATTTCGGCGGTTCCGGTGGATGCGGAGGACGTGGCCAGCGTAAAAAGGGTCATCGCGGGCTCGGACGTTGTGGTGAACTGCGTGGGGCCTTTTTACAAGAGCGTAAAAACGGTCTTGAGCGCGGTCCTGGAGAGCAAAATCCCCTACGTTGACGTGTGCGACGACGTGGATGTGACCCTGGAAATCCTGGACTGGGACAAAAAGGCCAAGGACGCCGGAATCACCGCCCTCATAGGCATGGGAAGCTCCCCCGGCGCCACCAACCTTCTGGCCAAGTTCGCGGCGGCGGAACTCCTGGACGAGACGGACTCCATAGACATCTTCCACGCCCACGGCGGCGAGCCCTTCGAGGGGCCGGGCGTGGTGGAGCACCGTTTTCACTGCATGTCCATCGACATCCCCATGTTTTTGAACGGCAAGCTCACCTACGTGAAATATTTCGAGGAGGACGGCAAGGCCCTTCGCCAGACCTTCGACTTTCCGGTGATCGGCGACAACATACCGCTTTACCCCTACCCCCACCCGGAGCAGGTGACGCTCCCCCGCTACCTAAAACTGAACCAGGTCACCAACAAGGGCACCGTGCTTCCCAACGAGTATTACGATCTCACCCGCGATCTTTGCGGCGCAGGCTTGAACTCCAAGGTGCCCGTAGAAGTGAACGGGAAAATGGTTGCGCCCTACGACTTCACGGTGGCCTACATCATCAGGGAGCGGGAAAAAATCCTCAAAAAGACCGGGTTCACCACCCAGTGCGGTTGCTGCTCGGTGGTGGCCAAGGGCAAAAAAGGCGGCGAATACCGCGAGTACCGCTTCCACATGGCGTCCCAAAGCCAGGCCCTGGGCGAGGGGACCGGCATCCCGGCGGCCGCCGGTGCCATTCTCATGGCTCGCGGCAAGATCACCGAAAAGGGCGTCCTTCCGCCCGAAGCCTGCGTCAACCCGCTGGATTTCATGGACGTGATCCCCAAGATCATGAAGCTCGACGAAAAAAAGGAAGGCGGTAAATCCTTCGGCGGCATCATCGTCCAGATGGTTGACGCGGCAGGGCATGTGAGCAGCCTGGACATTTAGAGGCAGTCGGCAGTCCCCAGCGGGCAGTGGGCAGTAAAAAAACGAGGCCCCGGCGACCGGAAGTTTCCGGTCGCCGGGGCTGTTTTGCTCGATGGCTTCCAAGTCCACAATTTTCCGCAAGAAACTCCCAGCATCAAAAAAAATCTGCTTGTATGGCATTTGCTATATAGGTATCCTTGAAGGCACGTTTTACGCCTATAAGGAGAAATCGCATTGAGGGCAATTTTTTTTCTGATAACCTTATTATTGATCCAATCGACCACTTGCCGCAGTTTTGCAGGCGAAAGCGGCGAATGGGCGAAAGAGGCGGCTCTTCTTCATGGAGAAACGCATAAGGCAAGGCGGATAGAGGTGATCTCGCCGGATAAAAGGAAAGTTGCAGTTATAAGCGGTGTGACTCTTGGCGTCAGAATGGATGGAAAAAATTTGACTGTAACTGGTCATACAGAAATCGAAACGCTGGCCGAGATGCAGTGGTCCGCAGATTCATCTGCGTTTTTTATAACCGAAAGCTACGGAGGCGCTGTCGGTGACTGGCATGTAACGGTCTATTTGCTCGGCGAAAAAAAAGTTGAAAGTTATGATGTAACTCAAAAGGCTTTTCCTGCGTTTAAAAAACATTTCGTGTGCATTGAGCCTGAAGACCCGAATTTCGGTGCGCTAAAATGGCTGGAAGGCTCCAAAAAACTGCTTGTGGCAGCCGAGGTGCCGCCGCATTCAAGCTGCCCGGAAATGGGAAAACTACGGGGATACGTCATAGAAGTCCCCTCTGGTAACATACTGAAAGAATATGAAGAAGATAAGCTGAGAACAATTTTCGGTGAATATTTCGGCAATAGATTGTCCCGGTAATTTCGGACCTGTCTTAAAAATCAGATAATGCCCCCGCCGGGGCGTAGATGGGAACGCTGCAATATTGTGCGGCGCTGATAAGCGCTTCGTCACGGGTGGCAAGGGGAAGCCCAAGCCTCATGGCAAGGTCCAGGTACGATGCGTCGTAGGTGGAAAGCCTGTGAGCCCGCGCCAGGGACAGAATTTCCTTCAGCATCCGCCCTGGGGGCTCCTCTTCCACCTTTATTGGAAGCTCCGCCAGAAGCGCGAGAAAGCGAACCGAGGAAGCCTCGCCAAGGCGCTTTTTCCTTTCCGCCACAACAATGACGTTGCCCACTTCAAGCGCCCAGACCGAAGGGGCGAAAGCCTCCACCTCCGCAAGGCTTTCGAGGACCGCCGTCGAATAGCCGTCATCCTCATCCTCGAAACACCACGACATGACAACGGAAGCGTCGATGACGAAACCCTCCGGCATCAGTTCCTCCCTTCCTCTATCATTTCCCTGATGGAAAGCCCGTCCAGGCGTCGTCCGTGGCGGAACCGCTTCAATTCGTCTATGACTTCACCCACCGGCGTCTTCCTCACGGAATCGGCCGACTGCAAAACAGCCACGGGCACGCCGTGCTTCATGATGGTTATCCTCTCACCCCTGGCCACACGTTCCAGAAGCTGCGCCAGATGAGTTTTCGCCTCGTAGGCCCCTACGCTTTCCATAAGACACCTCCTGTCAAACCGGTCTGAAACCAGTCTAATACCTGGCACAAAAAATGGCAAGCGGTTTTTGCAGGTGGCAAGGGCGACCTCCCGCTTTTTCCGTCCTTGGCGGATTTCGTCTTTTTCTTGTGGCAAAATCACCCGTTTCGTGAAAAAATATATCGTTTTGGGCCGGTGAATTGGCCTCAAACTGTTGACAGACTATACGGTCAATGATAGCGAAACAGGCATAGGCACTGGTTTTTTTCAGGCGACTGAAAAGTCAGCAAAGCCTTGGGAAAAGATAAGGCGGGGGCCGGGGCTTCAAGGGTTTCCTTTTATGGGGCCGGGCGGGGCGGGCCTTCACGTTTCACGTTTTTTAAAGGGAGAGCTTCAAATGACGGATCAGGACAGCGCCCCGGCGGTTTGCGGGCCGGGCGCACACGAAAATTACAGCGCGGGACAGGACCACGTTGTCTACGCACCCAAAAACCCGGTCCGGGTGGTTACGGCAACCAGCCTCTTCGACGGCCACGACGCCTCCATCAACATAATCCGCCGAATGCTCATGTCGGGCGGCGTGGAGGTGATCCATCTGGGCCACAACCGCTCGGTGGACGACGTGGTTGCCGCCGCCATCGACGAGGACGTTCAGGGAATCGCCATTTCATCCTACCAGGGCGGGCACATGGAGTTTTTCCGCTACCTGGTTGATCTTCTGAAGGAGCGCGGCGCGGGCCACATAAGGGTTTTCGGCGGCGGCGGCGGCGTCATCGTGCCAGCAGAAATACGGGAGCTTGAAGCCTACGGAGTGGAAAAGATTTACTCGCCCGGCGACGGCGCGCGTATGGGCCTTATAGGCATGATAAACGACATGGTCAGGCGCATGGATTTTTTAGTGGCGGAAAAGCCCGTGGAGGACATCTTTGGCCTTGGCCCGGACAACATCCCCCTGGTTTCGCGGTGCATCACCTGCCTGGAAAATTTCGGGGCCGGGGCCGACGGCCTGCGCGAAAAAATCCGTCAGGCGGCGGAGTCCAAAAAGGTGCCCGTGGTGGGCATCACCGGAAGCGGCGGCGCGGGCAAAAGCTCCCTTACCGATGAAGTGATTTTGCGGCTCGTTCACGATTTTCCGGAAATAAAAGTGGCCGTGGTCTGCACCGACCCTTCCCGGCGCAAAACAGGCGGCGCGCTTTTAGGTGACCGCATCCGCATGAATTCCATAGACAAAAAGGGCGTTTACATGCGCTCTTTGGCGACCCGCAACAGCCAGACCGAGCTTTCCAGCGTGATCGCCGAGGCCGTGAGGGTTTTAAAGGCGGCGGGCTTTGACCTCGTAATCGCAGAAACCGCAGGCATAGGCCAGGGCGACACCGCCATAGTGGATTTGGTGGACATCCCGGTTTACGTGATGACCGGCGAATTCGGGGCCGCAACCCAGCTTGAAAAAATCGACATGCTGGATTACGCGGACCTTGTGGTGGTGAACAAGTACGAGAAGCAGGGCGGGCCGGACGCGGTGCGCCTGGTGGCCAAGCAGGTCCAGCGCAACCGCGAGGCCTGGGACAGGCTCCCGGAGGACATGCCTGTTTTCGGCACATCGGCGTCAAAATTCAACGACGACGGCGTAACGGCCTTCTACCTTGCCCTTTTGGACCGCATCAACGAAAAGTGCGGGCTGTCGCTTTCATCCCCCCGCCAAAGGCCAGCCGAAAAGGTCTCCACCAGCCAAACGCTAATTATTCCGGGCGAGCGGGTGCGCTATCTTTCCGAAATAGCCGAAACCGTGCGGGGCTACCACAAAGAGACCCGAAGCCAGATGGACGCGGTGCGCAAGGCATGGCATCTTGAGGAGGCCGCCAAGGCGGTTGGGAACGAAAAGGACGCCCGCTACCATATTGAAATGGAGGCGCAAAAGGCGAGAGGGGCCATTGAGCCGGAAACCGAAAGCCTTCTGGAGTCCTGGCCCGCGCTCAAGAAAAACTATTCGGGCCGCGAGTTTTGCTACACCATAAGAAACAAGGAATTCAGGGTTCCCCTTAAAACCCAGAGCCTTTCACACACCGCCATTCCTAAGGTGGCACTGCCCCAAAGCGAGGACCCGGCTGAAATCTACCGCTTTCTGCGGGAGGAAAACCTTGCGGGCTACTTCCCGTACACCGCAGGTGTTTTCCCCTTCAAGCGCATGGACGAGGACCCCACCCGCATGTTCGCGGGCGAAGGCGACCCGGCCCGAACCAACAGGCGTTTCAAGATGCTGTCGGCAAATTCCGAGGCGACCCGGCTTTCAACGGCCTTCGATTCCGTAACCCTTTACGGGCGCGACCCCGACCGGCGGCCCGACATCTTCGGGAAAATCGGCAACTCAGGCGTCTCGGTCTGCACCGTGGAAGACGTGAAGGTGCTCTACGGCGGCTTTGACCTTTGCGCGCCGTCAACGTCGGTCTCCATGACCATAAACGGCCCGGCCCCAATAATGCTCGCCATGTTTTTAAACACCGCCATCGACCAGCAGGCGGAAAAATTCAGGAGCGAAAACGGACGGGAGCCAACGGCGGAGGAATACGCCAAAATCAAGGCCACCGCGCTCTCTTCGGTGCGCGGCACTGTCCAGGCCGACATATTAAAGGAGGACCAGGGCCAGAACACCTGCATCTTCTCCACCGAGTTCGCCTTGAAGATCATGGGCGACATCCAGGAGTTTTTCATAAAAAACAACGTGCGGAACTTCTACTCGGTCTCCATTTCCGGCTACCACATCGCAGAAGCCGGGGCCAACCCCATAACCCAGTTGGCTTTGACGCTGGCCAACGGGTTCACCTATGTTGAATATTATCTGTCGCGGGGAATGCCAATAGACAGCTTCGCGCCCAATTTCTCCTTTTTCTTTTCAAACGGCATGGACCCCGAATACACCGTGATAGGCCGGGTGGCCCGGCGCATCTGGGCCATCGCCATGAGGGAGCGTTACAAGGCAAGCCCAAGAAGCCAGATGCTCAAGTACCACGTTCAGACTTCTGGCCGCAGCCTTCACAGCCAGGACATACAGTTCAACGACATCCGCACCACACTGCAGGGCCTTTGCGCCATATATGACAACTGCAACAGCCTTCACACCAACGCCTTCGACGAGGCCATAACGACCCCCACGGCGGAATCCGTTCGCCGGGCACTTGCGATACAGCTTATCATCAACCGGGAATGGGGGCTTGCCAAGAACGAGAATCCCAACCAGGGAAGCTACATTGTGGACGAGCTTACCCGGCTCGTGGAAGAGGCGGTTCTGATGGAGTTCGACCGCATAACCACGCGCGGCGGCGTTCTTGGGGCCATGGAGCTTGGCTACCAGCGGGGCCGCATCCAGGACGAATCGGTCCTGTACGAAACCCGCAAGCACTCCGGCGAGCTTCCCATAATCGGAGTCAACACCTTCCTCGACCCCGACAAGGGCGGCATGGAGGACATGGGCACCATAGAACTGGCCCGCTCCACCGACCGGGAAAAGGACTCCCAGCTCACCCGCCTTGCCGCCTTCCAGAAGGCCCACGAAAACGAGGCCCCGGAGGCCCTGGCGCGGCTCCAGAAGGCGGCGCTCACCGGCGAGAATCTGTTCAACATCCTTATGGACACCGTGCGGGTGGCGAGCCTGGGGCAGATCACCGAGGCGCTGTATTCCGTGGGAGGAAGATACAGACGCAACATGTAGGCAGGCCGACAGGCTGTCCAAAAACGCGAACTGCTGTGTCACGCATCGCGGCGCGGGTCGTCATGTACGAAAAGTACTATTCCTTCCCGCGCCGCTCGCGTTCCTTGCATTTCATCGTTTTTGATCAGCCTGCGTCGTAGGTAGTCGGGAAAAACACTTGGCGATTGGCCCGTCTCCGGGTGGCCCCGGCAACTCGTTGCCGGGGCGCGAAGCGCAAGAGGTCAGTTAACCCTCAACATTATTAATACTATAACCTCTTTCGCCGTGAAGGGCGTAATCGAGACCCGCAACTTCGCTTTCCTCGTCTATTCTGAATCCGACGGTTTTCTGCACGATGAAACAGATGGCCGCCGTGGCCGCCACCGCAAGGGCCACCGTGACGGTAAAGCCCATCGCCTGGATGCCGAACTGTGAAAAGGCGTTCCAGCCCGCGACCTTGGAGGCGGCATTGGTCATCCAGCTTGGCCGCACGAAAAAGGCCAGCAGGAGGACTCCCATGCCGCTTCCCACGCCGTGAACGCCGAAGCAGTCCAGGCTGTCGTCATAGCCGAACCGGCCCTTCAACTGAAGGGCGGCGTAACAGATGCAGGATGAAAGCGCGCCAAGGATGAGAGCCCCCCAGGGCTGAACCACGCCCGCCGCAGGTGTTATGGCCACGAGCCCCGCAAGAATACCTGAGACAAGGCCAAGGGATGTGGCCTTGCGGTAATGGATGGCCTCGATGATGACCCACGTAAACGCGCCGCTGGCTGCGGAAACCTGGGTCATGGTGAGGGCGCGGGCTGTGTCCAGGCCGCTCTGCACCGTGGAGCCTGCGTTGAAGCCGAACCAGCCCACCCACAGGATTCCGGCTCCCATTATGGTCATGACAAGGTTGTTGGGCAGCATGGGGGTCTTGGGATAGCCCTTGCGCGGCCCCAGGAAGATCGCCACCACAAGGGCCGAAAACCCGGCTGACACGTGGATCACCAGCCCGCCCGCAAGGTCTATCACGCCCGCCGCGCCAGAGTTGAAAAGCCAGCCCGAAGGCGACCAAATCCAGTGGCACAGGGGGCAGTAGACCAGGAGAAACCACAGGACGATAAAGAGGATGTAACCCCTGAAATAGACCCGCTCGGCCAGGGCTCCGGCGATGAGGGCCGGGGTGATGATGGCGAATTTTCCCTGGAACATGGCGATGACGTATTCGGGAACGCCGTTTACGATGGTGTCGTCAATTCCCCTCAAAAAGAAGTAATCTCCCTTCCAGCCCACGAAGCCGCCCAGGATGCTGTCCCCGAAGGCCAGGGAATAGCCCACCGCCACCCACAGGACCCCGATCACGGGAATTGCTATCATGCTGTGCATCATGGTTCCCAATACGTTCTTGGACCGCACAAGCCCGCCGTAAAACATGGCGAGCCCCGGCACCATTAAAAGCACCAGGGCGGTGGAGGTGAGCATCCAGGCGGTTATGCCGGTGTCAACGCCGTGGGGGTCCGCTGCGGCTGCCAGCGCCGGGAAAGCGAAGTATAGTGATAAAATGGATAACACTGCGGATTTCTTGGTCATTGCGTCTCCTTGAAGGTTATCGGGTTACAGCAAAATGGTTCGCAACCCTATAGACGCTTGACGAATTTATGTCAACCCATTGATTTTAAAAGATAAACTTGAGTGGGGCCAACAAATTGAACATTTTTGTTAGCAGAACCTATACTACAAAATTGTCGTGTAAGTTAAGAGAAACTACAAAATTATACAATAAACATGGCATCCCCGTAGCTGAAAAAGCGGTATTGATGTTGGACCGCCTCACGGTAGGCGGCCAGAATACGCTCGCGCCCGGCAAGGGCGCTCACCAGGAAAAGGAGGCTCGTGCGGGGAAGGTGGAAGTTGGTGATTAGCCCCTCAACGGCGCGGAAGCGGTATCCGGGAAGGATGCAGAGGTCACAAAGGCCGCTTCCGGCGCTGACGCGGCCAGAGGGATCGGCGCAAAACTCCAGGGTGCGGGTGGACGTGGTCCCCACGGCGATGACCCGGCGGCCCTCCCCTTTCGCCCGGTTGACGGCGTTGGCCGTTTGCTCCGGCACGGTGTAGCGCTCGGCGTGGACCCTGTGAAGGCGCACGTCGTCCACCCGCACCGGCGCGAAGGTGCCGTAGCCCACATGCAAGGTTACGCTGGCAGTCTCAACCCCCACTGCATTCAGGTTTTTCAGAAGCTCCCCTGTAAAGTGAAGCCCCGCCGTGGGCGCGGCCACGGCCCCGTTTTCTTTGGCATAAACCGTCTGGTAAGAGGCCGAATCGTCAAAGGCGGATGCGTCCGCACTCCTTTTGATATAAGGCGGAAGCGGAACCCGGCCTATGGTTTCGAGAATTTCCAGAGCCTCGGTTCCGAAGGAGAAGGCCAGGGTGTAGATGCCGTCTGCTCCTGAAATAATTTCTGCACAATGTCCGCCGTCGAAGAAAATGCGTCGCCCGATTTTCGGGGTCTTGGCGGACCGCAACAAGCAGGACGTGGTGAATGAGCCGGTTCGCCCCGCTTCCTCCATGCCTCCCGCAAAGTCCATTATCATGGCCTCGCAGAAGCCGCCGGTGTCCTTGGTTCCCAGAAGGCGGGCCCGGATGACCCTGGTGTCGTTCATCACCAGCAAATCGCCGGGGCGAAGAAGGCTTGCCACGTCCGAAAAACGCGAGTGTGAAACCGCCCCGGAATTTTTGTCCAGCGTAAGAAGCCGGGAGCTTTCGCGGTCGGGCCTGGGAACCTGGGCTATGAGTTCATCTGGAAGATCGTAGTGGTAGGCGGAAATTTCGATGTCGGCGATATCCAAGCTCACCGCCCCCCGAACCACAGAAAGACCGCGCCGGTCACCAGGATGCAGAAACCCAGGGTGCGAAGGGCCCTGTCCTCGTTTTTGGCCATCTCCAAAAGGGCCTCCTTCATCCTGCCCGGAAAAAGGAAAAACGGCAGCCCCTCCAAAACAAGGGCCGCACCAAGAACGCATAACACAAAATCCATTTACGCCTCCATTTCGCAAGTCGAGCCGGTTTTAATGCGGGAAGCGTTGGCGGTCAACGTCAAACTAATCTATAAATTAGCCTTGCCAAGATTGGGTAAAGTTCCTATTAATTGCAATTCCCCGCAAGGGGTGAAAATTCACGAAATCGGAAAAGAGGCTACTGACATGGAGTTTGAAACGGTAATCGGCCTTGAGGTCCACGCCCAGCTTAAGACCCGGTCCAAGATATTCTGCGGCTGCTCCACGGCTTTCGGTGCGCCTCCCAACACCCACACCTGCCCGGTGTGCCTGGGAATGCCCGGCAGCCTTCCCGTCCTCAACAAAAAGGCGGTGGACTTCGCCATCCTCACGGCCCTTGCCACCAACTGCAAGGTGAACCGGGAATCACGCTTCGCCCGCAAAAACTACTTCTACCCCGATCTTCCCAAAAACTACCAGATATCGATGTACGAGCTTCCTTTGGCCGAACACGGCTGGCTTGAGATCGAGACTTCAAAAGGCGGAAAGCGCATCGGCATAACCCGCATCCACATGGAGGAGGACGCAGGAAAGCTCGTGCACGACGAGCACTCCCCGGTAAGCCGGGTGGACTACAACCGCACCGGCACGCCTTTGATGGAGATCGTGAGCGAGCCGGACATGCGCTCCGCCGAAGAGGCCGGGGCCTACCTCAGGAAGCTCCACGCAATCTTGCGGTACCTTGACGTCTGCGACGGCAACATGGAGGAAGGCTCCTTCCGCTGCGACGCAAACGTCAGCATAAGGCCCGTGGGCCAGGAGAAATTCGGAACGCGAGCAGAGCTTAAAAACATGAACTCCTTCAAAAACGTGGAAAAGGCCATTGCGTACGAGGTCGCCCGCCAGACGGCGGTCATCGAGGACGGCGGAAGCGTGGTGCAGGAAACCAGGCTATGGGACGCCAACGCCGGGAAAACCCTTCCCATGCGGGGCAAGGAGGAGGCCCACGACTACCGGTATTTCCCGGACCCGGACCTTATACCGCTCATGGTTTTCCAGCAGTGGGAAAACGGGATGAAGGCGCTTCTGCCTGAGCTTCCGGACGCCAAGAAGGCCCGGTTCATGTCCCAATACGGCCTTTCCGACTATGATGCCGGGGTCCTGACCACCGAGCGCGACATCGCCGATTATTTCGAGGCCGTAGTGAACGAGGGCAACTGCGAGCCCAAGCAGGCCGCCAACTGGGTTACCGGCGGGCTTTCTGCCCTTCTCAACGAAAAGGGCCTTTCAATCGCCGGGTCCCCGATAAGCGCGGCATCCCTGGCCGCCATGCTGAAACTCATTGAATCCGGCGTCATTTCCGGAAAGATCGCCAAGACGGTTTTCGAGGAAATGGCAACTACCGGCAAGGCCCCGGACGTCATCGTGAAGGAAAAGGGCCTGGTGCAGGTTTCGGACACCTCGGTCATCGAAAAGGCCGTGGACGAGGTGTTGGCGGAAAGCCCCGCCGAGGTGGAGGGCTACAAGGGCGGCAAGGTGAAGCTCATGGGCTTTTTCGTGGGGGCCGTCATGAAAAAAACAAGGGGCAAGGCCAACCCGCAGTTGGTGAACGAGCTTCTGAAAAAGCGCCTGGAGAATTGAGCCCGGTCCATGGGATTATTATTTCTGGGAGCAAGGTTTATTTCCATTTCTCAGAGAGGTAACCTCCGTCACCCCGGCGTAGGCCGGGGTCCAGAAAAGAGCTGCCAACAGCAAAGAACTGGATTCCGGCCTACGTCGGAATGACGACCTTGGGCAACTACCCCCATGAAAAATGGAATCAAATTACGCTCCTGTTAATAGGAGGTTCAATGAGCACCGTAAAAGTCAAGTTTCTGCCCCACAACCAGGAAATCGAGGTTGAGGCCGGAACCAGCGTGATCCGGGCCGCCATGGAGGCCGGAGTTCACATAAACGCGTCGTGCGGCGGCGAGGGTGTGTGCGGCAAGTGCCGGATACTTGTCGAAGAAGGCTCCATCGAGGGCGGGGGCAAGGAAAAGGTCCGCCCCGAAGACTGGGCCAAGGGCTGGCGGCTGGCCTGCCAGAGCAACGTGAACGCCGACGTGGCGATCCGGGTGCCGGTGGAATCCTCACTAGACGCGGCGGTTCTCAACAAGGCCAAGAGCCCCCGGCGCACGGCCAAAATCAAGCAGATGGACTTGAACCAGTTGAAGGAGGAGGGTCTTTTCGTTCCGCCGGTGGAGGAAAAATACCTTGAACTTTCCCCCCCGTCCATCGAGGACAACGTGTGCGACGCAAGCCGGGTGATCAACCACCTGCGCCATAACCACGGCGAGCACCGCATGAAGGTGGACCTTTCGGTTATCAGGAAGCTCCCGCAGGTCTTGAGGGACAGCGACTTCAAGGTCACGGTGTCCCTGGCCCGGCCCGTTCGCATGGAATGCGGGCGGACCCACATAATCAACGTCAGCCCCGGCGACACCACCAAAACCCACTACGTGATCGCCATCGACATAGGCACCACCACCGTTTACGGCCAGCTCGTGGACGTCATCACGGGCGAAGTCCTTGCCGAGCACGGGGAGTTCAACGGCCAGATTAGCTACGGCGAGGACGTGATCACCCGCATCATATATGCCGAAAAGGAAGGCGGGCTGGACCGCATAAACGAAGTGGTTGTCGGCACCATCAACAAGATCATAAAGCGCATCATCCTCAGGGCCGGAATCGATCCCGACGAGATCACTACTGTCTCCCTTGCGGGCAACACCACCATGACACAGCTTTTCATGAAGGTGAACCCCAAGGCAATCCGCCGCGCCCCCTATGTTCCTGCGGCCACGCTCTACCCAGCCGTCAAGGCCGTGGAACTGGGCCTCGATCTTCCCCCCCACGTGACGGCCCTCATGTACCCCTGCGTATCGAGCTACGTTGGCGGCGACATCGTGGCCGGGGTCATGGGAAGCGGCATGTACCGCAGCGACAAGCTCACCTTGTTCATAGACATCGGCACCAACGCGGAAATCGTTGTGGGAAACAGCGACTGGATGATGTGCGCGGCATGTTCCGCAGGCCCGGCCTTCGAGGGCGGCGGCGTGGAGCACGGAATGAGGGCCACCATCGGGGCCATCGAGGATTTCTCCATCGATCCGGTCACCTGGGAGCCAATGAACCTCACCATAGGCAACACCCGCCCCAAGGGTATCTGCGGAAGCGGGCTCATCATAATGCTGGCCGCCATGTTCAACACCGGGCTCATCGACAACGCCGGAAAATTCAACCGCGACCTTGAAACCGACCGCATAAGGGTGCGCGACGAAGTGGTGGAATACGTGGTGGCCTGGCAGAAAGACACCCAGATCGACCGGGACATCGTCCTCACCGAAGCGGACATAGATAACCTCATCCGGGCCAAGGGGGCCATGTTCGCGGGCTACACCACCCTTCTGGGCGAGGTGGGCCTCACGGTCTCGGACCTTGACCGGATAATCCTGGCGGGCGGTTTCGGCTCCTATGTGGACCTTGAAAGCGCCATGACCATAGGGCTTCTGCCCGAAACCGACCCGGAAAAGTTCATCTACCTGGGTAACGGTTCGCTCCTTGGGGCCAAGATGAGCGTTTTGACCAACCGCATAAGGCGCGACGTGGTGGAGGTGACCCACAAGATGACGAGCCTGGAGCTTTCCGAGGTCGCTTCCTACATGGACAACTACGTGGCCGCCCTTTTTCTGCCCAACACCGATGTCAACCTTTTTCCCAGGGTAGCGGAGCGAATCTCCCGGAGGGCCAGGCACGGCTCTTAGCTGAAGCTCTTTCCCACTGCTTGGGTATGGTTCTTTAAGGCCCGATCACCCCTTGCAGGCCCTGGGATATCTGAACGTGCGCTCATTTTCTATTGGATTGCTATTGACAAAAGCTCCTGATCTGCTATAGCGGCCAAGGTTTTCCAGGCTTTTTCAGGGCGTGGCGAACTGTTTTCATGAGCCCGTAAAATACAATATATTGCGGCTTATTTAATGCGCCCATCAAAATGCAGCCGCATTCGGGCATCGAATATATTTACAGGATGAACGGTCCCGGTTTTTTCCAAGGCCGGGACCCGGAAAAAAACCCCCGGCAGGGAGCGAACCCGCCGGACTTCTAAATAGGGCAACGGAACAACCAACCGCGTCCAAGGAGGAGCAAATGGCGTTTCAAGCTTTCAAGGAATCCTACTCAGGAAAAATCAAAGAGGTCACTCTTGGCAAAGGCGCCAAGGCGGTGAAAGTAGGAGGGGAAAACTGTTATCCGTTCTACCTTTTCGAAGGCGGCATCGGTAACAAGCCCGTTGTGGCCATGGAAGTGTGGGACATCGACCCCACCGACTGGGCCGAAGCTCCTGCTGCGATTTTCGCGGACGTAAAGGCCGATCCGGCCGCCTGGGCGAAAAAATGCGTGGAATACGGCGCTGACCTCATCATTCTCCAGTTGAAGAGCATCGATCCCAACGATAAAAACGCCGACGCAGCCTCCGCAGTCGCCACGGTGAAAAAGGTCGCAGCGGCCATCGACGTGCCCCTGGCCGTCTGGGGCTGCGCCAACGCCGCCAAGGACGAGGAAGTTTTGAAGAAGATCTGCGAAGAGTGCCAGGGCATGGACCTTCTCATCGGCCCCGTGGAAGAAAAGAACCACAAGGGCATAGGCGCTGCGGCTCTGGCCTTCAAGCAGAGCGTCATCTCCTCCTCCCCCATCGACGTCAACCTTGCCAAGCAGGTCAACATTCTCCTGGAAAACCTTGGCGTGCCCATGGACAAGGTCGTCATAGACCCCACCACCGGCGGCCTTGGCTACGGCCTGGAATACACCTACTCGGTCATGGAGCGGCTCACCATGGCGGCCCTTATCCAGGGCGACGACAAGCTCCAGCTTCCCCTCATCAACAACGTGGGAAACGAAGTCTGGAAGTGCAAGGAAGCCAAGCAGACCGCAGACGACGCCCCCACCCTGGGCGACCCTGAACGGCGCGGCATTCTGATGGAAGCGGTGGCGGCGGTCACGTATCTTCTGGCTGGCTCCAACATCCTCATCATGCGCCACCCCGAAGCGGTTCGCATGGTGAAATCATACATCGGACTCATGATCGACGGCGGAAGCGCGGCGGGCGTTGCCGGAATCACCAAGAAGCTCGGCGCCTTCACCGTTGACTTGGCCGCCCTGTCTCCGGCCCCCGATCTCACCATCGCAGCCGAAGTTGTCAAGGAAGCCCCCAAGGCCGCAGCGCCTGCGGCAGCCAAACCCGCGCCCGCAGCGGCAGCCGCACCTGCTGCAGCCAAGCCCGCAGCGGCCCCGGCTGCTCCCGCAGCGCCCGCAGCCGCTCCGGCGGCTCCTGCTGTTGATGCCGCAGCCTCAGCAGCAGCCGCAGCAGCAGCACAGGCCGCCACCGCAGCAGCAGCCAAGGCCGCAGCAGACGCCAAGGCGAAAGCGGATGCCGACGCCAAGGCTGCGATAGAAGCCAAGGCAAAGGCTGAGGCCGACGCAAAAGCCAAGGCAGAGGCCGACGCAAAGGCGGCTGAAGTCGCCAAGCGCAAGAGCGAGGAAGACGCCATCCGCGCCGCACGCGCAGCCGAAGCCGACAAGCGCGCAGCCGAGCGCTCCGTCAAGAAGGCGGCATCAGCCGGAACCACGGTTGCCGCTGTCCAGAGAACAGCCCTGGACAAGCTCATTGACAACCTGGATCGGGTGCACAGGCGTTAGCATTTCATGGTGACCAATGGCCGAACGCATATTTCGGCCCTTTTCTTATAAATAACGATGTTGATCGTCACCGATTTAACATGAGGAGGAACCTCGTATGGCAGAAGACGTGAAAGTTGAAAAAAAGGCCAAGTTGGCCGATCCCGTTGCTGCAAGCATCGATCCGGCGACCCAGGAAATGATTGCCCGCGCACAGAAGCTCGGCGTGGAAACCTGCTTTGACAGGGCCGAGAACTTGAAGCCCTGCAACATCGGCAACCAGGGCACCTGCTGCAAGAACTGCTCCATGGGCCCCTGCCGCCTGCCGCTGACCAAGATAGAGGGCGAAGATAATCGCAAGGGCATCTGCGGAGCCTCCCCGAATACGGTTGCGGCCCGTAACTTCTGCCGCATGATAGCGGCGGGCACAGCCGCCCATTCGGATCATGGCCGCAACGTGGCCGAGGTTTTTCTTACCGCAGCCCGCAAGGAATCGGACGCTTATTTCATCAAGGACACCACCAAGCTCCTTGCAGTGGCCCCGCATTTCGGCGTAGCCACAACGGTTGAGGTGGACGGCGAAGTGAAGGACCGCGACATCGACGAAATCGCCCTTGAAGTCGGCGAAATCGCGGTGGCGGAATGGGGCAAGGATTCCGGCGAACTCATGTATCTGAAGCGCGCGCCCCAGCCCCGTTACGAGCTGTGGAAGAAGCTGGGCGTTCTTCCAAGGAACATCGACCGCGAGATCGTGGAGATCATGCACCGGACGGCCATCGGTGTTGACCAGGACTACAAAAACCTGATGAAGCAGGGCACCCGCTGCGCCCTGGCCGACGGTTGGGGCGGTTCCATGATGGCCACCGACCTTCAGGACATCCTTTTCGGCACCCCCTATCCTCTTCAGAGCGAGGCCAACCTCGGCATCATGAAGAAGGATCATGTCAACATCATCATCCACGGCCATGAGCCCGTTCTCTCGGAAATCATCGTCCAGGTGTCCCAGAGCCAGGAGATGCTTGACTACGCCAAGTCCAAGGGCGCCAAGGGCATACAGCTGGGCGGCATCTGCTGCACCGCCAACGAAATCCTCCAGCGCCACGGCGTTCCCCTTGCAGGCACCTTCCTGCAGCAGGAACTGGCCATTGTAACCGGCGCATGTGACGCCATGGTGGTCGACGTGCAGTGCGTGTTCCAGAACCTGGCCAACGTGGCCAAGTGCTTCCACACCAAGGTCATCACCACGCATCCCATCGCCAAGATGGAGCAGGACAACGTTCTGCACATCGAGTTCGACGAGCATCACGCCATTTCCGACGCCAAGAAAATCGTCATGATCGCCTGCGACAATTTCCTGAATCGCGGCGAAGACGTCTGCATCCCTGGCCACAAGAACCCGCTCATCGCGGGCTTTTCCGTGGAATCCATCGAGTATCACCTGGGCGGCAGCTTCCGTGGCAATTACTACACGTTAAACGACAACATCATCAACGGACGCATCCGGGGCATCGGCGCGGTGGTCGGCTGCAACAACGTGCGCACCCGCCACAATGAAGCCCATCTCACGGTGGTCAAGGAACTCATCAAGAACGACGTCATCGTTCTCACCACCGGCTGCAACGGCATAGCCTGCGGAATGGCCGGGCTTCTCACGCCTGAAACCGCCCAGGTCTTCTGCGGCCCCGGACTCGCGGAAGTCTGCGAAACCGTCGGCATCCCGCCGGTTCTCCACATGGGAAGCTGCGTGGACAACAGCCGCATCCTTCTGGCCGCCAACGAAGTCGTCAAGGCCGGCGGCCTGGGCAAAGACCTCTCCGAGGTGCCCGCCTGCGGTTCCGCTCCGGAATGGATGAGTGAAAAAGCCATTGCAATCGGACAGTACGTGGTTGCATCGGGTATCTATACCGTTTTCGGCGGCGTATTCCCCACCAGCGGCGCACCTGTTTTCCAGGATTACCTCTTCAACGGACACGAAAAACTCTACGGCGGCATGTGGGATTTCGAGCCGGATCCCATCAAGCACGCATGGAAGATGATCGCCCACATAGACAAGAAGCGCAAGGCGCTTGGCATTGACAAGGGCCGCGAGCGCGTTCTCATGGATATGGCTGCACGGCAGAAGCTGGATGCGGCATAGACTGGTCCGTTTTCGCCAGCCGGAACAAAAGGTTCCGGCTGGCGGATTTGCAGAAAACCACATTGCACTAAAAAATCCTCAACGAAGGAGGACGTAATATGTCGAAGCTTGTCGCTTTTGCCGCCATCCAGGGCGCTTACAATATCGTTTCCAAGGCAGAGGGCGCGCTCAAAAAGTCCCTTGCCAGCCGCGACGCATCCACCAAGGTGGAATTTCCCAACACGGCCTATTACCTGCCGGTGATTTACTCCCTTCTGGGAATCAAGGTCGAAACCCTTGAAGACATGAAGCGGCCTCTGGCAATCGCCCGGAAGCTCCTTCCGCCCCACGTCAAGCGCGTGAACCATCTGCCCTACCTCGGCCCCCTGCTTGACGCAGGCATGGCCGCCCTTTTCGCCTTTGAAATCCAGGAAGCCATCCGCATTCTGGAAGACCCGGGTTTCTACAATCTGGGAAGCGAAGAGATCGACGAGGAAGGCGGGAAAATCTGGTTGGGCCCTGCGGACGACACCGTTTTCCGCAAGCGCGGCGTTGAGTTCGTGGACGGCTCCGCCCCCGGCTTCGCGGCCATCGTGGGCGCGGCTCCGGACCCGGAAACCGCCAAGCTCATCGTGGAAGACTACCAGAAGAAGAACCTCTACATCTTCCTGGCAGCCAACCAGAACGGCACCACCGTAGCCGAGCAGCTCATCCAGGCAGGCATCCAGATCGGCTGGAACACCCGTATCGTTCCCTTTGGCCCGGACATCTCCAGCGCCATCTTCGCCCTTGGCTTCGCCAACCGCGCCGCAATGGCCTTCGGCGGCATCCAGCCCGGCGACCACAAGAAAATGCTTATGTACAACAAGAACCGCATATTCGCGTTCGTCAACGCCCTTGGCGACGTGAACGCCGAGTGGGCCGCTGCGGCTGCGGGCTGCGTCAACTGGGGCTTCCCCACCATTTCCGACACCGACATCCCGGAGATTCTGCCCACCGGTATCTGCACCTACGAACACGTCGTGGCCAACATTCCCCACAAGGAAATGGTCCAGAAGTCCATCGAAGTCCGGGGCTTGAAGGTCACGGTCTCCCATGTGGACATTCCCCTTTCCTACGGCCCGGCCTTCGAGGGCGAGCGCGTACGCAAGGACGACCTCCACAGCCAGTTCGGCGGCGGCAAGGCCCAGTGCACCGAGCTCGTCAAAATGGCCGAGCTTAACGAGATCGAAGACGGCAAGGTCATCGTTGTCGGACCCGACATCCCGGACATCAAGGTCGGCTCCTCCAATCCTCTTGGCATCTACGTCCAGATCGCCGGACGCGAGTTCCAGGCCGATTTCGAGCCCATCCTGGAGCGCCAGATCCACCATCTCACCAACTACATCCAGGGCGTCATGCACATAGGCCAGCGCGACATCGCGTGGGTGCGCGTGTCCAAGCAGGCTGTGGAAAAGGGCTTCTCCCTGAAGCACATCGGCGTGGTTCTTCACGCCAAGTTCCATCAGGAATTCACCAAGATCGCAGACAAGGTCCAGGTGACTTTCTACACCAACAAGGAAGACGTGGACAAGCTCACCACCCGCGCGCGCGCCGAATACAGGCTGCGTGACGAGCGCGTGGAGACCATGACCGACGAGGGCGTGGAAACCTTCTACTCCTGCACCCTGTGCCAGAGCTTCGCGCCCAACCACGTGTGCACGGTCTCCCCTGAGCGCACCGGCCTCTGCGGCGCGTACAACTGGATGGACTGCAAGGCCTCCTTTGAAATCAACCCCACCGGCCCCAACCAGCCCATCGAAAAGGGCGAGTGCCTCGATCCGGTACTTGGCCAGTGGAAGGGCGTCAACGACTTCGTGTTCAAGGCCTCACGCGGCGCTGTCAGCAAGTACAATTTTTACTCCATGACCATAGACCCCATGACCACATGCGGCTGCTGCGAGGCCATCGCCGCAATGCTGCCCATGTGCAACGGCATCATGACCGTCAACCGCGACTACACCGGTGAAACCCCCTGCGGCATGAAGTTCACCACCCTGGCAGGCGTCATGGGCGGCGGCGCTTCCTCCCCCGGCTTCGTGGGACACTCCAAGTACAACGTCACCCAGCGTAAGTTCGTGTCGGGCGACGGCGGCCTGAAGCGCATGGTGTGGATGCCCAAAATATTCAAGGAAGAGATCAAGGACCGCCTCATCAAGCGCGGCCAGGAAATGGGTATTCCCAACTTCTACGACATGATCGCCGATGAGACCGTGGGCGTGACCGAGGACGAAGTGTACGCCTTCCTCCAGAAGGTCGGGCACCCTGCCCTTTCCATGGATCCCATCATCGCCGGTTGATGAAAAACACGCGCGGGGCGGTTGACGCCGTCCCGCGCTTATGGAATCGGGGACGTCCGAGAGGGACGCCACAGACAAGGAGAACCCCAAAATGGCTTTGACCGGTATTCAGATTTTCAAACTTCTGCCCAAGACCAACTGCAAGGAGTGCGGTGTGCCCACCTGCCTCGCCTTTGCCATGAACCTGGCAAGCGGCAAGGCGGAACTGGACCAATGCCCCTACGTCTCAGCCGAGGCGCGGGAGCAGCTGGCCGAGGCGTCCGCTCCCCCCATCCGCCCGGTGAAGATCGGCGCAGGCGTCCGTAATCTCACCATCGGCGGCGAGACGGTTCTTTCCCGCCACGAGAAGACCTTTTTCAACCCCACCGGATTGGCCGCACAGATCAATTCCGATATCTCCCCGGCTGACCTGGAAAAGAAGCTCAAGCTGTGGAACGTCTTCCAGTTCGAGCGCGTGGGTTTGAACCTCAGGCCCGAACTGGTTGCGGTGAAAGACGTCAACGGCAATGCCGACGCCTTCGCCAAGGTGGCCAAGGCAGTGGCCGAGTCCTCCGAGTTTAATGTCATCCTCATGACCGAAAACCCGGACGTGATGAAGGCTGGCGTTCTCGCCTGCGGATTCAAGAAGCCCGTTCTTTTCGGCGCAACTGCAAAAAACGCAGATGCTATGGGTGCGATGGCCAAGGAAACCGGGCTGCCCCTGGGCGTGAAGAGCGATTCCATCGACGGCCTCATTGCCCTTACCGAAAAATTCACGGCAATGGGCTTAAAGGACCTGATTCTCGATCCGGGCTCCCGTGAAATGAAGGCCCTTTTCGCCGACATGGTGGGCATCCGCCGCGCCGCCCTCAAGCAGGGCAACCGCGCTCTGGGCTTCCCCACCATCGTTTTCGCCAACGAAATGGCCGCCAACCTCGACATGGAAACCCTGGTGGCCGCAACCTTCGTAGCCAAGTACGGCTCCGTGGTTGTGATGAGCGACTTTGCCGGTGAAAACATCTTCCCGCTGCTTCTTGAGCGCCTGAACATCTTCACCGATCCCCAGAGGCCCATGACGGTCACCCAGGGCATCTACGAGATCAACAACCCGGACGCCAATTCCCCGGTCCTGGTCACCACCAACTTCGCCCTCACCTACTTCATCGTCTCCGGCGAAGTGGAAGGCTCCAAGATGCCCGCATGGCTCCTCATCAAGGATTCCGAGGGCCTTAGCGTCATGACGGCCTGGGCCGCAGGAAAGTTCTCCGGCGACGACGTGGGCGCGTTCGTGAAAAAATGCGGCATAGCCGACAAGGTCAATCACAAGCAGATCATCATCCCCGGCTATGCCGCCGCCATCGCAGGCGACATGGAAGAGGAGCTTCCGGGCTGGTCCATCACCGTCGGCCCCCGCGAAGCAGCCCACATCCCTGCGTTTTTGAAGGCACGGAAATAGAAGGACATAAGCCGGAAACCGTTTTTTGCCGAAACGCGAAAACCGGTTTCCGGTCTGCAAAGCCCGTCCAAAAGAGCTTGGCGGCACGGCCCCGCAGATGGTAAGAAAAAATATTCAACCCGCGACAGGGGACGTGACCCACGTTTTCACGCGGCTTTTTTAACGGACTCGTGACAGACTCGCAACAAGTCCCGGTCGCAGGCATATACTCGGCGGAATAGGGTTGCACGAGACTTATTACGGGTTCATCACATTAAACGGAGGAATTTTACATGATTCTGATCGGCGAAAGCCTCAACGTTATCTCCAAAGTCATCGGCAAAGCCTTCAAGGAACGCGACAAAGGCCCCATCCAGGCCGAAGCCGTTTTCCAGAAGGAAGCCGGAATGGACTACATCGACATCAACTTAGGTCCGGCCAAGAAGGACGGCCACGAGCTTATGCCCTGGGTGGTGGAAATGGTCCAGGAAGTCGTTCCCGACGTTCCCCTGGCCCTCGACACTTCCAACATTGACGCCATTGCTGCGGGGCTCAAGGTCTGCAAGATGCCCCCCCTCATCAACTCCATCATGTGCCGCCCGGAGCGCTATGAAAAGATGGTGCCCATGGCAGCCGAGAGCGGAGCCGATTTCATCGCCCTCATGTGGGGCCCCCAGGGTCTTCCCCGGGACGAGAACGAGCGGGCCGCCCTGGCTGTCGAGCTTCTCTATTTCGCCAACGAGGCCGGAATCGCCAACGAGAAGATCTGGGTGGACGGCATCGTGACCCCGGTGAACATTCAGCAGCCCCAGCTCATGAGCCTCATGAATTTCACCGCCATGCTCCAGGACATCGCCCCGGGCTGCAAGTCCACCTGCGGGCTTTCCAACATCAGTAACGGGCCTCCCTCACATCTTCGCCCGATACTCAACACCGCCTACATGATCATGCTTGAGCGCAATGGTATGTATTCCGTCATTTCCGACCCCCGCGACACGGTCCTCACAGACGTGGCCAAGGGCAGAAGGCCGGACATCGTGGAAGTCGTCCATAAGGTCATGGACGGTGACGCCATCGACATGGGCAGCCTTTCCAAGGAACTTGGCGACTACGTCAAGACCGCCAAGGTCATTTTGGGCCACACCCTTTATTCCGACTCCTGGCTGGAAATTTAAAGGCGCGGCTTTCCGTTGCAAAGCCCCTTTCCTCCGGGAAAGGGGCTTTGTAGTTTCAAGGGGGCAATTTTGGCAAGAGTTGACGATTACGAAAACGCGAAAAAAATCGCGGTTGAGGCCCTGTCCAAGAGGGACGCCACAGCCCTGGGAAGCGACGGCGGTTACGAGGTTACGGAGGGCGGAGTCCTGGTGATCCCCTTTTTGAACCGCGTGTTTCACGCTTTGCCCCCGGATTTCACCTTCACCGATGCAGATGAGCCGGAAAAGCCCGCGCCCATCCAGGAACAGGTTCTGATCCTTCACTATCTTCTGGGCGACCCCTTGGCCGATCCTTCCGAAGACTGGGCCGCTTACCGGGAAATTCCCGGCGCGTCCTTTTACACTTCGGCCTTCACAAAGCGCGCCATAGACCCCCTTAAAAAAATCTTCGGCGAAGACCCGGAATCATTGAAAAAGATCGCCCCCCTGGTGGGCGGGGTTCCGTTCGCCGGGCCCGGGGACGCCTGTTTCGAGTTCTCGCCCTTTCCCAGGGTTCCGGTTCGGATCATCCTCTACGCCGGGGACGAGGAGTTTCCGCCTGAAGCCTCCATCCTCTTCGACCGCAGCGTAGGCAGGATCATCTCGCCCGAAGACATGGCCTGGCTTGCCGGGATGATAGTCTACCGCATGGCCGCCCTAAAGCCCAGGTGACGCCGTAAGGATAAGGGCCACCGCATTTGAAAAGCAAAAGATGAAAAGCGCCTCCGGCGGCTGGGGGAACTCAAGTTCCCCCAGGCCCCCTTTTATCAAACGTCGCTTTTGCTGCGCAAAATCGCCGCAGTTTATGTTGGCGATGTTATTAAGCGGAGCATGGTTCTTTTCCATTCTTTAGAGAACTCTGGGTGAGGGAAGAAATACTACAATCTTCCTCCTCCAACGTTTTTGGGAGTTCGAAAAATGGAACTAACCCCTGCTCCCCCTAATAATGCCATTTCATATTTTTCGTCGAGACCACCAGAGCGTTTAAAAAACGAAGGATTGAAAGAACGTGCAATTACCTTGACGGCCTAATTTTTCCTATACGGTGGCCATCGTAAAGGATTAGCCTCATGACGGAATATCCGGGGGAATTCGAGCTGATAAAGAGGATGCTGGCGCTCTTACCCCAAAAGGGCGAGGGGCTGGTTAAAGGCAGCGGCGACGACTGCGCCGTCTTCGACCTTCCCGAAGGCTTTTCCGTGGTGGCCACCTGCGACAGCCTAGTGGAAGGAGTCCACTTCCTTTCCGACTCCGACCCCTTTCTCGTGGGCAGGAAGGCCGTGGCTGTCAATATCAGCGACGTGGCGGCAATGGGGGCCATACCGGCCTTTCTGCTGGTGAGCCTCGCTCTTCCGGAGAAAACCCCCGTCGCCTTCATGGAAAGCCTCAGCCGGGGCATGGCCTTCGAGGCCCAACGTTACGGGGCGGCCATCATCGGCGGCAACATGGCGAAATCGCCCCAAGGCGTCATCATCGACATCACCTGCCTTGGCCGCATCGAAAAGGGCAAGGCCCTGTATCGCAGGGGAGCCAGGGAGGGCGACCTCGTGGCGGTCACAGGAACCCTTGGGGATTCGGCTGCCGGGCTTCTTCTTTTGAAGAATCCTGATTTTAAAATTGACGAAAACATCCGCCTTCGGCTGGCGGCGGCCCACGCGACACCAGCGCCGAGGGTTGAGGAAGGCCGGTTTCTTTCAGCATCCGGAATGGTAAGCTCTTCTATAGACGTTTCTGACGGGCTCGTGGCCGATCTGGGGCATATCCTTGAGCAATCGGGCCGGGGTGCGGACATCTTTATTGACAGGCTGCCCATAAGCCATGAGCTTGTACAGGCAGCCCAAGCGCTCGGAAAAGACCCGGTAAATCTGGCCCTTTACGGCGGCGAGGACTACGAGCTCTGCTTCACCCTGCCGGAGACGGAATTTCAGCTTTTGCGGGAAAAATTTTCAGGCTCGTCACTTGCCCCCATAAGCGCCATAGGCAGGATAACCGGGCAAAGGGACGAAATACGGCTGATCGATTCACACGGCATCATAAAGGCGGCGGAAAATGACCGGGGATGGGACCATTTCAGGCGTAAGGATTCCTAAAGCCCTCACCATTGCAGGCTCCGATTCGGGCGGCGGCGCGGGCATCCAGGCTGATCTCAAGACCTTTGCGGCCCTTGGGGTTTACGGGATGAGCGCCATAACAGCGGTGACGGCCCAGAACACCTGCGGAGTCCTTGGGGTGGAGGAGCTTTCGCCCGCCTTCGTGGCGCTCCAGGTGGAGGCGGTGACCACCGACATAGGCGTGGACGCGGTAAAGACCGGGATGCTTTCGAGCCCGGCCATAGTGGATGCCGTGGCGAAATGCATAAGCCGCTTTTCCCTGCCCTTTCCGGTGGTCGATCCGGTGATGGTTGCCAAGGGCGGGGCCCCGCTTCTGGCGGATGAGGCGAAAGAGGCCGTGATTAAACGCCTCCTGCCCCTTGCCTTCGCCGTCACGCCCAATATACCGGAAGCAGCGGCATTGACCGGAAAATCGGTCACGGGGACCGAGAGCATGAAAGAGGCGGCCAGGGCGATTTTCGGCATGGGGCCAAAATGGGTTCTGGTGAAGGGCGGGCATCTAGAAGGAAAAGCCAGCGACATTCTCTTCGACGGGCAGAATTTTTACAATTTTGAGTCGGAGCGCATCAACACCCAAAACACCCACGGAACCGGATGCACATTGTCAGCCGCCATCGCCGCCTGCCTCGCCAGGGGCATGACCGCGCCGGAAGCCGTTGAAAGAGCCAAGGAGTACGTAACCTTCGCCATCAAAAATTCGCTGGGCATCGGCCACGGCCACGGCCCCACCCATCATTTCGCGGAGCTTTACAGGAAGGCAAATACCGGCTGGTTTTAAGCCTCGGCCCCCCTCTCCATCAGCGCTAACCTTGCATAGCCGTCACCCCGGCGAAGGCCGGGGCCCAGTCTTTTCTTGGGGATGCGATGATCTTAGTCTCACTTTTTCATCATTTTTAGCTGTAATTTTTTGGATATCACCTCGTTTTTCTGGACCCCGGCCTTCGCCGGGGTGACGAACCAAACCACTATCCTCTTAGGTTAGGGCTTATGCCCCGCCTCCACCCCATCAATCCCATATCCCGCTCACCGAGGTAAAGCAGTCCGGGCAGACGCCGTCCTTCATGCGGTTTTGCCTCACCGTGAAACCCGATCTTTCTATCAGAAGCGCCTTGCACTTGTGGCACAGGGTGTTTTCGCCGCCCTGGCCGGGGATGTTGCCGGTGTAAACGTAGCGAAGCCCCGCGTCGCGGCCAATGTTGCGGGCCATGAAAAGGGCGGACGGGTCGGTGGGGGGCCTGTCCATGAGCCTGTAAGTCGGGTGGAAGCGGGAAACGTGCCAGGGCGTGTCCGGCCCCAGTTCCCTTACGATGAATTCGGCCAGGGCCTTTATTTCCCGTGGGTCGTCGTTGGCGCGGGGGATGAGGAGGGTGGTGATTTCCAGGAATACGCCCTCCTTCCTGAAAAGTTTCAGGTTTTCAAGCACGCCGTCAAGCTGTGCCCCCACAAGGCCAGTGTAGAACTTGCGGTTGAAGGATTTGAGATCCACGTTGGCCGCGTCCAGAAAGGGCGCTATCATCTTGATGCATTCGGGCGACTGAAAGCCGTTGGTGACGAATATGTTCTTGAGCCCCTTTTCCTTTGCGATGCGGGCTGTGGCGTAGGCGTATTCGAAATAGACCGTGGGCTCGGTGTAGGTGTAGGAGATGCTCTGGCAGCCTGCGTCAAGGGCGTCGGCGACCACGTCGCCCGGCGGATAATAATCGCCCACGATGAGCCCGTTCTGATCCGAAGGCATCTGGGCGATTCCCGAGTTCTGGCAGAAACGGCACTTGAAGTTGCAGCCCACGGTGGCGATGGAAAAGGAACGGCTGCCCGGAAGCACGTGAAAGAGCGGCTTTTTCTCTATGGGGTCTATGTTTTTCGCCACGCACCTTTCATAGACGAGGCTGATGAGGATTCCCTCCCGGTTTTCCCGCACCCCGCAGATGCCGCGCTTTCCGGGCGGAATAGTGCAGCCGTGGCGGCATAGGAAGCATCGCACCGAATCTCCCGGAAGCCTTTCGTAGAGAACCGCTTCGAAGCCCTCTTTTTTCTCGGGCGGGGCTTCGTAGGTTGGGTTCTCCTCTCCGGCGGGAGCGTCCTCGTCTCGGCCCTGGCCCTTATCCGGGTCGGTCAAGTCTTCTGGCACAGGAGTGTAAACCATGTTCCGTCGCAGCTCCATTCGCGTTTTATTTTAAATGGAAGACTCTTTACCGCGTCCCTTATCTCCCCCACCTGGCTCCGCAAAAGGCCGGACAGTATCACCGTTTTTTTGCGGGCGAAACCAGGATGCGACACGAGTTCCTTCAAAACCGCCGCGTGGATGTTGGCCATAAGGAGATCTGCGGGGCGGTCCACCCAGTTTTCGGCTCTGCCGTGAACCACCGCGACCGATTCCTCCATGCCGTTTAAGGCCACATTGGCCTTAGTGGTGCGGGCGGCCAGGGGGTTCAAGTCCACGGCGGTCACCGTTTTGGCCCCAAGGCTTTTGGCGGCAAGGGCCAGGATTCCGGTTCCGCAGCCGAGATCGAGCACCTTTTCCGGCGGGTCCCCCGCAAAAACCTCTTCCAGGGCCTCTATGCAATGGGCCGTGGTGGGATGGGTCCCGGTTCCGAAAACAACGCCGGGGTCCAGTGTGAGCCGAATTTTGCCCCGGGGGGTTTCGCCCCCGAACCAGGGAGCGGCAAAGGCGAACCCGCCTATTTCGACCATGTCGGGAAACCGGGCCTGCCAGTCCTTCCAGGCCATCTGGTAGGAATCGTGCAAAACAAGCCCCGGCTGATCCGAAAGCAGACGGCTTATGATATCATCTTCCGGCCTGGAAAAAAACAGGAAGCTGGTTCCCTCCTCCTCCCAGTCCCCAAGGTAGGAGTCGCCGAACCGGTCGTCCGAGCCCGGCATCAGGCAGCCTTCGATGTAATAGATGTGAAGGTCTTTGTACGGGCAATCGCCTCCGGAATCGATATTTCGCCCCTTTTCGCTCATCCTGTGATGATCCTGTCGAAAATCTCGAAGGCCGCCTGCACTGCCTTGCTTTCGGCGGGCAGGGTGAGGGTGGGCCTGCCTTCAAAATCATACTGGTAGATGAGCGGGTCTTCGGGCACGGTTCCGGCCAGTTCCAGGCCCTCCTCCTTGATCACCGCCAGGGCCGCATCCGAAAGAGGCCCCTTCACCTGATTTACCACCAAAAGGGTTTTGAGCGCCCCGATGTTCAATTCGCTTGCGAGCCGGGCTATGCGCCCTGCCGCCTGAATGGCCCTTCGGGACGGGTCGGACACTATGAGCAGGACGTCCACGTTTTTGGTCACAAGGCGGCTGATGTGCTCCATGCCGGCCTCGTTGTCGATGACAAGATAAGCGTAGTTTTCGGTGAGTTTTTCCAGGAACCGTGACAGGAGCGAGTTGGCCGCGCAGTAGCAGCCGCTTCCTTCGGGCTGGCCCATGACCACCAGGTCGTAGCCGTCGGCCTCGGCTATGGCCTCTTCCATTTTCATCTCGATGAAAACGTCCTTGGTCATTCCGGGCGGCACCTTGCCCTTTTTCATTTCCTCCCTGGCCCCGCCAAGGGTGACTTCCACCGTGAGGCCCAGGACCTCGTTCAAGTTGGAGTTGGGGTCTGCGTCAACTGCCAGCACGGGCTTTTTGCCCTTTGCCACAAGGTAGCGCACGAGGGTCCCGCAAAGGGTTGTTTTGCCCACGCCACCTTTTCCGGCAAGGGCTATTGAGAACTGATTCACTTAAATTTTCCTTCCTGACAGGCTAATCACAAACGCGATCCGCCTGTTGAAATTGTGTCTTTTTTATGGGCTGGTGATTCAGGAACAATCGGCCCGGATATCGATTCAAAATTATTGCAGCGAGCCATTTCAGTCAACACTTTTCATGGGAGGCCCAGGGCGTCCCTTGACTTTAGGGCATCCATCGGATAGTTCACCAGTGCGGGATATCGAAGCGGCCCGTGGGGATTTCCTCCTTTACGAAATGCGCAAAACCTTATGATCGGCATATTCGACTCAGGCATAGGCGGGCTCACGGTGGCGTCGGCCATCATAGGGGAATTCCCGGACTGCGACGTCCTCTACTTCGGCGACACGGCCCGCACGCCCTACGGCACCAAAAGCCCCGAAACCATCGTGCGCTACTCCCTGGAAAACACCCGCTTTCTCATTGAGCGCGGCGCTTCCATGATAGTGATCGCCTGCAACACAGCATCGTCTTTCGCCACCGAGCGCCTAAGGGCCGAGTTTCCCATACCCATTTTCGAGGTTGTAAGCCCTGCGGTAAAAATGGCAGTCAGCCACCCGAAAACCAGGAGTATCGGCGTGATCGGCACCAGGGGCACCATAGGAAGCGGCATCTACGAGAGAAAAATAAAGGAGGCCCGCCCCGGTCTTTCGGTTTTCAGCGAACCCTGCCCGCTTCTGGTTCCGCTGGTTGAAGAAGGCTGGCTCACCAAGCCGGAAACCAGGATGATAGTGAAGGACTACCTTCATCCCCTGAAAACCCGGCAGGTGGACACCCTGATCCTGGGCTGCACCCATTACCCGGTGATAAAGGACATCATCCACGAAAAAATCGGAAAAAGGGTGAGGATCATCGATTCGTCAATAGCGGTGGTTGCGGCCATGAAGGATTACCTGACCGCGCACCCGGATGTGAGGAAGGAACTTGGCAATTCCGGCAAACTGCAAGCCTACGTTTCGGACATCACTCCCCAGTTTTCCAAGATCGCCAAGATGATACTGCATCGCTCCGTGCCGCTTTCACATGCCGTCAGCGCTTGATGGAGTCCGGTAGGTTGGGTGGTTCCGGGCCGAAGGCACGGGTTCACCCAACAATTGCGGAATCGCGCCAAGATGTTGGGTGAACCTGCCCTACGGGCAGAACCACCCAACCTACAATTCACTTCAAATAACCCCCGCCAACATTCCGGCCAAAACGCCCAGGACGTCCTCCACGCCGGTATCCGCAAGGCATTTGGGAGCGTCGCAGTTTTTCTCGCACGATTCAAAGCACGGCCCGCATGTGAGATTACCAGGCCTTAAAACTTTCACGCTCCGGCCAACCGGCCTCCACCGTAAAGGGTCGCTCGGCCCGAATACGGCAAGGGTGGGAATCCCCATGAAGGCCGAAAGATGAGAGACCCCGGAGTCGTTCCCCACAAGGGCGCGGCAGTTTTTCAGGTGGTGGAGAAGGGTGGCCATATCCTTCGATTGCACGATGTCCGCAGGTTCCGCTCCAAGCCCTGCAAGTTCCCGCAAAAGCCCCTCCTCCGCAGGGCCGATCAGATACCGCGAGCCTATCCCCATTTTCCTCAAGCCCCCGGCAAGCTCCGCGAATCTTTCAAGGGGCCAGCGCTTGCGGGGGCTTCCGGCTCCGGGGTGAAGCAGCACCGGGCCACCGGTCGCCGCCGATTCACGCCCGGCTTTTCCTGCGGGAATCCACGAATCGGGGAAATCAACGGGAGGCTCCGGCAACAGGCCCGCTCCCGTCAACCCCTCCCATATGTGGCGGGCAGCGTGGATGGTGACGCCGGGGCCTGGCCTTGGGGCGATTCTCGTGATTGGAACGCCGGATGTTGCGCAGGCTTTTTCCAGGCTTTCGGAAAACGAGAACAGTATGACGCGCTGATAGCTTCGTAGAAAATAGAGGCTTTTTAAATCGGGCGGATCGGCGAAAAGGCCGGTGATCAAAGGCTGTTCGGATGAAATGGTTCTGCGGGCGGCCTTTACGGCAAGGGCCGCCTTTTCCCATTGGGGCAGGCAGACGAGATCGAGAAAGCTGCCCGTTTTCCCGGCAAGGGCGGAAAGCGC
Source organism: Deltaproteobacteria bacterium (assembly GCA_016235345.1). Taxonomy (NCBI): domain Bacteria; kingdom Pseudomonadati; phylum Myxococcota; class Myxococcia; species Deltaproteobacteria bacterium. The sequence goes on along the minus strand of JACRLG010000007.1, from coordinate 70,924 downwards.
CGGAAAGGAGAGAACGAGATCGCCAAGAGCGCCCTGGTGGATGACCAGGATATTTGAGACGCCCCGGCCCATCTCACAAGGCCTTCAAAATTTTCTCCAGCACTTCACCTGCCGAGCCCTTGAGCAGAAGGTCCGTGAGGCTTGTGGAAAGCGGCGTCACGTCGGTGTTGATCTCGATGATTTTGGCCCCGGCCTTCTTGGCCACTCGCGGCATGGAGGCGGCTGGCATGACCACCGCCGAGGTGCCGATGACCAGCATGACGTCGCAGGCCGAGCTGAGATCGTAGCTCCTGTCCAGGGCGTCCGCCGGAATCGCCTCGCCGAAAAAAACGCAGTCGGGCCGAAGTATTCCGCCGCATTCGCACAAAGGCGGAAGAACGTTAAGGCTCACCTGTTCGGTGGGGATGGTTTTCCCGCATCTCATGCACCGCTGGAGGGCAAAGGTGCCGTGAAACTCTATGACCTCAGTGCTTCCGGCCCTCTGGTGCAGGCCGTCCACGTTCTGGGTTATTATTGCCGAAAGCCGCCCGGCCTCTTCCAGCCGTGCGAGGTTGATGTGCCCGGCGTTGGGCATGGCGCGGTCCACCACGCCCTTCATCTCGCGCACCAGGATGTCCCAGACCCTGGCCGGGTTGCGAAGGAACGAATCGATGTGGGCGAACTCCATGGGGTCCATCTTTTCCCACAGGCCGCCCTTGCCCCGAAAGGGCGGGATGCCGCTTTCCACGGAGATTCCCGCGCCGGTCAGGGCCACCACGAGCCTTGCCTCGCGGATGAGCTTCGCGGCCTGTTTGACGGCCTCCTGCATGGTCTACCTCTTGTAACCGATCTTTTGCAGAAGGTCCAAGCGCCACGCCTGGTCGCTTTCCGTCTCAATCCCTTTGGGGGACGAGCCGTCGATGACGCCCATTATGCCCGCGCCCTGCTCAGTCCTGGCCACGATGACCTCAACCGGGTTCGCCGTGGCGCAGTAGATGGAGCAGACCTCCTGGCAGGCTTTCACCGCGTTCAACACGTTTATGGGATAGGCCTTTTTCATCACCACGAAAAAGCTGTGCCCGGCGGCCACCGCCCCGGCGTTTCGCACCGCAGCGGAAACCAGCTCGTCGGAATTACCGTCCGTGCGTATGAGGCAGTCGCCTGATGCCTCGCAAAAGGCAATACCGAACTCGATTCCGGGAACCGCGCCCACGAGGATTTCGTAGAGGTCTTCCACGGTTTTGATGAAGTGGGTCTGGCCCACGATTATGTTGGCCCCTTCGGGGATGTCGAGCCTGACGGCGGTCAATTCCATATTTCCCTCCAACTGAAGGATGTTTTCAGTCCTTAAAAAAAGGCTGGAAATGAAGCCTGGATATCAATTTGAACTTGGGCGATGAAGCGCTAGGGTTGGCGGGAAGCCATAAGAGCCAAGCGTAATTCCACCCCAAGAAATCTTCGATTTCTTGGGGACCCCGGATTATTTACGTGACGGAATTGGCTTTGATGCACAACACAGCGATTCGCGTTTTTAGACAGGCGGTTACAGGATAAATTCCTGGTCCCTGGCCACCGCGCAGCACTGAATGTCCGAGCCCCTGTCCCTCAAAAGCTCCATGGCCCTTTCGACGATGCGGTCCTGCTGGTCGTCCGTCCTGTCCTGGTTCAGGTGAAAAAGCCCAAGGCTTCCCACGTTTCCGGCAAGGGCCAGGTCCACCGCCCTGGTGTAGGTGCTGTGGCCCCATCCCCTTGTGTAGGCCTCGTATTCTTCGGGCGTGAACTCTGCGTCGTGGATCAATAGATCCGTCCCTTCCACGAAGCGGGCGAACTCGTCAAAGGCCGGGCCTCCGGGATGGTGGTAATCGAGCTCGTTATCGGTAAGAAACACGAAGCTTTTGCCGTCTTCGGTAAATCGGTAGCCGCTGCCCATGTTGGGATGATTCATGGGTATGGGGGTTACGGTTATGGAATCTATGATTATCGCAGTGGGGCAGGACGGCTCGTAACGAATTTCGGCCTTTATGTCTGAGGGCCTTATGGGAAAATTGGGCGGGGCCATGACGCGGGAAATGAGGTGCTCCACGTATTGCTTGGCAAAGGGGCAGCCCTGCATCCGAACCTTTACGTTACTGTTGAAAAGGGGCTTGAAAAAGGGAAAGCCCATCAGATGATCCCAATGGGCGTGGGTGAAGATGAAGTCCATCTCGCGCCTGCCCTCGGCCACCAGGAGGTTCCCCAGGCGCCTGATGCCGGTGCCCGCGTCAACAATGATGACCGCGTCGTTTTTGGACCGTATCTCAAGACAGGTGGTGTCTCCGCCGTATTTCAGAAACTCCGGGCCCGATACCGCCAGCGACCCACGGGAACCCCAGCACTTGATGAGCATCGCCGCCTCCAGGGCAGGTTATTAAGCGGAGCATGGTTCTTTTCCGTTTTTAAAGGAATCTGGCCGAGGGGAGAAATACTGGAAGCCAGCTCCTCCAACGTTTTTGGGAGTCCGAAAAATGGAATTTAACCCTGCTCTCCGTAATATGGCTTAGGGATATTTTCAGGAATAAAGGGAAAGCCCCCCGGTGCATTTCTGAAAAAAACAGGGCTTCCACAGCTTCCGAAACAATACGAAAAAACGAGGGGGGACGGCAAGTTTTATTCTTGGGGCGACGTTCACCGGCCAGCCGCTGACACCCCGCATGATCTGCGGATGAGGCCCGTTCCCGAAAAGCGCCCGTCATCCGGTTTGCCCGGTGCGGCCTTGAAAAAGACTTCGCTGCCGGCCAGCTTCTCGGCTTTTTTTTCCGAACGGTCCAGAAAAAGGGGCCTTAAACGATACCTTGGGCGGCATTCCACCACCACCGCCGCGAATGCGCCGAACGGCAGGGCCTGAACAGCCGCCATGCGCTCGAAAACCAGGGTCCGGGGGCTTAGGGCCAGGGGCAGTTGCCAGACGCTCCCCCATTGCATGGGAACATCCCCCAAAATGCCCGTAACGAACCTTTTGATTTCCCACACGGAAAAAAACCGCGCCCTGCTGTAAACCGTGGGAGAAAGATATGAACGGATGCGGCGCTCGATGTTTTTTACGGCGTAGCGGTTGAGAAAACCTATGATTATGTGGCCCCGCGCAACGCGGGTGGCTTCGGCGATCACCTTTTCGGGATCGTCGGCGAATTCCAGGCAGGTGATGAGGCTTGCTACGTCAAAGGAGTTGTCCTCAAAGGGCAGCTCCTCGCCGTAGGCCTTCTCAAGGTCGGCCCCTGGCCCCAGAAGGTCGCGGGCGGCGGCAAGCATGGCCATCGAGGGATCGACCCCGGTGACCGAAAGGCCCTTGTCGCGGAAATATTTCAGAAACCAGCCGGTTCCGCAGCCCACGTCCAGAAGTCGCGCGCCTGGCCTGAAATCGTAAAGCCGCTCCAGAAGGGCGGTTTCGAGATCGGCCACGCGGCGGTTTTCCAGATTGGAGAACCATGCCGAAAGGCTTTCGGCGTCTTCTTGTGTGAACACGTAACCCATGGCGGCTGTTTACGCCAAAAGGTGTTAATTTACAAGCGTAAAGAGGCTTTCCCATCCGAAAGTACGGTAAAGTGCATTGACAAGCCGGTGGTATTTGGGGTAAGAGCCCTATCCGTCCGGGATGTATGTGCGGATACCGGAGAGGTGGCCGAGCGGCTGAAGGCGCTGCTCTCGAAAAGCAGAATCCTGCCAGAAGCGGGATCGTGGGTTCAAATCCCACCCTCTCCGCCAATAAAATCAAGTAGTTAGCTCCAAAATTGGCGACAGGCAATTGACAGGCAAGCATGACATGCCTACAACGCCATGAAATGATGGATGATTACATCTTGTTATGAGTGAAGTTGTAATCATTCATTGTTTATCTGAGTCAAAATTATAATCAAAATCAGCTTGTTGAATGTTGCTTTCCTTCAGCCATCACCAGATAAAACAAGGGGATTCAGGTTGTTAAGCCGGAATCTTCTTCATTTCTCCGCTTTTGGAGCCCAACAATTATTACGTGGCGCATAAGTCTTTTCCCTTTTCTATCGCTATCCAACTTGTGAAGCAAAAATTTGTGGTTCCTTCGATGTTGGATCGATTGGAAAATGGAAATATTTTATGGCCCGAGTAATAAATGTATAAGTTCATCCAATTTTTGATACCCGAATCTAAAACATTTCCCCAAAAATTTTTAGTCCTTCTCTATAATTATAAAGAAAGTTGCCAATTCTCTTTATGGAAACGCTTAATATTGCAGCTAAATACCGATTGTATTATCACTGACATGAGTATAGGAGAATAAAATGGACAATGTAACTCGCCAGTTGGAAGAATCAAAGCATATAGACAACGCAATCATTGAGATTGACAAGCATATTTTACAAATCCTTATTGCAAGCATGACTGTTGCCGTTACGTTGCTTTCAGCTATTGGGGGGCTCGCTATCGGTAAAGAAGGGGTAAACGTCTCCATAATTCACGCATATGCAGCGCTTACACCGAATCTGCTTATTATCCCATCCTTTTACCTCATGCTTTCGCAACGCATTGATATGATGCGGTTAGGGGCTTATCGGAGAGTTTTTTTTGAGGAGCAATACAAGTTTGATGGATGGGAGACTCGTTTAGGACGATTACGAATAATAGAAATAAAAGAATCGAATGATCCTGTGCCATTAATCTTTTGGGCGATCTTCTTTTCGTCAATGTCTTTGTTTGATTATGTGATTTTGAAATGCGGTGCGGCGTCTTTTCACTTAATGGTGCCGTTAGTCCCAAGTTTATTTATTATATATCCGCATTACCAGTGGAGGCGCGTTGTCACTATAGATTTGCCACGTTATGTTGAGTTGTGGCGTGAAGTGGCGAAAGGGAACTAAGCCTTTTGATAAGTTGTTGAACTGGGCTGGCTCTGAACTTATGAAGTAGCGCCTCCATTTTTAGCGACTATAGGCTTAGAGAAAATTGGAGGAAAACGTATTTCAGGCTCTCGTAACGCCAATTCCATCTATTTCTTGTCTATCTGCATCCTGACAACCTGCACACTGCTCCGACCTTCAGCTTAACGTTGTGCCTTTAAAATTAATTCCTTCCGATTGCTTTTAAGCCGTTCTGGGTTGCTACGGGAGGTCACTTGGCCGCTTGCAGCCGCAAGCCTTCCAGAAGGACATCCTTCGCAGACGCCCCTCGGCCTCCTCTCCCCTTTTGCTCCCACATCTGCACCCAGCAGATGCACCCAGGAAGGGCGTGTGGCCGCGCCCGGCGGCCGTCATCAAATGGCTTTTCTTCATCCGCTTGCCTTTAGGCTGTTCTAAGGCGCTACGGGCGGTCTCGTGGCCGCAAGCCGCCTTGAAGGACGTCGTCCTCGTTTGACCACCCCTCGCGCTCCCTCCTTCGCCCTGCCTGCCTGACCCTTTTTCGGTCATTCTCCAGCCGTTTTTGACTTTTCTCCCGCATCCCTCCCCTTACCCTTACCGATGATGGTCCCGGACTGGTGACCGGAATGGAAGGGGAAAATCCCGGTTTCTGACCGGTTTTGGACCGCGAAGAACCGCATGGCTGTAGGGCCGGACCGGGAATCCCGGTTTTTTTCACAACTATCGCGTAAAAAACTTTCGGATTTTGACCAAAAAAGATTTTAGCGAACAGCAAAGACCGGCTTAAAACCCATTTGATGGAAATTTATATATAAAAAAAAGATGTGCCGGGATTTCCGGTATTTTCGGGCGGAGCCTACGGAACCGGGCATCTTCGCGGTCACAAAACGGTCAGAAACCGGGCAAAACCGGTCAGCGGCATTTTGGGGAGCTTGGAACGATCGGCCAGGGGCCGGGGTTTTCCTCTCACGCCTCCGATTCCCTGTCAAGCGGCGGAGATCTCGCCCGGCATGGGGCCGGGTGTGCCTGGGGGCCAAGGTTGCGCGGATTGGCCTGAAAAACATGCGGGGGTGGAGGTTTGAGACAGTTTCGATGCGTGTTTTTGGCCAGGAAAGCGCCCAGGGCGACGGCGGCCTGATTCCTTCGCGGGCTCTGAGCTTGGGACAGGGGGGAGTCGGGGCTCAAACCTGTTGGAATTCTGGCAGGTTTTTTGGGGGCGTGAAAGCCTTGAAAACGAACACGGCCAGGAGTTTGACCCACAAGATGTTGTGTTCGGGGGCCAAAATCAGGCTGAAACGGGAGTCGGATTTTGGCCGAAAACCTGGAAAGCCTTGATTGACGCGCCTTTCCGTAAAACTCAACTGCCCAACTTTTATGTAAAAGTTGGGCAGTTTTCCCGTTTTCCGAAATGCCCTGTCCGATGCTTATATATTGTGTCATTAATAATAATCATTAACTTTGGTCTTGTTCCTGGCCTTGAATGTCGGCACATTTTCCAGGCGCTGTGAATGAGCATGAATATTGAGCATAAAATGTGAGCAAAATGGAAAAGCAAAAATCCGAAAACCGGGGAGGCCGGGACTCCCCCCCCCTGGTATCATTGGCCCGCATGGGATTTTTGAAGGTTTCCAGGTTGTTGTCTGACGATCCTCCAGGACCTGGGGGGGCGCGGGGTTGAAGTTCCGCCCTGGCATGGGCGGGTGGAGGGTTGGATAGGCCCGGCGTCAAGGCGGCATATTCAAAGTTCTCTATGCTTGATATCTGGATCGAATGGAAATGGCCTTGAAAATCCGGCGTCAAGAGGATATCTTTATGACAAGCTGCAAACACAGGAGGGTTTCCGAATGTCTCAAAGAAATATTCGATACGTGGTTTACCGGGATGGGGATTATTTCGTTTCCCAGTGTCTTAACGTGGAAGTTTCCAGCTTCGGCGACACCAGGGAGGAAGCTGTGGAAAATCTGCGCGAGGCGCTCGAACTCTATTTCGAGGAAGATGGCGCGGCAAACCTCTTCCGCCCTGTGGAAGACGCCCTGTGCGGGGATATTTCCATAAATGTCTGAACTTTATTCTTCCCGGCGCATAATTGCCGTGCTCCTTGCACACGGATTTTTGGAGGTCTCCCAAAAGGGAAGTCACGTCAAGTTCCGTAAAGAAAGCCGCATAGTCATCGTGCCACACCCCAAAAAGGAGATTCCGGCGGGAACGTTCTTTTCCATCGTGCGGCAGGCCGGACTGACCAGGGAAGATTTCAAGCCTTAAAAAAACCGCCGGTTGTCCCCATTTACAATATCAGTGTTTTTGATATTCGACCTGTCATAAAAAGCCTGTCAAGAAAAAATCATCAAAATTCTCGAAAAAAACTCCCCAACTATTAACGGAATACGGGTAAAAGTTGGGGAGTGACTTCCCAAGTTTTATCGGTATATTAGTAAAAGTTGGGCAGTTTTTTGGACCCCCTTCCTTAGCTAAAATTCCCACTTTAAAACCCGTGGTATATGTCGCGCCAGAATCCCATCACGCCAATTTACACGAGGCAGGGCTTATGGCGAACACGCAAACGAAAATCGAGAAGTGGGGGCTGGCTCCCAAGGTTCTCGAACTGCTGAAGCAGGGGATCACCTCCCCGTCCTCCATCGCGGAGGCCCTGAACGAGTTCATGCTTGGCCGGGATGAGCACAAGGGCCGCTCCGTCACCCGCACCGCCGTCACCCGCTTTATCGAAGCCAAAAAGCCCGAAATCAAGAAAGCCGCCACGGAGATTTTCACAGAGCACGTCAACGCCGTGGTGCCAGCGGATTTAAAAGCCCTGGAGGAGATCGAGGCGAGTTGCCTTGCGATGTTCCGGGAGACCGTGGAGAACAGGCATGCGCGGCTGGCTGAGGCTGCGGTGAAGATCAAGAACGAGGCGGCCCGGTGGCGGGTCATGCTGGACGCCGCCAAAGACCCCAAAACCGAGGAGGACGCAGATCATTGACCTCAAGCTCACCAAGGCCGCCATGCTGGAGGATGACGGCAAGGGCCGGATTTTCATTTTGGACAGCAAGAGCGACGAAGCCCGCAGCCTGATGGATGAAAACGGCGGCGAGCGCAAGGTTTTCACCATGCTCACCGGAGGCAGGCATGGGTGACCTTTTCTTCGACCTCTCCCCCATCCAAAGCGCTTTTGTTCACTCCGACGCCCAGGTGGTGATGTTGATGGGCAGCATGGGCGAGGGCAAAACCTACGCGGGCGGGGTGGCTATCGTGCGCCACGCGGCCCGGTGCTGGGTGCCCATCCGCGCGGCCATCATAAGAGACACCCACCAGAACCTCAAACTCTCGACGGTACCGGACCTGCAAAGGATGTTCGGCAGGTTCGTGCATTTTCACGACGATTTCAAGCGCATGGTCATTGACTGCGTGCCGCGCGTTGAGTGCGACCTCTTCGGCATTGACGACCCGGCCTCACTCTCGAAACTCCAAGGCCCGCAGTACGCCATGATCTGGCTGGAAGAGCCCGCGCCCATCGTGGAAAAGGCCAACGCGGGCCTTCCCCGTGACGTGTTCGACCTTGCCATGGCCCGCGCCGCAAGGCAGGCCGGGACAGCCATGAGGGTGCAGATAACCCAGAACCCGGCGGACGAGAACCACTGGACCGAGGACTTGTTCATGGCTCCGGCGGTGATGATCGAAAACCTTGAGACCGGCGGGCGGATTCTGAAGGATTGCTTCAGGATTCCGTACAAGGACAACAAGTACTTAAACCAGCACGCCCGCGACGCCAACAAGGTGGCCTTTGCCAACGATCCGGGGAAATTTGCGCGTTACGTGGAAGGCAGGGCAGCGCCGGTGAATCGCGGTTGCGCGGTGACGCCGGAGTACAACGCCAAAATCCACTTCACCGAGTCCATCCTGCCCGTGGTTCCGGGAGCCCTGGGAGTGCGGGGCTACGACGCGTGGCATCACCCCTGCATCATAGTATCGCAGTACATCAATCCGGGCCGCCTTATCGTTCACGATGTTCTTTGCGGCGACGGCTGCGCCATCGAGGAGATGATTGATGGTCCCCTTCTGACGCTTCTTTCGACTCCCAAATATTGCGCGGTCGGAAAGCCGAAAATCGGCGATTGGCGGGACATTGGCGACCCCTCCATGAGGACCCCGGACCAGTCCAGCGTTCAGCGCACAACGGCGCGGCTATTGGAAGACAAGCTCAAAACCCGGTTCGAGCCGGGGCCGGTCAAACTCGCAGCGCGTTTGAATCCTCTCAAAAGTGCGCTTCTTCGCCTTGCGCCGGACGGCAACCCCCTGGTGGTGGTGTCGCGTTCGGCGTATCCGCTGCACCGGGCGCTAAATGGCGGCTGGCACTTCAAGAAGGATAACAGCGGCAACATCATAGGCACACAGCCTGAAAAGGACGCGCACAGCCACGTTGGCGACGCCTTCTCGTACCTCGTTGCCCAGGTGTTCCCGTTCCGGCGCGAGCGGGCCACGAAAAGCGAAACTTCGGCCCGGAACGTGAGGGCCAAAAGCCTTGCCGAAAGCTACGGCCATTCCCGGCACACATCCGGAGGATATTTGCAGTGAAGCGATACGAAAACGTGTGGGCCATGAGGCGGCCAAACGGCGCGGAGTTTTACAAGTGCACCGAGTGCGGCGGCGAGACCCACCCGGCAAACGGCCACAACGGGGAGCCCGACGCGCATCAGTGCCGAAACGGCTGCCAGTGCAATTCATGCCGGGTGAAGGCCGGAAGCGTCTCGTTTCGCGCCAACTTTGACGCAATTTTCCCGAATTCGCCGGGGGCCGGACTGTGAGCGGAGACGATTTCATACTGCCGCCCGGCGCGAAACTCGTAGCCGACATAAAGGCGCGCGGCGAACGGCTTTTGAATGCCGATCCCAAGGAGCTTGCCGAACGCGAGGAAGCGGCCAGCGCCTACAGCGCGGAGAACGAGCGGCATTTCGTGGCCTTCGCCACCGACATGATCGCATCGAGTTTAAAGGCAAACGAGGACATCCGGCGCGCCCAACACGACCTTTACCGGGTTTTCCAGGAGGAAGAGCCGGTTTTCTACAAGGACAAGGAGTCCTGGCAAAGCCGGGTGGTGGTCCCCAAGCCTTTCAACACCGTGCTTTTCGGCGCAAGCACGGTTAGGAAAGCCTTCTCGCCGGATTTTTTGAGCATAGCGGATGAAAGCGACACCAGGGCCGAAGCCTTCTGGCGGCCCCTCATGACCCGGAGTTTGTCGGCATCAAGGGCCAAGTTCGTGCTGCGTTTCACCGACGCCTGCATGATGGCGCTCGCCGTGGGGGTCTCAATGGAGATGATCCCGGTGTGGACCCCGCGCCAGGGCTTGTCGTTTGAGCTTGTGGAGCCCTGGAAGATTTTGCGGGACCCGGATGCCGGGAATGGGTGGACAACTTTGTTTTGCTCCGCGAGCAGGCGCGGGGCCGTTACTTCAACGTTGAGGCGTCCTGGGACACGAGCCGGAGTTCCGCCGACAGCCTGGACCCTTTCATGAGCGAAGAGGCTGTACGGCAGCGCAAGGATCAGGTCTGGGAGCGTAGCGCGTTCCGCAAAATGGTCCAGGTTGACGAATACTGGGGGCAGGTTTTGAGCCCCAGGGGCGAACTGCTTCTTGAAAACGCCTGCTACTCCATCGCTGGCGGGCGGCTGATTTCGGAAGTGGAGTCCTCGCCATACGCAACCATCCGCTGGCCGGGCGTGTCGTTTTCGCCCCTGCCTCATCTGTTGCGCTACGGCGGGCGCGGATTCTTGCAGGGCATCACCTCCGTCTGGGAGTCCATGAACAATCTCATGTGCCTGCACGAGGACGCCTTGAAGTGGCAGGTGAACCCGACGCGGGAAGTCAACATTGACGCCCTGGACGACCCCGCCGACGTGGAGGACTGGCCGGGAAAGAAAATCATCACCCGCGATACCGTGAACGGTCAGCAGGCGGTAAGGGTGACCAAGCGCCCGGACGTGACGGGCTCCGTGCTCGCCAACATGCAGTTCTACAACGGGCTTTTTCAGGAAGGCAGCCTTGTGCCGGACGTGGTGCGCGGGCTTCCGGGCCTACGCAAGGAGGTTACGGCCCGCGAGGCAAGCCAAAGCCTGGACCAGAGTATCGCCCCCTACAGCATGGTGGGCCAGAATTTCGAGGAAGGAGCGGGCCATTGCATCGTTGCGGCATACGAAACCCTGCTCGCCTTCGCGGACTACGCCGATCTGGCCGACCTGATGGGTGACGCATTTTTGGCAAAGGCCGGTGTGGTCGAGGGCGCGGACGGCAGGCCCGAAAATCTGCCGGAGCTTTCGGGGGCATTCCACGTTTCGGGCATGGGCAGCCTGATGAAGGACGCCGAAACCCTGCGGACTTTAACCGAGATCGTGATCCCGCTTTCGGGCAACCCGCGATTCGCGCCGTTCATCAGGCCCGGACAGGTTTTGAAGAGCATCGAGGTGAGGACGAACCTTTCGGACGAGGACGTGTTCGTTTCGCCCGAAACGGCGAAAGAAATTGACGACGCCCAACTGGCGTCCATTTTAGCGCCGCTTGCGGCTCAGGCAACGGCAGCCATGGAGGGAAACGTTGAGGGGAACGGAAGTGGACCCGGTAACGGGCAGGCCCAATGAGGAAAAGCGCGGACGAAACGCAGAGGAGGCAGAGGCGGAGCGCGTCAGGCGTCTTACAGAGCAGGCCGCCTTCCAGGGCATCACCGAAACGCCCGAAGGCAGGGTCTTTCTGAATCTTGTGCAGGATAAGTTCAATGCCCGCGTGGCGGCTTTGGTTTTGGCCGACCCGGAGGCCAATGCCCTTCTTTCCCTCATGAATGAATTGGGTCTGAAGGAGCGTCAGGCGGAAAGCGCGGCCCTGGAACTTGCCGGAAGGCGGTTCCCGAAAAAATCATGATTCGATTTCCCTCGGTTCGGTCAAGCCTTTTCCAGCGGGCGCGTTGCCTTAATGGATCGGGCCGGGGGATCAAGTTTCGGTGGGAGCCGCAAGATAAGACAAAAGCGGCGGGGAGGCCAGGAATGTCCATCAGGCGGCTCCCATCGAATTTTTAGGATTTAACACACTTTTCCCGGCCCCGCCACTGCGGACAACGCCGGGAGATACCGAAAGGCCCCGCGAAAGCGGACCACGCCGAAGGAGAAACAAATGGACGTACCTGGAATTGAAGTTGAGGAAGAAAGCACGGCGGGCGCAAGCCTGGACGAGGTGATGAGAAACCAGCGCGTGATTGTGGGGCATCCTGCCGAATCAGGCGCAGGCCCCATCGAACAGGACGACGACGGAGAGGAAGGCGAGGCCCCGGAACGGGACGACCCTGGCCATGCCGATCCGCCCGAATCAAGGCAGGATGAGCCTGCCGGTTTCCGGTTCAAGAGCCAGGCCGAGGCCGAAAACGGGTACAAGTCGCTTCTGGCCCGCACCACCCGCGCCGAACAGGAGAACAAGCGCCTCAAGGAAGAACGCGAGGCGGCGGAAAGGGCAGCCGAGGAATCGGCACGGCGTGAGGTGGATGAGGCCAGGGATGAGGACGAAGCAACCGGGTATTACCTTGAGGCTGTCCGGGCCGTGAACGCGCTTCCCGAAGACGCGCCCGATCACGAAGAGCAGGCCGCACGCATTTGGGCGAAAGCCCATCGAAAGATCGCGGCTGCGAGGAATGTTCCGCCCGCGCAGCCCGAAAGGCGGGAGCCGCCCGAACAAGCGCCGGAGCAAAGCGAGCCCGCCGGGAGCCAGCAGGCGGACCCGCGCGAAATCCGGGCCTACATCGAGACCCGCGCCAAAAGCCGGGGCAAAATTGCCGATGAGGACATGCCGGTCTTCTACGGCTTTGCGGCCACGGCTCCGGCCACGGACGAAGGCGGCAAGCCGCTTTCCATTGACGCCCAGACCGATTGGGCAATCGAAAAAACCAACAGCTACTTGGCGGCAAAGGCGCGGCCTGTGCGGCGATCGTTCGGCCCGATGGGCCGGGGTGGGATGGGCCTTCCAGCGTCCGGGGCGGATGAGCCCGACGACGGAAAGCCCTTCACGCTGAACGACGCCATAAAGGCCGCCCGCCGCCGCCTGTGATGAAAGGGGGCAGCAATGGCGAAAGTTTTCACCTGGGCGTACGACGCCCTGACGGGCGTTTACAAGAATCACAAGCTCTCCGCCAAAATGATGAAGGTGGCGGCGGGTGAGTTCATCATCGCGCAGTTTTCGAAAAACGTAAGCGAGTACGGCAAGGGAATGGGAGAGTCCATCACCATCCCTCACTACAAGGCCATGGCCGTACCCGCCAACAACGGCGAGCTTACCGAAGATGTGCGCATCCCCATTGACACTTTGGTCATGGGCTCCCGCACGCTCTCCATAAAGGAGTTCGGGCGCGGCGTGGAGTTCACCAGCCTTGCCCAGGACCTTTCCGTGTTCGACCCGGAAAAGGCCTGCCAGAAGGCTTTGATGCAGCAGATGCACCACTGCATGGATAACGCTTCGGCTTCGGCGCTCAAATCCGCCAAGGTCTGCTTCATCCCCACGGGCCTCACGAGCGGCACCTGGGACGTTGACGGCACGCCCTCAACGGTCGCCACCCAGAACATGAACAAGTCGCTCCTGGGGCTCATCCGCGACTACATGGTCAAAGACCTGCACATCCCGCCCTACGAGGCCCGGCACTACATCGGCCTGTTCTCCACCAAGGCGCTTCGCGGACTCAAGGACGACAAGGGCCTGGAGGACTGGTTCAAATACCTGCGGGAAGGCGACGTGCTTTACACCGGCGAGCTTGGCCGGGTTGAGATGATCCGCCTGATCGAGGTCACCAACGAATCCGCGCTTTCCAACAGTGTGGGTAGCGGCGGCGTTCTTGGCGAGGGAATCGTCTTCGGCGACGAGGCGCTTGCCCGCCTTGAAATCGAGAGTCCGCACCTCCTGGCCGATCCCAACTACAAGAGCGACTTCGGACGCCGCAAGGCCGTGGCGTGGTACGGCAAGGTCGCATACGGGACCTATTGGGATACCGCCAACGATGGCGAAGCGAAGATCATCAGAGTCTGTTCCGCTTAGGAGGGGGGCCGTCCACAAGGGCGAACTGCGGTGTCGAGCTTCAAAGCCAATTCCGCCACGTACCTTCAGTACGCTTGCTCATTGGCTTTTCGCTCTCCTTGCATTTCATCCCTTGTGATCGGCCCTCGACGCGGTGCTGAAAGAAAAAGCCCAAAAGGCAAAAATAAGGAGGAATTGAAATGTTGAGAAGTGACCTACCCATAGCGCTCCCCATGATGCAGGCGGTCGGCTACGCAGACACCGCCGGGGTGGACTGCGACCAAGCCCCCGCCGACATCCTGTTTTTCATCGTTCCCTTCAAGTGCATCGTGCTGCTTGCCGGGCTTCTGGTGACGGAAGCCTGCGCGGGCGCAACCACAACGCCCGTCATGAAGTTCGACAGGCGCATAACAGCCGGGAGCGACACCGGGCGCGGTGACGGCGACATAGCCAACTTCATCCTGGGAACCACCGCCGCCGGAAAGATTCTTTACGACAAGGCCGCCGTGGGAACCGTGCTCATGCCGGGTGATGAGGTCGTGGCGGAACTGACCGTTCGGGCGACCGGGACCGGCGCGGCTGGACACGTCCGGCCCTTCCTGCTGGTTCAGTACGATCCCGAAGTGATGGCGAATCTGCCGGATATGATCGAGACAACCTAATCCCGGCCAACGGGCTTCAAGATTGGAGAATGAACGATGGCGGCGATTACATCGGCAAACGTGGCAATGGCTCCCAAGAGCGGATGCGTGGACATCTCCCCAAGGTCGCACAAGACCATGGGGATTTTCGACGTGACATTCGGTGACGGGGCTTTGACCTATCCGGCGGGAGGCGTGCCGCTTCCCGCAATAGGCAATTTCGGCTTTAAAAAGATAATCCAGTTCGGCCTTGTTCAGCAGCCGGTCACGAACGGCTTTCTCTACAAGTACGATCCGGCCAGCCACAAGGTGAAAATCTACACTCAGGGAGTGGTCACAGGGGCCACGGCGGCGGCGGCCAACACCGACGGCGCAAAGGTGCTTGATTCCGGGGGGAGCGAGGCTTTTCCAAGGCTTCCCGGAACGGCGGCCAGCACAACCTATGACCTTGGCGGGATGATTGAGCTTCCGGCGACAATCGCCCCTGCTGCGGTCACTGTGTCCCTTCTTTTAATCGGAGAATGAACAACCATGCAGACATTGACTGTGACCGTAAAAGACCCGTCGACCGGCGTTGAACGCCAGAAGGTGCTGACCGTGGTGCGAAGCTGGCAGGCTTCCAACGGGCAGATTTTCCTTTTTTCGGACGGCCAGTACGGGTTCAAAAACGGCGCGCCCGTGCGCGGGCGGGAGGACCTGGACGTTATAGCTGACCCCCGGCAGCGCGAAGTGGCGGACCGCTGGTGGCAGATGAAGGGCCGCAGGATTTCCGAGGAATACTACGCGGCGCTCAACAAGCGGCTGGCCGCGAAAGCCGCCGACCACAACGACAAGGCAATGTTCGCCGAGGCCGACCTTGACGCGGCGACCTATTACCGATCCCGGCGCGACGGTGACGGCGAGTGGCAGGGTCCGGGCGTATGGAGCGAATACTTCACCTCGCGTCCCGACTGGTGGGGAAGCTGCGATGAAATTCTCTTCAAGGAATTTCGCTATCGCAGAAGCGATCTTGCACTTGAAACGCCCGCGCCGGTGGAGTCAGTGGCCGTTGCGGGCGACATCGAAGCAAGGCCAGGCGTTGCCGGAGAAAAACCGGCGGATGACGAGGAAGCTGATTTCTAAGGACTTTTCATCATGGCTTATGGCGACTTAAGGCGCTGCCCCCGTTGCGGGAAGCTCTCCCTTGAGGATGACCGGATGTACCAGGATTTGACGGTCTGCCCCCATTGCGGCGCGAACCTTTATGACCGGGCAGCCAAAGAGCCGGAAGAGCCGGTGAACCTGACGGAACGCGGGGCCTGACATGCACGGAGCGGCGGCGGTTCAAAGAATGCTGGATGCCTTGAACGAGGCCGGAGTGAGCGAGGCGTACTGCCCGCTCAAGAAAGCCTACCAGTACCTGGACGAGGCGGCCCTGGATTTTTGCCGCCGCACCCGGATTCTGACCTCCAGCGTTTCAATAACCACCGTGGCCAGTCGGCAAACCTATGCGCTGTCCCCGGATTACATCGAGCCCTACGAAAGAACCATGGGCAATCGCCGCCTGTTCGCCAGATACGAGACGGCGGGCGGCGATGTTTCATGGCCCGTGCTCACGAGCTACGAAAAAATCCGGCTGGCCGACAGGACCGAGGCCGAGGAAACGCCAATTGCCTTCACCATCCGTTCCCGGTCCGAAGCCCCCACGCCAAGGACCGGGAGCGCCAAGGTTTCCGGGGCGGCTGCGAATGGGGAATGCACCCTTGTTTTGAACTCCGCCGATTTTGCCCCGCTTTTGCATCCGCGCGATTTTGTCGCCAACACCACGGACGGCTCCAAAGGTGTTGTACTGGATGTCCTTTCCGACGAGGACGCCAACGAAACGTACCTTGTAACCGCCCTTTTCGGTGGTGCGGTCAACCAGTGGGCCGCAAACGACGCGGCTGTTCTTATGCCAGCCGCAACCCACGAGCTTTACTTGTGGGCTCCTTCGTTAAACGCCGGAGACACGTTTCAGATTGACTACGTGGCGAAACCCGAACCTGTTTTCGCGGATTACAGGACGTGGAGAATCCCGGACGAACACTGTCCGGCGATCTGCCTCAAGGCGGCGGCGCTTTTTATGGACACGAAAAAGGAAATGGCCGGGGCCGACTACTGGCACAAGACCTATGAACTTGAAATCAGGGAAGCCAGGAAACGAATGGGACGCATGGCGCTGGCTCAAAACCCATATCCCACAAGGCTTTAGAAGGTGCGGCATGGATGAGATCGAGGAATTGAAACAGGTTGTGCTGAACGGGCTTTCCGGCCAGGGGCCGTCAAGGCTCGACATGGTGGGTCACATGCTGTGCAGGACCAATCAGGGCGCTAAGGCGATTTTGGACCGCCTTATCGCGGACGGCAAAGTTGAGCGCCTCCCCAGGGGCATTTATCGGCTGAAAATGCAGGAATCTGTTTTCTGATTCGAGTCCCGAAAGAGGTGTTCCGATGGCCTACGAGCCCAAAAGAATGGAAATTGACTTTAACGGCGCGTGGGCCGCCTCGGTGGACGCTTCCCGCATCGGGCCGCAGAACTACCGGGAGCTTGTGAACCTGCGATACGCGCCGGGTGGGGGTTTGAAGGCTGTTTCCGGGTTCAGCCGGATCAACTCCCAGCCCCTTTCAACGGGCACTGAGGATTTCGCCGCCGATTACTCCGAGACCGACACAGCCAACAACCGCTTATCCGTGAGCCAAAACTCCATCGCGTTCACTGGCCTTTTCGCCCTTGAGGCCGTGGCCGTAACAAGGGACTTCGGGGCCGGGTACTTTGCTGGGAGCTTTGAGCACAAGTTTTCGTTTTGCATCACCGACGGCGCGGACGTTGACCTGAGCCACGGCGGGCTTTGCCTCTGGACCCTGGTGAACTCGACCGGCAAGACCAACGATCAGCTTCGATACACCGATCACGAGGACTACCTCGCCCTCGACGCGACACTTATCAATATGACCTCCTGGGGCTATGGCCGCAAGATCGCCCTCACCTTTCTGCACCCGGACGGTGGCGCGGGCGGAGCAATCGAGCTTGACCTGGGCGTGCGCTACTACATCCGTATCCGCTTTGACGCAACCTACGGCGATTACGGCAGGGTCACGGTGAGCATCTTCACGGACTCCGGCTACTCGGTCCCCTTCGCCGGGCAGGTGCCGGAGTTCTCCGACGTTCTGGAAGAGCCCGTCAGCTTCCGGTATCTGGTTGTGGCCTCCGACGATGGCGGCTGAGTGTCAAATCCGGCTCCCGGTACGGGAGTCACGGGCGACATCGAAAACCTTCTGCTTGGTGCGCTTGTCCCCGATTGCGGGGTTCAAATCCGCTCCCAGCCGGAAGATTCATCCTTCTTGCTTGTCCGGGCAAAAGACGCCCTGGGCCGTGGCCGGGTGTTCGAGAACCGGGCCGAACCGCCCGCGACAGGCGAGTTTGAGGCCGAAGTCCTCTGGGAGGACGACGAGGAAGCCACAAGCGGCGCTTTCTCAACAGGCCCGGACGGAAGCGCAATTTACGCCAACGGCAGGGAAATCTGTATCTGGAATGGGCCGGACATGAAGGTTGCGGCCTGCTTTCTTCTGACGGACGTAACGGTCACCGCATCGGACATCAGCTTTGCATCAAGCGGCGACACAATAGCATCGGCAACGGTGGATTTTTGGGCGGCTGGATTTCGGCCCGGTGTGCGAATCACGATTTCCGGGAGCGCGTCCAACAACAACACCGTGACCGTGCTTTCAATCTCCGGGACCGGCAACAAAACCCTTGCCGTTCTTGAGGACGTTATCGTCACCGAGTCCGCCGGGGCCGCTGTCACCATAACGGCGCTCCCTTACGAAAACCGTGAAAACGGTGTGCTTGATGTAACCGAGGCCGTGAACAACAATCTGAAAACCACCGGCAACACAATGCAGCTTGGAGGCGGCAACGACGCATACACCAAGTGTTTGCTTCATTTCGACGGCTCCCACGGGGCCACATCCACAACGGATTCATCCGCTTCCGCCCACCCGGTGACGTTTTCCGGCAACGCGAAGCTCACCACCGTTGACAAAAAATTCGGCGCGTCAAGCCTCGCCCTGGACGGCGCTGGCGATTACGTTTCAATGGCCGATTCCGCCGACTGGCATTTGGGGACCGGCCCTTTCAGTATTGATTTTTGGGTGAACTTCAACGTGCTTCCGGGCGCATACCCGAACGGGGCCTTTGTTTTCGAGCAGCGGGTGGATGCGCTGAACAGCTTTTCACTTCTTTTGCGCAATAACTTCCTAACCTTCTGGATTGGAAACGGCTCCTATCTTTCCGCCAATACAGCTCATTTTGCCGAGGGTTTCAGCACCGGGCGCTGGTACCACCTGGCTTTTTGTCGGGACAGCACGGGCAAGTGGTATCTTTTCGTGGACGGCAAAACGGTGTTTGCGGTCTGGCCGGGCGGGATCGTGAACATACCTGACTTTGCGGCACCGCTCGAAATCGGGCGCGGCGCAGGCGGCGGATCAACGTATCTTTACGTCAACGGCAGGATTGACGAATTCCGTTGGAGCAAGGGCGTCTGCCGCTGGACAGCCGATTTCACCCTTCCGGTAAACCAGTACATGACGCCCTCCAAGAGCTTTCTGGCCTTTTCAACAAGGCCGATAAAGGGAGCAAGGGCGCTGCTGTCCGCTTCCAACAACGAAACCGGGGCCTCGGTTGCGGTCTCCGCCTGGAACGGCAACACCATGGCGGCCTTGGACGTGACGGACGGTTCATCCGGGTTTTCCGTTGACCGGGGCGCAATATCGTTCCCCTCAACCTGCGGCATGGCTCGGCCCATGAATTTCGGCGGGCTCTTCCTCTATGCCTACCTGTTTTCCCTTTCAGCCGGGAGCGCCGAAATTTGCAGGCTTACCCTCGACGCGCCCTTTCAGAAATTGGGCGATGTTTGGGACGGCGTGAACCGCACGGCCATTGCCTTTCACGTTTACACGGGAAGCGCGGACAAGGACTACACCCTGGAAGTGGCCGAGGCATCGAGCGCCCTCTACCCCATCGCGGCGGACCTTTCCGCCCTGGCCACATCCGGGTACGTGACCGTGATCTTTGAAGAACGCATGGCAGGACTCGTGTTTTCAATGATCGCGGGCAGCACCAACGCAAGCACAGCGCGGCCCACGGTTTCCTTTCTCGGGCCTGCCGGTTGGGTGGGCCTTGGAGCGCCCCGCGACGGAACAATGCTTGGAGCCTCAATGAATTGGGTGAGTCTTGGCCAAAGCGGCGTCATGGCCTGGAACCCGCCGAACGAGACCGAGGAATCGCCCGCAAGCCTTTTCGGAGTGAACGGCTACGCCTACAGGATTGCATTTTCGGCGGCGCTATCGGCGGACGTAAAAATTGACTCCTGCTTCGGCATCCCTGCCGGGAAAGCTCCAAGAGCCTGCGATTTTCCATCAGCTTACGGCGGACGCCTGCTTCTTTGCGGCTACTCTGAAGGCGGCGAAGGCGGGCGCGTGGATTATTCAGCGCCGTCTGCTCCCGAAGTCAACAACGGCGAGCTTTCCTCCGATGGCGGCAAACAGGCCCTTTACTTCGGTGGCAACGAGCCCCTTGTGGCCGGGATCGAGATGTTCAACCGCTTTGGGAACGATGTTCACTCCTTCTGGCTTGGCCTCAAAAAAACCGAAACCTTCATTTTAACCGGCAGCAACCCGGATGATTTCGCGGTGCGCCTTGTTTCGGGCTCCATCGGCTGCGTGTCCGCAAAGGCCCTGTGCGCCGCCGAGATGGGTTTCGAGGTCAACCAGGGCCTGGGCCGGAACGTGGCCTTCTGGCTTTCAGCTTCCGGTCCTGTTGTTTTCGACGGCGCGGTGCTGACGCCCCTGGGCGGGCTTGAGCGCTTCTTTGACGAGGATTCCTCGGATTTCGTGAACCCGGACGATTTGGACTGCGCCGTGATGTTCTACGATTCGGCCCACGGCGAGTTGAACCTTCTGTTACCCCTTAATGATTCAACCGAGCCCGACTTCTGGGCCGTTTTCGATCTCAAAAAGCGAGCATGGTTCGCCAAAAACCCCGGAGAAGGCAATTTCCCGGTCTGCGCCGTGCCGGTTTCAAGCAGAGGCGGCGTGAGATTCGTTTACGGCGGCAGACGATACGGCCACGTTCTGCGCCTGGAACACGGCCCAACCTGGGATGGAACCGCCATCACCTGCGAGCTTGAGACCGGCGACTTGCTGCTTGCAGGTGCCTGGAACCGGGCGCTTGTGAGCAAATTCCGGCTCTGGGGCCATCTTTTGAGCGAGCCCGCAAACGCGGCCCTGGGGGTCGCTCCCGATTGCGGGGACGCCTTTACGAGCCTTGGGACTGTTGCACTCAACGCGGGCGCTGGAAGGCTTTTCCGCAAGACGGTTTCCATCAACGCACAAGGTTGGGCCGTACGGTTCAGGATTGCGGCTGTAACTTCGGCCTCCGCTCCCGGCCTTTGGCTTGAGGGCCTTGGCCTCGAATACAAGGTTGAACGGGAGGACTCATGAGCGCCCAATCCGCATACCTCGAAGCCCTGAAGAAAACCCCTCAGTACCAAAGGGCTGTTGCAAGGATGATCGCCAAGTCTCCTCAGAACGCGCCCATGGTGAGCACGGCGGGAATTGACGCGGGTCTCGCCGGGCTGGCCGCCAAAAACATGACACAGGATTTCGCCACGGCCTCCAAGGAGAAAAACGCCGCAACAGGGCTTGGCCTTCAAAAACAGGCCCTTGCAAACAAGGTTTGGGAGGCCGGGGCCTTAAAATCGTTTCGTGAGGATCAGGCAGGCAAAACCGCAGGGCTTGGGGCCGCACAGGTGGGAATTTCCGGGCTCATGGGACTGGCAAGGCTGCGAGAGGACGGGCGGACAAAGGATCAACTGGATGAGTTGAGCGATTACATAAAGAAGCGGGGAAACTCCTACGGCGTGGGGGTGGGCAATGGCTAACACGAGTCAGATGGGCGCGGTTTACCGGAAAAAGCTCTATCCAAGCGCCGCCGCCGAAATCGAAGCCGCTGCGCCTTCCCTAAGAGAGCTTTACGCCTACAAGGCCGCCGATGACACGGCCAAGGCGGAACTTGAGCTTGAACGGCAGAGGATCGCGCTCGAAAAGCAAAACGCCGCAGATGAGCTTGCCGCAAACCGTGAGAGCGCCTCAAACCAGGAAACCATAGGCCAGCTTGGCCTTGGCGTCTCCGGCGTTTTGGGCGCTCACCAGTTGGGGCTTACAACTCCATTGATCGGCGCTGGCAAGGCTGTCCTGGCGAAAATCTTTCCTTCGCTCGCCGCCAAATGGGCCGCAACCGCAACCGCCCCCGTCACCGCCGCTGTCCCTGCGGCTGCTGAGGCGCTTATAGCGCCCACCCACGCAGTGGCTGAACCCGTGATTGCCGCTGCTGCTCCAAGCATCGCATCTGCTGTTCCAGCAACGGCCTTTGGTATGCCAGCGTCGGCCCTTGGCGTCTTGGGTACAACCGGGATTGCCGGGGCGCTTGCTTATGGTGCCGGGAATCTGCTTGCAAACCCGGTCCAGACCGGCATGGACGTTGTGAATGACGCCCTTTTCGGCAACGACGACTCGCCCTGGGACAAGGCGTATCGAAGCGATGTTTTAAAGGAGGACTGGTCAACCGCTCAAAACGGATGGGCCAAGGCCAGGGAGCTTGGGTATGAAGTCCCGGACGCGCCGGATTACAACTCGGTGTATTCGGCCAACCGTAAGACCGGCACCACCAACAAGGGCGACTACACCTTTTTTGACTACGACAGCCTGCCCACTGATTTTACTTCCTACATCGAGGAAGGCAAAGCCATAGGCAAGCAGCTTGGATTGGCCACGAACGACGTGCGGGACATGTTCGGCATGACCGGAGGCAGGAACGGAAGCCCGGACTGGAACAAGTCCACGAGCTACAAGCCCGCGAACGCGCAAGCCACGTCCTTTTGGGACGCAAACCCAACGGCGGTTGAGCCCAAAACCTATTTCAACACAGTTTTCGGCGTGTCACTTCCCCGCACCAACTACACCGACGTCGATGCGCAGTTTTCGGCCTTGGTGGGCAAAATGAACGGCAATGGCGACGCGGCGGCTTCCAATACTTCGCTTTTGGATCAGGTGCGGTCGGCGCTCTAATGGCACGTTCAATAATTCGGATACGCAGCCTGGATAAAAACGATGAAATGCAAGGCGCGCGAGAAGCCAATGAGCAAGCGTACTGAAGGTACGTGGCGGAATTGGCTTTGAAGCGCAACACAGCAGTTCGCGTTTTTGGGCAGGCGCTTAGGAAGGGCTTAAAATGGCTGATTGGGACGTGGGCCGGGCTTATGCCTCCCTGGCCGATACCATTACGCAAGGCGTGGCGGGCCTTGGCCGGGCGCAAAACGAGCGGGCCGAGCTTGGGCTAAAAAAGGCGCAGATCGAAACCGAGGCCGCCCTTTTCGACAAGTACCAGCGGCCAAAGCTCGATGCCGAGCTTGCAGAGCTTCAGATGGATAATCAGGCTTTTTCGGGGAGGCTTTGGGGTGATGATCCGTTGGATCAGGCTCACGCGGCCACTGACTTTTTGGGCGATTTTTCCGAAGTCATGCAGGCCGATTTCGACCCCAAAACAAAGCGGTGGAAGTACAGGAACCCCACCGGCAAGGACCGGCAGTTCGTAAGTAACCGGGACATGTTGCGATTCGGGCCGAGGCTTGCGGCCATAATGGCGGGCAAGACCAACGTGGGCCGCAAGCTGGAAGACGATCACGCAAAGGCCGTTGCCGGGCTTTCTGCCGCCGAGTCCGAAGAGGCCCGCAGCCCCGGAGCAAACGCTCCGGGTGGCGCTCCCGGCGGCAATGATCCGGCTTCCCAAGGTGTGGGGGCCAACGATCCGCGCAGCATTGCCGCCGCTTTTTCGCTGCCCGGCGCGAATGACCCCACCGGCAATGACCCTCGCCTTTCCTCCAATGCCGACAACATTTCTCCTGGGGTTCAGAAAGCCAAGGCAAGGCTGGCCGAAGCTACGGCCAAGCGCAAGGCTTACGCGGCGGACCCTCTTCCTTTCGAGCAAAAGCGCCTGGACCTTCTTTACGATTTGCGCTCCCAGGCCGTGGCCAACGGTTGGGGACCGGACAGCCTCGGAACGATAGACGTCAACATCAACCGGGTGAGTGATGAGGTCAAGCGCCTGCGGGACCTGCCGGGCAGCAACCGCGAAACCCGCACCGTGGAGTATTGGGCGAGTCTGCTTACGCCCGAAGCAAAGGAAAAGTTCCTTGCCCATTACAAGGGCGACACCGGCAAGCTCGTTATCCGGGCCGAGGCCATTGACGTTTCAACGGCAATCGGAGCCCAGATCGAGGACGGACGCACAAGAAAGCCAGTGAAGCAGCGGCTTTCGGAAGGCGGGCTTACCAAGGATGAACAGGCCGCAATCAGATCAAGATATCCGAACCTGGACTACGTGCCGGACGCCAAAGAATGGGGCGAGGTGGTGAATGAGGTCCGGGACCGGGCCAAGGAGGCCCGCGCCGTCGCACAGCGCGAAAAGGAACGGGCGCAGTCCAAAAAAGACCAGATGGACGTGATTTCCTATCAGGCCGCCCAAACACGGAAAAACGACGCCTACCGGGCAAGTTTGCGGCCTGCCGGTGATGGCGGCGGCGCGGCTTCTGGCAAACATCCGAAATCCGCAACCCTTGACGGCTGGATCAAAGAATACGGGTTCGGACCCAAGGCGGCGGCGCAGTTCAAAGCGCTTTTTCCGAGCGCTGGGACGGCTCCCCTTAGCGCGGCCTCGGTGCAGGCCGCTTTCAAGGCATCGCCCTATTTCAACGGAACGATAGAAAAGCGCGTAAGCGGATGGGAGTCCGACGCCCGAAAAGCCTGGGGAGCCCTGGACGATGTTGAAAGAAGCGGCTACCAGGGCGGCTACAACAAATTCAGGCTTGGATTCATCCCCGCAGAGCAATTGAGCGCCGACTATTACGGGCGCGGCGCGGATACGCCCCCGCCTTCCGCAAAACCCACCGGCAAGGCCGGACACCAGCCCGACGTCATACCCGACGATGAAAAGGGCTACGAGCGAAGCCAGAAGGAGGCCCGCACCGAAATGGCCCTCAAAAAACTTCCGCGCTCCGTTGCCGTCGCCCTTGGCCGCAATCTCCACAAGGCCCGGAAAGGCGGCCATGAGGGCGAAATCCAAAAAGCAATGGATGCGATTTTGAATTACGGCCCGCAGCCGGTGAAACGCCCCGCCGGGATGATACCCGAAGGCCCACCGATAAAAGGATAACGATATGCCGCGCGGTTTTTACAACAGCAGCCTGGACGACTATCTTGAGGAATTGATTCCCGGAAGTCAGGCCGACTACGACCGGCAAACCGGCGCTTTGTCCGAGTTCACCGCCTCGCCCGAATACAAGGCCCAGAAGCCGTCGAAAAAACGCGAATCCCTTGGCCTATTTTTCGACCAGTGGGAAAACCCCAAGGGCAGCCCCCCGGCATACGACCAGGATACCATGAGGCGGCGGCGCAACTCCTTTATAGACGCCAACATGGAGGACACGGCCCCGGACAGGCCGGGCAAGATCGGCTTTGCCAAAGACGTTGGAGCCGCCGTGATTTCAGGGCCGGTGAAGGGAGTGGAGACGGGCCTTCGGGCCTTGCAGGCGGTGACGGGAGGAAGCGACGAGCAGGAGGAAGGAGGGCTGCTGGACCGTGCCGTGCAGCGGGTTTCGGATTTTTCGTATGACACCCCGGCTGTGCAGACATCAAAACAGTCACGAACCGGCCTTCGCCGGTGGGTGACCGAAGGCGTTTCCAGCGCCAGCCAGAGCCTCACCACCCAGGGGCCTGCAACGATTGCGGGCGCGGTCATCGGCGGCCCGGTGGGGGCCGTGGGTGCGTTCGCCCTTTCGGGCGGCACGGTCTACGGGTTTTCCGAGTACGACAGCTTCATGGAGGAGGCACACAACCAGGACGAAATTTACCACAGAGTGTACTTAAGTACTATAATTCCGTTGTATGCTAATGATACGATAAAATTTAAAACAATGAACTCTAATCATCAGGAATATCAAACTCAAAATCATCCGCAGTAATATTGAAATTTGTTGGCATTATTATTTCAGGCATTTTAAGGTTTCTGATAGTCGCTAATATTCGATTAATAGTGGATATTCCAATTTCAATTTGCGATGGACTAAATTGAAGTGCATCCATAAGAATACTTAGAAGAGATTGACACTTTGTGTTAAGTATAGAAGCGCTTTTTAAAAGCCATACTGAAAATGGATGATTAGAATTTATTGGAAAATTATTAAATCTGAGTTTAATCGAATTTATATATGGCACAAAAAATAATGGAGGAAAAAATGAAAGATTTGCATCTTCAATAGGTTGATTTTTGAATTTTAATAACAACTTACCTGAATTATTTTCAATATAAAATTCAACTAAAAAATTATTATATATTAAAATAGCTTGAATAATTTCATGGGGTGAAAATATATTATAAATTGATTCGATTGATATAGGATTATTAGCTAATAACTCAATATTTATTTCGTTTATACTTAAAACGCTATTCGAAGTTTTAATATAAGGCACATCAGAAAATTCTGATAGCAAAGTCTTGCATTGTTCTTGTAATATTTTTACTGTATTCATATTTTTATTTTTAAAAAAATTGTAATTATAATTATGTATAGTTAAAAATTGACATAATTCATTAATATATTCTTTAGCAATTTTAGCAAGTGATAAATCCATTGAAATCATCATAGGCCACGATAAACTTTTAATATAATCACGAGAAATAGATATATCTGGTAAAAATGAATCAGATAAATATATAATTGACGATATAAAATAAGCCTTACTGAAAAATTTATCACAATTAAAATTTATAGAATTATATGAGCCATGTCGCAAATCATATTTTGAATTATCAAAAATGAAAATACCATTATATGAAAGCATCTGAAAAGCCATATTCCGATTTAAGTATTTAGAATTAATAGTAGCAAGATGAGAATTGATTAAATTTATACCTGAATTATTCAAATCTAAAATATTTATTGAATACTCTTTATCATATAAAGTTGAATGTTTTTCAAGAAATTCATTTGTAATAAATGATGCTTTGAAATAAACAATACCATTTTCACCAATATCTAATTCTACATCATAACTATAGCCGTTTACATCATAGTCGTCAACTCTTTCTGCCAACATATGTTCTATGTCAATGCACTCAACGTAGCCAACAATTCCTTGCCCTTTCAACTCTTGTCTTGGTGAGTGCTTGGTTATATCCAATGGGAATATATAAATTTTAATTTCATTTTCGATTTTTAAATCAAGAACATTTTCGACTTCCTGCACCTGATTTTCGGAGAAAGTATAGATAAAAATTTTTTCTATTAGCGATTTTTCAATAAAAGAAAGCGGAATATCGTTCACTGGTTTTTCATTATAGTTCACTGGTATTGGGCTCAACAGTAGGTATGTATTTAATAGTTTTAATAGATTCATATTTATGTTTCCTTTAAGCGGATCAATCCTTAAGGCTATTGAAGTGCCGAATTTGGCTCGATAGCCAAATTCGTTATATTGTTTTGATGGCATTGGCGCTGGTGTGTGATTTCCGGTCTGGAGAGTATAAAAACCATGCAAACCAGGAAGCGACAGGCGCACTGGTGCAGGCGAGCCCCCATCCGTTTTTACGCGGCGAGTACTTATTTCAAGCCGATCAGCCACCATAAAACATGATAACAGGCCTATTCCAAACCGGCTTATGGGAGTGAACCCGGAATCATTGGTTCCGCTATAGCGAATTTTTTCTGCCTCGAAATCTGATGATCGGTAATAGGAAACACCAACTTTTAATAGGTATCGTATGATAATGTTCTCATCCATGCCCATTCCGTAATCGTCAAATCGCACCCATTGGCGGCCTTCATTATCCTGCCAGTCAGTCACAGTAATAGGGTCGGCGGAAAAATTCTTGTTACCCTGGCATCTTTCGAAATGTTCCCTGTGCCGTGATGTATCTATTGCATTTTGCAGGAGTTCCCGCACGAAAACATAGGGGTCTTCGTAAAGATTCTCGCCCATGAAAAGGTCCAGCACCTGATCCTGGTCAAGGGTGAACCTATGCTCCCCATATTTATAGCCATTGCTTACAATATTATAGCGGTTGATGCTGCCAGGGAGGATAAAGCTTCGCCATTTGTCAGAGCAAAAACTGAGTGCTTCACGGCAAAGGCGCAATTCCTTTTCTATGGTGTCTAAAAATTGCCGGGCGTCATGTTCCACTGCCGGGCTGTCTGGCCCTGCAACAAAGCCTAATTCATAATTGGGCTGACGTGGTGTTGGTGGAAATTTGAAACCATCACAGAACAAATGCTTGCGCCACTCTATATCACTCATAGCTTTGCGCGGTTCGTTCCGCGTTTCAAGATTTAAAAACCGATAAACAGATTCAGGAGACCGGGAATTGTCGAAGTCCAAAATGTCAGCAAGACGCAATAGAATCGAACAAAAATAAAGATCGGCCTGGTATAGAAAATCTATGGGATACATGGTTCTGTCTTTTAGACACGATACCGCAAGATTGTGACTGCGGCAGAGACTTTCCAAGGGATTCTTAAATGAGGGCGAGCCCCACTTTAGAAGATTGGGGCTAGTTTTTTCAATTTCATCAAGATATACTTTCACCCTATCGGCATGTATCCACCTGCAATAATTTTCGGCCACATCAAGGGGAATGTCTGCGGCCTTTGCTGCTTTGACGTATTGGTCGGGGTGCTTTTCAAGAAATTCATTAAAGCCTGCTTCATTGCGAAGATTGTTTACTTCCGTTTCTTTGAACACCATGCCGATATCGTGAAAATACGCAGAAAGGACCAGCATGGCGGCTTCAAGTGCAGTGATTCGTTCCAGGGCTTCACCCAGAAGATCACCCATTATGGAAACCACGTTTTCCGCGTGTACATGATTATGGAGGGTGTAGGTGGGAAAGGTGTCCCTGACTAAATCCAGCATAGGTGCTGCGGAAAGGATAAGTTCTTTAACATTTACCAATTGTTCCGGTGTCGCAGTTTTTTCAAAGCGTTGCCAAAGAAGCATTTTTTCAAGACGTGCAAAAATCCAATCTGACATCGCGTACCCCCATGCTGATTCGTAGGCCAAAACGGAACAATCGAATCCAAGGCGATTTTATGGAAACCGGAAGTATTTTAATATCATCGGTATGTGTTTCCCGCAAGAAAAGAGTACGTGGAGTTGATATTCAACACCTATATGAAGTCATAGGGGCCATGTGGACCCTGGCCAGAAGGCATGGGCCTCACCGGGGCCGTGCTTTCGGCCCTCTATCCAGCATCCGACGTTCAGGTCGCGCCCTTTGAAGAAGCCCGGCGCATGAACGGCTTCGATCTTGTAATCACAAATGTTCCCTTTGCGCAAAAAAGCAGCGTTTACGACGCCTCCCGGCCCGCTTACGGCGGATGGAGCCTGCACAACTATTTCTTCGGCAAATCCCTGGACGCGGTGAGGCCGGGCGGGCTTGTTATCGCCATTACAAGCGCCTGGACCGCGAACGCCAAAAGCAACATGAGCGTGCGGGAGTTTTTGCACCAGCGGGCCGCGTTCGTGGGCGGTGTGCGGCTTCCCAACACGGCCTTTGCGGCAAATGCCGGAACCGAGGTTGTGACGGACATATTGGTGTTCCAAAAACGCGGGGACCAATTGGCCGCCGTGGACAACCCGTCGTTCCTCGAAACCATTGAAATCGACATCATAGATGAGGGCAACACCGCCACCATTAACAAGTATTTCGCCGAACACCCGGAGATGGTTCTGGGGACCCATTCCATGCGCGGCAAGATGCACGCGAGGCAGGCGGACGAAAAGGAATACACGGTCTTCCCCAAGGAGGACGCTCCTTTTGCGGAGCAGCTTGCGCGGGCCGTGGGGAATTTCGCGCCCGGCATAATGGAGCAAGCCGCAGCACCCGTTAAGGGCGGGATCGTGAACCACCGCCCGGCCTCGCCCGGCGACCAGGAAGGAAGCCTTGTCGAGGTTGACGGCAGGTTTTACACCGTTGTGAAGGGCGAATACGCGGAGCCGACCATAACGCGGGGTGACGAGAAAAAGGGGACCTTGCGGGAAGCCGAAATTTTCTCCGACAAAGAGGACGGCGCAAAGCAGGCCCGCGACAAGGCCCGAAAGTACATGGCCATAAAGCGGGCCTTCAAGGACTACATACGCCTGCAACTGGACCCGGACGCACCGGACGCCGCCGTTGAAAGCGCCCGGAAGGCGCTCAAAACCCACTACGACGCCTTTGTGCGGGACCACAAGCGCCTTCACGAGGGGGGATCATTTCTTCGTAAGATTGACACCGAATATGTTTCAGTTGCGGCCCTTGAAACGGCGCGGGTTCACAAGGAGGAGGCGCGCGCTGCCAACGGGGACAAAATATTCAAGGACGTTGTGGAGTACGCGCCTTCCGAATGCCTTGCGCGCCGCACCATGTTCCCCACCAGGACGCCCCAGAACGTGGAAAGCGTGGGGGACGCCGTGACGGTTTCTTACGCCATGACCGGCGAGCTTGACACCGCTTACGTTGCCGAGGTGATGGGGAAAACCAGGGACGAGGTTGAAAGCCTTTTCTGGGAAAGCCCGGATGTCTTTCACGATCCGGCCACCAACGGATGGGTGTCGGCGTCGGAGTATCTTTCAGGCGACGTAAAGACCAAGTTCGAGCAGGTCCGCGAGCTCGCCAGGGACGTAACCAGGTACGAGAAGAACGCGCGGGCGCTTGAAAGGGTTCTGCCCGTTGACCTTACCATAGGCCAGATAGCGGTGAGGCCGGGCGCGACATGGATTGACACGGATGTTTACACGGACTTCGGCTCCGAGGTTTTGGGCCTCGATGACGTTTCTGTGAGTCGCCTGGGGAGCGTGAATGATGAGCGCGTGACCCACGTTCTTACCAAGGGCTTTGGCGGGGATCAGGTAAAAAGCGATTCCTGGGAATTTACGTGGAGCGGCGGCTCGCTTTCGGCGGATGATTTTTTGCGGATGTCGCTTAATCAGCAGCGTCCGGTCTGCCATGACCCTGTTCCATATACGGACGATTCGGGCAAAGAGCGCGTGCGGCAGATGCTGAACAAGAAGGCCACCGAAGGGGCGGTTGCCAAGCAGAAGGAGCTTGTGAAAGCCTTCAACGCCTGGATCGCCGGTCATGAAAAATGGGGGCCGAACGTGGCCGCCCAATATAACGACAAGATCAACCGCTTCGTAACCAAGAAGGTTGCGGCTCCGGCAATCGAGCACTATCCGGGGGCCAGCCATGATGTGAAGTTGCGCGACCTTCAAAAGCGCGCCGTCAGCCGGGCCTTGAAGGAATCGGTGCTCCTGGCCTACGGGGTCGGCACCGGCAAGACCAATATATTTGTGACCCTTGCCATGGAAATGCGGCGGCTTGGCACCGCCCGAAAGCCCCTTATAGTGGTGCAGGGCTCCACCGTGGGCCAGTACGCAAGCGCCTTTGCGCAGCTTTACCCCCAGGCGAAGCTCCTTATCCCCGACGACACCCAGCGCGGCAAGGGCAGGCAAAGGGTTTTGTCCCAGATCGCAACGGGCGATTGGGACGCCATAGTGGTTCCCCATGACTGGTTCAAGGCCATACCGGACTCCAAGGAGCGGTACAAGGCGATGATGGAGGCCCGGATTGACGAGGCCGAAAACGCCGTAATTGCGGAGCGCGAACGCGCCGGGAAAAAGGCCCCGTCCGTAAAGGAGCTTGAAGGGATACTTAACGGCTACAAGAAAAAGCTGGCAAAGCTCATGGCCCGCGAGGTTGCGCCGGGAATCCTCAATTTTGAGGATTTGGGCATTGACGCGCTTTTGATTGACGAGGCTCACGCCTTCAAACGCGGCGAGTTTTTCACCCGGATGCCCCGAATCAAGGGCATTGATAAGTCAAGCTCACAGCGGGGCGACACGTTGCTTCTGAAATCCCGGTGGGTGCAGGGCAAAACCGGCGGCAAGAACGTGGTGCTGGCGACCGGAACGCCAATCTCGAACACCATAGCCGAGCTTTGGACCATGATGCGCTACGTGCGCCCGGACGTTCTGGCGCAGTATCACGCCCGGAGCTTTGACGCCTTTGCCGCCGCGTTCTGCGACACCACAAGCGACCTTGAGGAAACGGCCACAGGCCAGATCAAGCGGGTGGATCGGTTCAACGACTACACCAACATGCCGGAATTGATGGCCATGTTCAAGGCCGGAACCGACATAATGCTCACGGCCAACGCGGACCTTGACCTGCCGCAGATCGAGGGCGGCAAGCCGGAAGTTAAAGTCATTCCCCGTTCTGACAGGCTTGGCATGTTCATCGCGGGTTTGCGCCGGGTGATGCAGTCGTGGGAAAAACTTTCCGGCCAGGACAAGCGGGATTCTTCGGCGGTGCCGGTGGTGATAAACACCCTGGCGCGCAAGGCGGCCATTGATTTGCGGCTGGTGGACCCGGTGGGGTTCGCGGACGTGAAGGAGGGAAAGCTTTTTCACGTAGCGGACGAGATTTTTGATACCTGGAAAAAAACCGAAAAGGACCGATTGTCCCAGGCGGTTTTTCTGGACGTTTATCAGTCGGGTGAAGGCACGCCGGGATATTTTAACGCCTATGATGAAATACGGAATCTGCTTGTTCAAAAAGGTGTGCCGAGGCACGAGATTTTGCTTCGGAGCGAGGCCAAGACCGACAAGGCCGCCAATGAGATGTTCGACAAGATCAGAAGCGGCGAGGCCAGGGTCATAATCGGCCACAGCGAATCGTTGGGGGTGGGAGTCAACATCCAGGACAGGCTTGTGCGGGTTCATCACGTTGACGTGAACTACACCCCCATGCTTTTCGAGCAGCGCAACGGGCGGCTGGTGCGCCATGGCAACATGAACAAGATCGTGAGGATCACCAATTACGTTGTGGACCGGTCCCTTGATTCGGTCTTCTACAAGATATTGGAGAAAAAGCAGCGCTTCATAGACAAGATTCTGGGGTCCGAGGAATGGAGCCGCACCATGACCGAGCCGGTAAGCTCGGAACAGTTGAGCTTTTCGGAGATGAGCGCGGCTGCTGCGGGCAACCCCCTTTTATGGGAGCAGCACGACCTTGCCCATAAGGTGAACGATCTTAAGGTTAAAAAGTCCCTTTGGGAGATGGGCGTTTCAAAGGCGGCCCGGATGCTGGCCCAGACAAGGCGGGAGATTGAGGAAGCGGCTCCCAAAATAGAAAGGGCCGTGACGGCGGAAAATGCCTACGCTGAGGTTTTCGGGCAGGATGAAAAAGGCGACATAAAGGCCAAAACCATTACCTTTGATGGCCGGGAGCTTGGCCGCAAGGAATTTTTGGATTTGGCGGCCAAGTTCCACGCGGAGAACCGCAAAAAGGCTTTGGAGCATTTCAAGAACTACACCAAAAGGGATTTTGACGATTTCAAGTTCCAGGAAGCGGTTCTTGAGAAGAAAATTCTCGACTCCCAAAAAGAGGAAACCAGGAGCCAGTATTCAGACCAACTAAAGGCCCTGCGGGAGAAACACAGCTTTGCGGGCGAAACGGCGGCGTTCCGCATAGGGAGCCTTTTCGAGATCAAGGTTGACGCCCTCTTCCTTCCAACGTTCACGGACAAGGACGGTAACGAGCAAAAAACCATAGCCGGGGTGAACAACCTGGGCAAGGCAACGGTGGTTTTTAGCGGGATACCTGGAGTTGAAAAGGCTTACACCAGGGACGGGATGCAGTATGCCACGGCCAAGGGGGCCTTGGAATTCGTGGAAGGCCGCGAGGCTGCCCCGGTTTTCGGCAAGGACAGGAGGCTTCAAAAGCGCCTGGAAAACCTGCAAAGGGAAAAGGCCGATTACGCGAAAAACGCCGAAATCCCCTTTGAGGAAAAGGGCCTGCTTGAGGCCGCCGAAAAGCGCCTGGGCGAGGTGAACGCGGCCCTTGAGGAGGCCGGGAAGAACGCGCCTCCGGACGTTGAGCCGGACCGGAAAATGATGGATGCGGTCATGTTCGGGATGCGCAACGCCCTAAGAAGCGTGACCCTGGATGTGCCGGTGGCGGGCGATGGCCAGGAGTCGGGCGAGGTTGCCTATTACGACGAGGGCGACGATGAGCTTTTGGCCGGGCTTGGTGAAAAGCCGGAAGGAGCTGACGACGCGGAAGCGGCTGTTGCGGTTGGGATTGCAAGCCCCTTGCCGGTCGCGGAGTTCTCCACTGAGGACCTGACCGGGGCCTTTGACTGTGATGAGTTCGCGCCCTGGTCGGATGTGAACATCCAGGAAGTGCAGGGGTTTTTCCCGGAACATGCCGGGTGGAGCGTGGATAGGAGCCCGGACGGGGCGGTGTTCGTTAAGAACCTTGACGGTGTGGGCTTTCTGGTTGAGGCCGTGGACGAAATCGGCGCGGACTCGGTGACATTCAAGGCCAGCCGTGGCAGGAAGCTTGAAACGGGCGAGGTGGTAAAAGGCCGCTACGCAAACGGGCGGATCACCATAAGCCGCAAGGCCGGTGACAGGTGGACTTTCGCGCATGAGGCGACGCACGGGCTTGAGGATTTGGGATTTTTCACCGACGATGAGATCGAGGCGTTAAGTGACGCCGTAAAGGGGCTCCACAAGGCCGGTAAGCTGCCTTTCAAGAGCGCCTTTGATGAAGCAAAGGGCAAGGACGAAAAGCTCCTTGGCGGCAAAGAGGACCGGGCGCGCTACGTGGAATGGGCGCTTGCAAAACGCGACTTCGACCGCAAGACCCTTGTTGGGCAGGTGCTTCAACGGCTGGCCGATTGGGCGGACGCCCTGGTGAACTTGGTTACAAAGACCGGCTTAAGGGTAGTGCGGGATTTGGAGCGGGGGCGTATTCAGGCAAGAAGGCCAAGCGTTGTTGAGGCGGCCATAAGCGCCGCTTACGACACCGACAAGCTGTATGAGCTTTCGCAGGAGGAAGCCGCCAAAAAGCCTGATATGGAAGTGGTGCTGATAAGCGGGGAAGAAATTTCTCATTCGGGCGAATTGAGGGCTGATGATGCAAGGAAATACGCTAAACATAATTTTCCTGAATCCGTGGTGAATAAAGACACGTCATGGGAGATAACCGGGTTGTGGTCTGGGGTCAAGCACACGACCTCTCACGCATGGATGCCCCTACAACAGTTGAAGTCCATTGCTGCAATACCCAGGCTTTTGGAAACCGCAGTCTTGGCGCGAACAACAACTCACAGGCATAGCGACAGAAATATTAAGGCAATTCATACGTTGTTGGGTGCGGTGGATATTGCCGGGGAAGGTTACGCGGTTAAACTCGTAATCAGAGAAACACAAGTTGGCAGGAAATTTTACGATCACAGCGTGTTTCAAAAACAGAGGCTGGATGGGGTCGCCTGGCGCGGGGACCAACAACTTCCTGGCAACCAGCCTGCATCCAGCCTCAAGATAAAAATAACGGATATTTTAGATTTTGTCAAACCCGCTACCGGCGGCGGATGGGCCGAGTTTTCAACCGGAAAAGTGACAGGCCCTTCCTTGACGCGGGACCTTGAGCAGAACCGCAGCTATGCCAACAGGCTTTTTGAGCAGAAGGACGTGGGCGTTCAGCAGGCCCGAACGGACGTGCTGAGGCTTCAGAAGCGCCTTCAGCAGCTTGCGGGAAGCAGGAAGTTCCTCGGCAAGAAGGTGATCGGGTTCGATGAATGGAAGCGTAGCGCGGACAGCGATCTTCTGGACTTGGCGCTCATGGTCTGGCGGGACGTGAAGGGCGAGACAGGCAGGATCAAAAAGCACCGTGCCTGGGCAAAAAAGCAGATGATGAGCCCGCTTGCATCACGAAAGCAGAAGCTGAAAATCAAGGACCACTTGGCGATCCTGGACCGGGTGGAAAATCTGACGGACGCCGAAAAGGCCCTGGCGGACGAGATCGGCGCGCGCTTCGACAACGCATTTAACGTGGCCAAGGCCAACAAGGTCATCCAGAGCTTTGCCGACGACTACGTGCGCCGGATATGGAGCTTCCCGGAAAAACGCAAGGCCGAATTTTCGGGCGCAGGGAGCGGCTACGGGTTCAGGGTTTCCACCACCGCCGCCAAAAAGCGGAGCCTGGATTCAATTCTGGACGGATGGGAGGCCGGGTACGAGCTTGGCGTAAAGGGCCTCACCAACAGTTGGGGGACCTACGCCGAAGAGCTTGAAACCATTTTGGCGCACAAGGATTTTCTGAAAAACGGCTACGAAACCCGCGACGCGAACGGGCGGCGGTTTTTCGACACTGACTCGAACCGGCCCGGATACGCGAAGCTGGAAGCGCCGGGCTTTTCGGTCTGGGAATGGACGGGGCAGTCCGCAAGCGCCGGGGCCGGGCCTGACGACGCATCGGCCCTTATGGTAGACACTTACGGCACGCGGTCGTTCTTTGTGGCTCCGGTGAGGCATGTGCCGGAGAAATGGGCGCTGTTTAAGTTTGCGGGCAACGAACGGGCTTACCGGATTTTCGACACCGAAGAGGACGCAAAGGAATTCGCGGCGCAAAAGGGTTGGGACCGGGCTTTCATCCAGCACAGGCCAGCCCACGATGTGGCCGACATGTGGGAAAAACGGCACCTTTACGCGCCTGTCGAGCTGGCCGACATGATTAACAAGATGACGGCCATTGACGCCCTTTTCCGGCAGACTCCGGGGGCCTCGTGGCTTGCGCGGTTCAATGCGTCCCTCAAAAGCTGGATACTTTTGTCGAGCTTTTTCCATCACATGGCGGGAACGCGAAGCTGGGCGCTTGCGGTGAATCACGGCTGGACCGCGGGCCGCAAAATAAAGGACCCCATGACTGGCCGGGTTTACAAGAGCGCTGGCGTCAACCCGGTTTCGGCCTACAAGGCCGGGTTCCAGAAGATTATGGACAATCATCCGCTTATCACGCTGGGCGTCAAAAACGGACTCACCCTTGGTGAGGTTGCGGACTGGAACGAGAGTGCCCTGAGCTCCATGCCGGGCATCGTGGAAAGCCTTGCGGAATCAGCCGGGTTTGAGCGGGCGGTGAAGGTTATCCGGGGCATCAGGCGGGGCCGGGAGAATTTCGAGACCTCGCTTTTCGGGCGCTTTTTCGCGGGGCTCAAGGCCGAGGCGTTCATCCACGAGTACGCTCACCTTTTGCAGGAGCGGCACGACGCGCACCTTAAAGGCAAGGGACCGCGCCCGGACGCGGACAAGGTCGCCGAGATCGCGGCGCGCCTTATCAACGAGGACTTCGGCGGCCTGCACCTGGGGCGCATGGGCAGGAATCCGACCTTGCAGAAAGCGGCGCGGCTGCTGCTCCTGGCCCCGGATTGGACGGAATCGAATTTTCGCATGGTTACGGGCCTTGTGCCGGGCGTAAACGAAAAGATCAGCCGGGCAATCGGCGACATTGCGCCCCCGCCCGGTATGCCCGCGCGTTACCGGCAGTTTTTCACCAAGGTGATTGTGCGCTCGGTGGCGACCACCATGCTTTTACAGATGCTGATAAACGGTTGGGAGGACACCTGGGAGTTCTGGAAGGAGCAGACGGATAACTGGATAAATTTCAAGCGGTTCCGCTGGGCCGGGGTGGACGTTACGAAGATTTACGGATGGCTTGGTCAGGACCTTGACGACGGCGAACGCAAAGTTTTCTCTGTTGCCGGGCATTTTCTGGACCCATTGAAGATCATTGACCTGGACCGGCTCATCATTAATAAGGGCGCGCCGGTGGTCAAGATTGCGGGGTCATTCGCCACGGGCCGGGATTACGCCGGGCGGCCCTTCACCGGGGCCGGGCAGTTTTTGGCAACCGGAAAAACCGTGGGCAAGAGCTATCATCAGCCAGTGGAAGGGTTCTGGAACAGGCTTCCGGCGACGGTGGCCAACGTGGCGCTATCCATGCAGCCCATACAGGCGCAGGCCCTGTTGCAGAAACTGCGTGGCGAGGAGGACGGCTTGACGGCCCTTTTGCAGGCGGGCGGTATCCACATACAAAGGGCCTTCGCCGCGCCGGAGACGCTGGCCGTGCGCACCGAAAACAAGGCCGTGCTTAATGAAATGAAGCGCCTTACGGACTCCGGGGCCTTCACCATGGGGCCTCCGGGCCGAAACTACGCCAAGGGCGGAATCCCCATGACTATGACCAACGCCCAATACCGCGCCTACGTGGAAGAGTCCGCCCGCATCGCGGAGCCGCGCCTAAAACGCTACGTTGAAACGCCGGGCTGGGCGGGATTGACGGATGAAAAGAAAGCCAGAGCTTTTAAAAAGGTGATTGAAAGGGCCAGGAAAAAGGCGAAAGCGAAGGTGCTTAGGGACGCTAAGGCGGCAAAGGTTGCCGAGGCGGCTTGAGAAGGCGAAGGCCCGAAGCCATACGCCTCAACAAATTTTGGTATGGAAAAAATTTCCATGTTTTCGGTTAAGGCATACGTACTTGACGTCATGCCAATTCCGAAGTATGCCCTCAATATACCATAAGCGTTGAGATTGTCTTGCCAGATTGCCATCCCTGTAATTTTTTCGGAGATACCGCATGAGCCAAGCAGGGTCGAGCCCGAAGAAGAACCACGTCCTTATAAGCGATCAACCGGTTAACGAGACCGCACGCAAAGACGATTTAAGTTTCGCTGCAACAGCCGAAGTTTTAGCCAAGGCCGCGCTATATACGCCTGACCCCATAACCATAGGTATTTTCGGAAATTGGGGTTCGGGAAAAACCTCCCTCATGCGCCTTATGATGAATGTTATAAATGTCGAAGGCTTGCTCGAAAACACAGCAGTGCCTGTCTGGTTCAACGCCTGGCAATACGAACGCGAGGAGCACCTCATTATCCCGCTTCTTTCAACCATAGCCCGCGATATTGCCAATAAAGAGAAGTTTTGGGAGTATATTTCTTCACGGGACGGAAAACAGAGAGATGAGCTTGGCATAGCTGACAATGTTTTCGAAGCCGCTAAAAAAGGCTTGGAAATATTGAAGGACGGCGGTGAAAAGGTCCACAACGCACTCCGTTCGATTCTCTTCGGGCTTTCCATGAAAGGCAAGCTTGGAATACCGGGGATAAGCGAGGTCAAGATAAATGCCTCAGTAAAAGACATGATCGAGCGTTATAAGGAACTTAACAAAGACATTCCTACCCAGAACTCACTGATTGACCGTAGCCTCTATTTCGACGCCTTCGACAAGCTGAGCCGACTGGCTTGCGACGAAAATATCAACAAGCCCAAGATAGTTGTATTTATTGATGACCTTGACCGCTGCTTTCCCGAACAGGCCGTGCGCCTTTTGGAAAGCATAAAACTGGTGCTGCATCAGCCCGGCTTCGCTTTCGTACTTGGAATATACCCGGAGATTATTGAGGAATTCGTAAAAAACAAGTACACCAAGGAATATCATTTTGCCCCCCTTGCCGGGGACGATCAGGAATTAAAACAGCGCATGGGCGAGTACTTGGAGTATTTCAAGGAATATTTGGGGAAAATTATCCAGGTTCGTCACTATGTGCCCAAACGCAATTCAGGGGAGATGAATGAATTCATAGAAAAGCTTCTGGACGAGGCTGGTATAAAGAGTGTGTTTCTGGCTGGCGGCATTTCGCCGGACAAGCTCTATGCCCTCATAGCCGAAGTTGGCAAGTATAATCCCCGTGAAATTGTAAGAAAACTGAATGGACTCATCGTAAAGTACCGGATTCGGAAGGCTGAAAATAAAGACAAATTTGATCTTTTCGCAATGCTGATAAATGAAGTGCTTGGAGAAAAAAAATACGATTCCTTCCGGTCTGACCTGGATTATCAGCCCAAGAAAGACGACGAAACAACAATCGGCCAGCAATTGGCGAATGCTTTTAAACTTGATGATGTTAAGAACTCATCAAGCCATAATTTACGATGCGCCACGCTTAGGGAAAAAATAATATGCGAAGAAGCAACAACTATGGACTTCAAATTGCAGAAAATAGAAAAAGATGAGCATTTATGCAGCATTCTGATAACTGAAGCAGGGATCAGATGGCTTGAGGACAAGAATTACCGGGAGGAACTGACTGAAATTCTAAAAGATGAAAAGCCGGATGACAGGCTGCCCGATAAAGGCGAGATGCACAAGCAGCCTGAAAATGAGTTCGCTTGGCCGAAAAGGGAGCTGGCCCAGGTCATCGCTGAAATAGAATCAAACATGGTTTCAATCCACGCCGGGACATTTACGATGGGCGATGGCTTGGACAACAACAACCCGCCCCACGAGGTTACTTTAAGCGCCTTTGAAATGAACGCTACCCAGGTGACACAGGAGCAATACGAGGCATTGACGGGCAAGACACCCTCATACTTACACTCAAACTTCGAAGACAAGAACCGTCCGGTTGAAAATGTGAGTTGGGAAGATGCCATGGTTTTCTGCGAAAAGCTTTCCAAGGAAGCAGGGAGAAGATTCACCCTGCCCACCGAGGCCCAATGGGAATATGCCTGCCGGGCGGGAAGCACAACCAAGTATTGTTTCGGGGATTCGGATGACGGATTGGCTGAATATGCCTGGTATAATAAAAATTCCGGCGGTGTAACCCATCAGGTCGGTAAAAAGAAGGCCAACGAATGGGGACTCTATGATATGCATGGCAATGTTTGGGAATGGTGTAAGGATTGGTATGAAAGCACTTATTATTATGATAAATCGCCAAATGTTGATCCAGAAGGCCCGAATTCCGCTCGTTTCCGCGTGCTTCGTGGTGGCTCGAATCGCCACGAGGCCGGGACCTGCCGGTCGGCGAATCGCGGCTGGGACTCTCATAACAACACGACAGGCCCCTTAGGCTTTCGTGTCGTTTCCTCTCGAATTTCTTAACCGGTCGTATGCAAAATGTGTTTAGGGCACGATTTGGGTTGTTTTCGTACATTTTGAATATGTGCTTGACAGGACCGCTGTATATTGTGTAGTGTGGCTGCGTAGTTGAACGGCCCTCCCCGCCGCGAAGAACGTGGGGAGGGCCGTTTTCTTTTGGCGGCTCTTCCCGTTTCGTCGCGGAGGGCGCGCCATGCTTGGGTTTCTGCCATTTCAAGGGT
Source organism: Deltaproteobacteria bacterium (assembly GCA_016235345.1). Classification (NCBI taxonomy): domain Bacteria; kingdom Pseudomonadati; phylum Myxococcota; class Myxococcia; species Deltaproteobacteria bacterium. The sequence goes on along the minus strand of JACRLG010000007.1, from coordinate 30,290 downwards.
ATTTCCGCCTCAAAAATACGCTTCTATTCTGTCTCGCCGCAATCCCCATTTTTCTGCTGTTCGCTTCGCCCCTTGCCCTTGCCGGTGACAACGGCTGGAAGATGCAGGACTCCGTGACCCTCTCCAAGGGGACCGGCGAGTCCTACACCACCGTCTGCGCCGCCGGATCGAGCTACGACGCCGTATCCCGCGCTGTCCCCTATTCCCACGGGCTTTTTGCCGTCGCGCTTTCCATCACCGGGAGCGGCACCGCAAAAGTGACCTACGAAGTCTCGCCGGACAACGTCCACTGGTTTACCCCGGTGGGTGCCTCGTCCATTTTAAACGGGGTCACATCCGCCGCGCCCAAGTACGCCCAATTCTCGCCTGACTTCGCCTTCTGGATACGCTTCATCGTGACGGAAACCGGCGGGGTTTTGAGCCTGACGGGCGGAACGCTTTTTATCCTGGCCAATTGAGGCCCGTCAAAAACGCAAACCGGCAATTTTGCCAACAATCAAAGGAGAAAAATCATGGACGTTTCCGCAATTCTGCAAAACAAAATCTGGAAAACCAAAACCTTCTGGACCGCCGTTGCCGGAGTCGTGACCGCTGCCGGAACCTACGCAGCAGGCGAGGCAAGCCTGGGGCAGGCCCTACAAACCGGAGTGACCTGCCTGATGGGCATCTTTCTGCGCATGGGGATCAACAAATGAAGCGCACCATTGGCTTTTGGGCCTTGGCCGCCGCTCTCGCCTTTTCGGCTGGCCTTGCACTTGCGGGCTGGAACGAACAAGGGGCCTGGAAGGGACAAGCCCGGAGCCGGTCGGTCGCCATACAGATTGACGGGCCGCCCACCGCCGCGACGGTGGGCAACAATAAGGCGGCCTTCACCGTTCCGGGCTGGATGGACGGCTGGCGGATTCTTGACGCCGATCTTCGGGTTTACGATCTGGGATTGGGAACCGGCACCCTGGACGTTACCGTGACCCGGCGCACCGGAGCGAGCGATGCAACCATGTATTCGGCCACCGTGGCCACGGGCTACACCCGCTGGCACGGAACCCTTACCGAGGCAAACGAGCGCGTGACCGCCGGCGACATCGTAAGCGTGAACGTGACGCGGATTCATTCAACTGCGTCCAAGGGGCTGTGGATTACGTTGAATTTTTTGCCTTAAACGCCCGGATCAATTTCGTGGCATCAGGAAATTGATCCGGGCCTTATCGCGGGAGCCTTATGAATAAGGTAACGAAAATTTCTGCCGTCTTCATTCTCGTTGCTGCTTTTTCCTCTGTTTCTGCATTGTTGGCGCGGGCCGGTGAGGACCTCTGCTGGGACTGCCTCGTCTCCACATGGCCGGAAGACCCGGAGCGGCCCTGGAAGGCCGTGGAGGGCGACATCGTGGACTGCTTCCCATGCGGCCACGCTTTCGGGGACAGGGACTTGCTTCATCACAAGGTGGTCAGAATTTCGGCGACAAGGGCCGAACGCGACGCCCTGCTTGCCCCGGTGACGGACGAAGAGGGCGCTTTGGTGCGGAAAAAGAGGTTCACGGCTTCCGAGGTTGACGGCAGGGTTGTGATCGGCGACAGGGCCACGTCCCTTGCCGTGACGCCTACCGAGGCGAAAGCGGCAGTGGCCGCCGATCTTGAGGCCAAGTCCGCGCCCGCGTTGGAGGAAATCAAATGAAACGGGCGCGCCTGATTTTCAGGCTTTTGGCCGTTCTGCTGGTTCTTTCGGGGCCGGTGTATCCGGCGTCCAGCCGCCCCCTGCCGCTGGCCTACAACGAGAGCACCTTCGGTTCAGCCGGTGCGGGCCGTAATTACACGTCGCTCCAAGCCTGGGAAAACGACACGGACGTGAACTGCGCCGGAAACAGCCGGGGCGAGGTCCTCACCTGCTACCCGGACGAGGTGTCCTACGACCAGACCGTGGCCATCGGCATCGCCACCGTAAATTCCAGCTATTTCCGCGTGATACGCGCCGCGCCTGGGTTCGAGCGCCGTGTTGTGATCGACAGCGCCGCCAGCCAGGACACCCAGGCGGGCGTGATCTGGGACGCCACGGAAAGCAATTTCGGCCTTTACGACTTGACCGTGCGGCTTCACGTGAACGACGACGTGGTCGTGAAGGCGCTTTTTTTCAGCGGCTGCCAGAACATAAGGGTCGCCGGGTGCGTGATCGGCCCGCTGGTGAACGCCAACTCCGCCGGGTGCGTGGGAATGCAGCTTTACGGCGGGGCCACGGCATCAGTCACCAACACGGTTTTCCGGGGCAGCCTTGGCACGGACAGCCTGTACGCCATCGTCACGTCCACCACGGGCGGGCTTTCGCTCAACAATTCGGTAATTTACAAGTGGGCCAACGGCTATTGGGGCACCGTGGCCGGAACCGGGACGGCCACAAACTGCATCTTTGACGACAATTCGGGCGAGACCTGGGGCAACGGCCCGTCCTGGGTTACCTCCATCCGCAACGCCGACGGGTTCAACGGTTTCGTGGACGCGGCGGGCGGGGATTTCCGGCTCAAATCGACAGCGGCCTTGGCCATTGACCAGGGGACGAGCCTTTCCGGGACCTTCACGGACGATTTTGAAGGCGACGTGAGGCCCTATGGCGCGGCCTGGGACATCGGGATTGACGAGTACAGGCCGCAGACGGGCGGGGCCTGGGTGTGGTGCGTAAACTGAGGCTGAGATCGAGCGGAGGGACGGCCAAGTGGATCAGGCGGTGGTGCAGGTTTTGAGCGTTACGGTGGCCGTGGTGGTCGGCGCGGGCGGGATTTTGCACAAGGCCGGGGTGCTGAAATTCGGCCCGGCGAGCGGCGACAAATGCCAGGACTCGGAATGCCAGAAGACGGTAAGGAAGCATCAGGAGCGCTTGGCCAAGGGTGACGCGATAATCGAGCGCATGGAAAAGACCCAGCAGGACCAGGGCAAGAAGCTGGACCAAGTGGCGGAAGATGTGGCGTTTCTGCGCGGACAATATGAAAGGTAGGGGGGTATGGACAGCAAGCTTGACTCGTGGTTTTTGAAGGTTCTGGACAAGACCCTGGAACACGAGGGTGGGTACGTGAACGATCCGACGGATCCGGGAGGGGAAACCCAGTTCGGAATCAGCAAGCGGGCCTATCCGAAAGAAGACATCAAGGCGCTCACGCGTGAGCGGGCCGCCGAAATCTATTACCGCGATTACTGGAAGGCCCCACGGTTCGACCGGCTGAAAAACGACGAGCTCGCCGCCAAGCTCTTCGACCTTGGCGTAAACTGCGGGACCGGAAACGCGGTGAGGTTTCTCCAAGGGGCCTTGACCCTGCTTGGCCTCCGCACACCGGCGGACGGTGCCATGGGGCCGCAAACCGCAGGATACGCCAACTCCTGGCGTCACCAGGACGCCTTGCTGATGGCGGTGAAGTATCTGGCGGCGGATCGGTACGTGCGGCTTGGCAAGCCGAGGTTTCTGGCCGGGTGGCTGGCGAGGTTGGGGGAGTGATTTGGGGAATGCAGGTGATTTGTGAAGGTTAAAGCTCTAATCAGGAGCTTATATGCTTCTCAGAGCCATTTGGACTCATGAAAGTCGGCAGGTCTATTTCTTTTGGGCGTAAGCCTGCCATATGCAGAGCGATTTGGGCTTTCACTGCACTGCGTATTTGAATATCCTCGATGCTTTCTACTAAAGATTGAGATTTAAGCATCTGATTATCAGATCTCAGTCTGTCATATAAAGCTGTTGCTCTTTCTCTCGTTTGTTCAGCCTGACGAAAGAACAGTAAGGCAACTGCATCAATGATTACACCAGGCATAATCTTTATGAAACTTGAAGGATATTGAACTGTAATTGATGAAGATGAATAAAGAATAAATATAAACCCTATTGTTGCAGCAAAAACACTAAACCAAAATTGCACCTTTGCTTGCGAGAGAGCTTGTTGATGATAGCTATTAACCAAATCCTGTATAAAATTTCCTTCCTCGCTATCAGCTTGAGTTATTATGAGATCCCCTCCGATATTTATACTACTTTGAAGAAGTTGCTCGATTTCTTTTAGTGTTCTCCCTTCAGGAAGTTTAGAAGCTAGTGCTGCAATAACATTAGAGCGAGCTTCAGATGCTTTTGCACTAACCGCTTCTGCTATGAATTCAATATTTTTCTTTTGAATATTTTCTTGTTCAATTCTTTTACGAAATATCATTGTAGCTATTAGGCCAGCGATAGTTGTAAGTATACCTGAACCCAGCATCATAATGAGATCAATTCCCATTTTTTAACTCCCTAATTATTCAAAACCGAAAAAGTGTTGGAGCCATTCAAAACAATTCGAAAATGATCATGAGTATGACTCAAACTCGCATCGGAAATAATAAAATTGTAGTGTGAGTTAGTCATACTACTCCCCAAGAGTTATATTGATACGCTTGAACAAATTCTCGAAGCGTCCCAATGTCTCTTCGCTCAGCTTTGGCAACACCGAGATCCGCTCCCGCAACAGATAATCGGCTGGACGGCCATGGTCGAATCGGCCTACACCTTCGAATCTAGCAATTCGGGCCACAATCGCGTCGTCGCCTTTCAGGTCTTTGGCCTTAAGCGATTTTCCAAATGCCTTGTTATAGAGTTTGAGGTATTCGTCCACTTCAAAAAAGTCTTCAATGTCGCCAGCCTTTCGACCGAGTACATCACCGACAATAATTATTCGCTGCTTTTCCAGGTAACCATCCTTCGCCATGCGCTCAAGACGCTGGTTGCCTTCCTTACGTGAGTCGACCAACACAGTCACCTTTAGGTGATTGCCGAGCAAGGCGACGAATGTAGGGATTAAATCCGCCCCGCCCACAGGAACGATACTCCATTTAGGGTCAAGGCTCGTCCGTCCTTTTTCCTCAAGAAAATCGGATAGCAGCTTGAGGTAAGCGTAGTCTGACGTTCCCTCGACAACGAGATTGTGCTCAGCGACGAACAGGTGCTGTACCAAGTCGTATCCAAGTGCGCCTTGCAAAGGAAACAACGTATCCCGATCCCGGCTCAATACATCACTGGATAGGACAGCACCTATCTCCTTGCCACAATCCTCAACAAGGCGCACGCGTTCCAACTTGCCGGGCTGCACCATAAAAGGCGAGTGCGTAGTGTAAATAACCTGACAACGCTTAGTCAGGCGCTCCTCAATGAAGCGGAGGAAGTCGGCCTGAGCTTTCGCATGCAGCCCCACAGCAGGCTCATCGAGCAGAATAACAACTGGCGGATCTCTATGTTCGTATTCTGAAAACGCGGCCAAGAAGGAAAAGAACCACTGAAACCCTGCCGAATGCTCTGTAAATGGTAGGGACAACAAATGTCGGTTATCCCAGATGCGTAGCCTCATTTCATCAAGAACGGATTGATGACCTTGATTGTTGCGTACTGTCTGCTGCGTGATGTCGGGCTGAACTCGGAGATCCGGATTTTGCGACCAGTAGGTGTTTATGTCATTCGTAAGCACGTTCGCGACGTTCTCTAATTCGCGCTTCCGGCGCTCGTAATCCGGGTTTAGCATGTACTCGTCTTCGGTGCCTCCCAACTTCAGAAGTGCACGCGCAGTTGCCTCACCATCATCAAGATTGCTCTCCTTAAGTATGCGCTCAATCTTCACACTGTAAGGAAGCTTGCTGTAATCCGCAAAGTAGAAAAACTCAGGTAACCTGGGCGCAGCCACTTCCCAGGTCGTTTGGTCGAAACTCTGATTCTTACCAAACAGGGCCTTTAGTGCAGCCTGTGCGTTGCTGAAAAGTTTTAGGTCATCTGGAGCTTCCGCGCTTTTAGCCATATCCTCGGATAGTTTTGTCTCGAGAGCTTCGAAATCCGAAAAAGCTGCGTATGTTGACTTTGCTTTAGTCGGCAAACTGCACTTGCTGAGAAAATTTTTAACGGCCTGTCCTTCGCTACAACCGTTATCCCAGCGAAATTTGTTGTCGTAGCTTTTCCACAGCCGCAACTCTGTCCCTGATGTCACCACCCCTTGGCCGAACCTTTTCTCAATGTGCTGAACGTCTGCTGGCTCCCATTCAAGACATACTTCTACGGGGGTGACATCTTTTTGATTTATCCCCTCGTTTCTGTGCCTCTTTTCGAGCCAAGCCGGGTAATGATCTGGAATGTAAAATGTCGGGTTCGTGCGAGCAGGCTTTAACCGCCACAGCGCGTTAAGAAAAGCACTCTTACCTGATTCATTCTTACCAACAAGACAGGTAACCTTGTCATCGATTTTTACCACCGTAGAATCGAGGATGTTGCGAAACATCCTTACCTGCACAGTCTTAAGTTTCATGATTCCTCCTGGCCTCCTCACCCCGACGGATAGCGCTATGGGACCCCAAACCCGCGCCTACCCAATTCCTGGTGCCAGCCTCAGTAGTGGCCTATACTACCCATGTGATGTGTTTTGTGCAGAGTAAAACAAAAACAAGGCCAAGGCAAGAATTAGATTCATTCCTCAAAGTTCGTTTTCCACATTGGCGGGGACATTCGGCTTGGCTTTTAGAGGCTTGGTCGCTGGCGGAAAAATTGGATAGCGACAAAATGCGCCATGTGGTATCAGATGGGAAAAGGCGCAGGCGTTGCGAAAAAATTATAAACGGGAAATTTGTCAGGTGATCGAGAAGAATTTCGACATAGGATTCATTGCGGACCTTGCCCTTAGGGAAAAGCAGATTCAGCAGAACTATCGCCCCATAATCGGGGTTCACAAGTGGTTCGCCCGCAGGCCCGGCACCCTCTTTCGTGGGCTTCTGCTTTCCGAGTTCTCAAAAACTCCGCTCAAAGTTGCATTTTACGATTCCAACGATTTTTCGGGATTGAGAATTGCCGACCCATTCATGGGAGGCGGTACTCCTCTTTTGGAAGCCAACCGCATCGGGTGCGACGTTATCGGGTTTGACATCAATCCCATGTCCTACTGGATTGTAAAACAGGAAATCGAACACCTTGACCTTGAAGCCTACGATGTTGAAGCGCAAGCCTTGCGCGGGGAGCTTGAAAGGGAAATCGGCAGGCTGTACCGGACAAAATGCACTATTTGCGGTAATCCCGACGCCTCCGTAAAATACTTCCTGTGGGTCAAAACCATTGAATGCGAAAAATGCGCCAAAGAGATTGACCTTTTTCCGGGCTACATTCTTTCCATTGACGCGCGGCACCCAAAAAATGTTTTCGTTTGCGCCTCCTGCGGGCAATTGACCGAAACCGAAGATAAAAACAATCCAGGCATTTGCGGCCATTGCGGCGACATGCTTTTGACCAGCGGCCCGGCAAGCCGGAACAAATGCAGGTGCCCAAACTGCCAAACGGAAAACCATTTTCCCCAGGCCGAACGTGGCGCACCCAAGCACCGCCTGTATGCAATGGAATATCATTGTCCCTTGTGCAAGAGCGGCCACGCCGGGCGGTTTTTCAAGGTTCCCGACAGGGAAGACCTTAGAAAGGCCAGAGAAGCCGAAGAAAGGTGGGGCTCTACGCTCGCCTCTTATGTGCCTGACGCCGAAATTCCATCCGGGGATGAGACCAACCGCCTTCACAGGTGGGGATACAGGCGCTACCGCGAAATGTTCAACCACAGGCAGTTGTTGGGCCTTGAGCTTTCAGCCAGATTCATATCCCGGATTTCAAACGAGCGCGTGAGAAACGCCCTGGCCACCAATTTTTCTGATCTTCTGCGTTACCAGAACATGCTTTGCCGCTATGATTCCATGGCGCTTAAGTCCCTGGATATATTTTCCGTGCATGGTTTTCCTGTCGGCCTTATTCAGTGCGAATCCAATTTCCTTGGAATAATGGACCCTGACAAGAATATGTGCGTGGGAAGCGGCGGCTGGAAAAACGTTACCGAGAAATACCGCAAAGCCAAATCCTTTTGCGACGCGCCCTTCGAGATGAGACACAAGGGAAGCAAGAAGGAAGTCGTGCGAACATCCGGCGAATGGATCGGCGACACACTTAACGGCTCCGGGAACGGCAAGGTCCGCTCGGTGAACATTTTCTGCGGGGATGCCGCCGATGTTGATCTGCCGGAATCCTCACTTGATGCGGTTTTCACGGACCCGCCTTACTTCGGCAACGTTCAATATGCGGAGCTGATGGATTTTTGTTACGTGTGGCTTCGGAATCTGGTGGGCGAAAAAATTGGATCGTTCAAAAAGGAATCAACAAGAAACGCACAGGAGTTGACCGGAAATATTGATATGGGCCGGGGCCTTGACCATTTCACGGAAGGGCTTTCCTCGGTATTCTGCAAGATGGCCGCTGCACTTAAACCAGGCGCCCCGCTGGCCTTTACCTATCATCACAACAACATGGACGCATATCTGCCGGTGGCCGTGGCAATCCTTGACTCCGGCCTGACCTGCTCGGCCACGTTGCCGTGTCCGGCTGAGATGGGCGCTTCAATTCATATCAACGGAACCGGTTCATCAATTATTGATACCGTCTTCGTTTGCCGCGCCTCCGGGGCGGTTTCGGAAAAGAAACTGCCCGATTCGCCGGAAGGCGTCGCGGCGCTGGTGAATGAGGATTTGGAAGAACTGCGGAAAGGCAATGTCAAGCCCTCATTGGGGGACACCCGCTGCATAGGCTATGGGCATCTTGTGAGGCTGGCGATATGGAATCTGCGAAACTTTTGGGACAAGGCTGCGGAAACGAATCAAAAAATTGCAGTCGTAGATGCTTGGCTGAACGACTTTGGAGGATGGCCGGAAGTGAGCCGTCACCTTAAGAACATGGAAAGCCCCCTACCTGACTCCCATGTGCCAGTTGGAAATGAACCCCTTGGAGATCGTGGACTTTTATATGCCAATGTTTCCTTTTGAAGCCTCTTTCGATGAAATTCTGAAAGACCCGGAAAGCTATGTTGACGCCGTTTTTTCCTGTCTTGAATCGGAATTCCTTATTATGCCCAAGGGATTGGGTTTCGTTGAATACCCCGTTTTCGAGCGGGGTTACGAGGCGCTTAAAGCCGCTTCCAAAGGATTTGCCAAGTTTGAACCGGCGGACGTTCTTGTCGTGACCATTGCGGAGCCCATCGTTTTAGTAGTTTTGCGAACCATGCTTGGATTCACCCCGCCGGAGTGGGCTTATGTGACAAGCCAGAAAACCGGTGTTAAAATAGATCAGGGATTTGTACGCAGCCTTGACCGCAAAGTCCGCATGTCGCCCGAAACGCCGATAAGCGCCAACGGGGTGACGAAAGAACGCCTTGCCGCCCTTGTGGATACTGCCTGCCGGTTGCTTTCGGAAGGCGCACCCGAAGTGGGTGCCAAACAATTACACAGGCTGGATAAGGCGGACACAAAGCGAGGGCTTGAAAGCATCTCCAATCTTGCGGGCATGGGCGCGCCATACGCCATGCTGCTTTACGAAAGATTTCTTGGAAGGCCCTTTGCTGGCCATCGTGATTCCGTGAGCGAATTGGTTGGAGACAGCCTGGAATCGGCTATTGAAGAGGTTTTGTCCCAGGCCGGGATCAGCTTCCGCAAGACAAAGCGGGCTGAACGAATAGATGGGTTCGACCAAACGCCGGACTTCATAATCCCCAGCGAATTCAATCCGCAGATTATAATTGAGGCCAAGATCACCGAAGACGACGGGACAGCCAGGGACAAGGTGACCCGCATTCAGCACCTGGGCCAACTGAGCCGGGACGGGCGCACAAAGGACTCGCCCAAATACGAGGTGATAGCTTGCATCGGCGGACGTGGGTTTGGTGTGCGCCGGGAGGACATGAAGAAAATGATTCTGGCAACCCGTGGCAAGGTCTTCACGGCAAAGACGCTGGATAGGCTGGTGGAGAATACGAAGCTTAGGGAGTTTAGGACGAGGTGAAAAATGCTTACCTTCATTAACGCCCTACTCTTTTACTTTGATCAGCTTTTCGTTTTCTTCGCTTGCTTTTTGGTGGCTCAATAGGTTGTGGAGCAGAGTTGGCTTTTAGTACCGATTCAAAAATCTCAAGTTCATTCTTGAGATTTTGAATATTATCTTGCAAAATATTTTGTTGTAAGCTTGCCCAAACAGGTATCAACCCGTTTAGCCTTTCTGCATGATTTGAAATAAATTTTATTATGCTGCCAGCAACATAAAGCCATTCGCCCCATCCGTTATGTGAATCAAAAAGAATTTCATCTTCATTCATAAAAAAAATTCTTAGTGTCGGAGTATATTTCCAATTTAACAATTCAATAGCATGCATTGTAGTTGTACTACCCATTTTTTGAGCGATAATTTTTTCACGTGTTGCATTAGCATTTAAATCGTTTCTAATTTTTGGCGAATGAACTTTTTCTGCATATGCTAAGACTTCATTAAACCCTGGCATGCTTAATACATTAGGAAGTTTGTCATTAATCCATTTAAATAAAGGCATAACTGTTGGGATAGTCGCCTTTTCCAGGTTGTCTATCCCACCGTTATCTATAATTAACTTATAGATAAATAGAAGCCGAAAGAAAAAACCAGGTATTTCATTTTCTAAAATTTCCCGTTGTGGCTTTTCGGTTTGTAGAATAGATTTGATTCTGCCCTCTTCTTGGGAGGATAGCTTTACCAATTCGGCAATATCATTTTCAACAGAAATCTGAGACATAGAAATCTCCTTTAATGACGTGTTGCCTGTTCTAAGGTTGGTTGCTTATAGAGTTGCTCTATCTTTTCTTCAATAGGTGTATCATCGGTATCCTGTGTTTCAAACAACGAACTCTTGTTATACTCAACTAATATTTTTGCATGCTGCTTTGCAAGAAAAGGCTGACTTGCTCCTGTTATTTCTATTGCCAGTGGATCAAATTTTATCCGTTCCTTTTGAGTAAAAACAATGGAATGATCATTAGCTAAGTCGCGGAGATATCCTTTTATAGAGCTACCCATAATCATTGGATGGGAATAGCCTGACAGATAATTCAATGTTGCAGTGTAACCAATTTTCCTTCTATGCATAGCTTTTTTAAGTTTCATTTCTGCGTTGTCAAAGAGTCCAAGTGCTGCATCAAACCAATGGTCTGCACTTTGTGGCAGGTACAGCTTGGCGATGTCGGAGCGGGTCAAAAATGATCTCAGCCAAATGCGAAAATTTTTAGCATTCGGCCCAAAAAGTATTGAGAAGCTTTTGTACCTCACCGCTTCGTATATAGATTCTGCACCTGCAAGATTGTGCATGACTTGAGCAAGCCTATAGATTGAATCGTTCTGACCTGAAATAAGATTCTCTCTGGCATTTAAGCTTTTTAGACGCTCAATCAATTCTCTGTCTATAGCCTTGGCGGCTTGTTCGATAAATTTAGCAGTAAAAGAGATAGCATCTTTTCGCTTAAATAAATAGTAATCAAACGCCTTATGTTCGAAAGTGACATCAGACGAAAGCTTAAGTATTTTTCCATGACTTTGTAATACAAGACTATGCACTTCATCTTTTTCTATAAAAGACTTTAATAAGTCTTTTGCGATATATATAATTATTGCAGGAAGAGCATAACGAAATGTCACCATATCCAAAGAGCGCATTTCCCCTTCTGCATATTCTTTATTTAGTTTATTCGGCTGAGCCCGAAAGGCTCCTCCCGACCCAAAGGCGTTAAGGAGATGTTCCTTCGAAAAACTTTTACCCCTGGTATCGCCTGCTTGAAAAAAGCCTTCGTCATAGGAAAAAATAGGCGCAAGAAGGCCTGCATCACCTAACGGTATGCCATTAATCCCCTCAAGTCGAAGCTTGCCCATTTTAATCCCCTACAAGTTACAGGATAGTCTTTTAGCTTCGTTTAGCGCATCAACCTGCAAAAAAGTGCAAACTTGAAATTTTCCCATTAGGGATGCCAGCTGCGGCATGTTAACCAACTCGTCTTGGAGCGTGTTTAAAACATTCTCACCAACAAAAACCACTTCGGCGTTCTCAAAGCCAACCGGGGCTGAGGAATGAATTTCAAACGACCAGTTGCGCCAATCGTCTTCAGGCTCAAAGGTGACATTATCTATAGCTTTTGCAGGGTTGCTCCCCCAATACCCTTCGGGATTGCTGAAAAATTCTTCCACGAATAAAGAAAAGTATTCACGCCATTTTTCCAGCGTGACCGAATGATCTTTAAAATAATTCAATTTGTCGGTTTGAGCAAGGGTCTTCTGAAATTCCCAAAGCCTGAGCTTGTCGGTTGCCAAGCCTCCAGAATCAAAAGGAACCGCCCCGCCGCCTACAAATGGAGGCTTGCCTCCTATTCCGGAATCCGCTTCAGATTCAAGCTCGCCTGTTATTAGAAAGCATGCCGGAGGATCAAAATCGTCTGGGAATACTCTACCAGCATAAAAATATGCTGAATTGGCAGGAATTCCTAATTCCTGCTGAGCACTGTTCGTGGATACACGTTGACAGATGTCAACACCGCCTAATCTACCCGATTTAAAAATATCTATTAGTCGGTTAATTCCGTCCGCAGACCTAACAGTATGCATTAGCGGAATTTTTTCAGCACAGATTTTATTCGCATCCGAGGGGAAGACCTTAGATGCCAAATTTGTAAAAGTGTGAGACATGGTTTCTCCTTGTACTGTGAATCAATTACCGCCTGAGATGCTTTATATAATTTAGACAGCAATAAACTATTTCCATGCTTTGTTAACTCTGTGTGCGTAGTCCAAAAAGCAGCCTAAAGCGGTTATATGAAGTCCGGTCTTTCTTCCTGATGTTTCATGCACGCCAAGTAGCCGTCCAGCCAAATGTCAATTGCCTGCCGGTCCCATTTGTCAAGGCGTGTGAGCTTCTCCGGCTGATAGTCCGGCAAAATGGCTCATGCACATCCAGTTGTTGATTATTAAATGGTATTTAACAAAATTTGTCCCGGTTCGCCAGAAAAATTTGCACCGCTTTTCTCGAATTTTGTTAAATTCCCTTTAATTATTAAATTGCGCTTAACAACAACATGGTTTTTCGAGGGCATTTTTTGGGGAAAAAATGCTCTGAGCATATTTAAATATCATTTAATTGTTAAATGGTACTTAACGACAGAAGGGGAGGAAGTTTTGTAGTCTTATATTCAGGACGCTTTAGGTTCGACTTGTTCGCGCGCCAGAAACCCATCCATCCACGTTGACAAAAATTGTATACCCCGCCGATCCAATGATGTCAGCTTTGATATAAGCGCTTGGTCAAAGCCAAGGCCATCAATCCAGGCATTCAGGGATTTAAGACGCCTGGAATCAAGATTTGCCAATTTTTTCAGCAAGTCTGGTGGCAATTGTTGGGTCTTGTCCTCGGTATTTGGTAGGGTATCGCTCTCAAGTATCTTTCTACCGTAAACCAAAAAATCAATATAATTATAGCCACATGCACCCGCTAAGGCCACCTGCGCCGCAAATCCTGCCTTCGCTTTTCCGCTTAGAATTTGGTTTACCGCTGTAGGCGTCCTTTCAATCTCCATGGCCCAGGTGACCTGTATGCCTCGGCCTTCCTTTTCGGCCATTTCCCGCAACGCAGCTATGAAATAGGAATAGATGATCTCGGCGTTGGGATTCATAGTGATCCTCACCTTTAGATCGGTAGTGATGTGTATGAATAGAGGATAATAGATTGTAATTATTTATCATATACGGAGTAAATTAAAAAGAATTTAATACTAAGTATAGTTTAATCTTTTTGCTTGACTAAAATTAAATTATTTTTCATTATTACCCCATGAAACACGGAGACCATAAAAAAATTGCGCAAGGGGCAAGAATTACAGGCGCGCATCTTAGCCTGATTCTTCATGCCAAGGCCCGCCCATCGTGGCCAACCGCCAAGCGTCTTGCCGCTGCCACGGGAACCGATCCCATTGTGTGGCTTGAGGGTTCGCCGGCGGAGATTCGGGCGGCGATCGAGAAGGCGGAGCGGGAAAGGGTCCGGCGGTTGAACGAAATGGCGGACGCCCAGGCGGAGGCTTGCGCGGGGGGATTTTGAATGGACGGGAACCTGAATCATCCGAAAAAGGGCGACCGGATAACGGTGGAGCCGATACGGGGGCAGAAGGACATCGAGGCCATAAAGCGGCTTCTGGCCGACCGGCCACGCGATCTGTGCCTTTTCACCTTCGGAGTCAACACGAACCTGCGGGCGAGCGACCTTTTGAGGCTCACCATAGGTCAGGTGCGCGGCAAAATGCCGGGCGACGGGCTTCTTTTGAAAGAGAAGAAAACCGGCAACAAGCGCCACATCACCCTGAACGAGGCCGTTACGGATTCCGTGAACTCTTATCTGGCGGCCTGCGGCGGGAATGATGGGGAAAGGCTGTTCCGGGGCATCAGAGGCCCCTTGACCGTGCCTTCGGTTCACCGGCTCGTGAAAGGCTGGTGCCGTGCCGTGGGCCTTAAAGGCAACTACGGAAGCCACACGCTTCGCAAAACCTGGGGGTATCATGCAAGGGTCACCTTCGGCGAAAGCATACCTGTTTTGATGGCGGCGTTCGGTCATTCCAGCCAGGAGCAAACCCTGGCCTACCTTTGCGTCCAGCCGGAGGAGCTGGAGAAGGTTTACATGAACAGATTGTAGGGGAGGCGTTCCCAAAAACTCCTCGGACACGCTGACCGGATTGGAGCGGGGATTTGTTGGCCGTCATTGGCCTGCATTTGGCACTTTTCAGAGCGCAATCAACTGATTTTTTAATATTTACAACACGAAAGGAAAGACGATGGGCGAGTGTCCGGTTTGGGAAGGATTCGTGGGGAAGCTGTTCGAGGACAAGGCCGAAAGCCTGGAGGATTTTAAAATGTTCTGCGGGTACGTGCTGGCGGACCACTGCCGGTACGAGCGGTTTCTGGCGCTTTGCGGCGATGCGGAGGCCACGGGCGCGGTTTTCAGGGTGATGGCCATGGCGGCGGGCGAGGACAAGACCATCGAAATTGACGTCATCGCCTTTTCCTGCTTCGGCCGCATGGCGTTCCGCAATGCGTGGCTGGCGCGCTACCGGGGCAAGCTTCCCCGGAACAGCGAGCATGTCGAACAATTTTTCAGGCTTGTAACCGGGGATTTCATCACCGCCGAGGCGAAAATGCGGCCGCGCATAAGCTTCCGCTCGCGGGCGAAGATCGTATGCTTTTTCCAGGAGCCGCCCACGGACGCGGATACCTCCATCACGAGAAAAATGATTCTTGTGAGCTTCCCCGTAAGCCTGCCGGAAGACTTCGAGACGCCCCTTCATTTCCATTTTGAGGAGGAAAAGGACGGCATCCTCCGATGGATGGAAGAGGGCCTTGAAATGCTCGCGGAGAAGGGCGGTTTCGGGCGTTAGCTGCATCGGGCTCCTTTAAAACGCGCCTGCGCGGCGTTCCTTTTTACGTCTTAAAGGAGCCTACGCCCGTAACCTTCAAGAATCCATCAGAAAACCGAAGAAAGGTTGTTATGGCCGAAACACCGCAACTTGCAAAGCTGGAGGACGTTTTCGACGCCCTGGAAATAGCGGCGAAAACCTTCGGGATGAAGAGACTCGCGCCGGAAGTGGACAAGAGCTATTCGGCGCTCGCCAACGAGCTTTCCAGGCAGCCGACCTACAAGCTGGGGCTCTCAACCGCGATTTTGATCATGGCAAAGACGGGCGACATGCGGCCCCTGGAGGAGATTAACGCCATATTCAACCGGGTGACGGTGCCTGTTCCGGGGCGGCCCTGGGGCAGCCCGGAGAATCTTGTAAAGGGTTTAAGCGCCATGGCCCTTGAATTTGCCCAGGCCACGGAATCCTTCGCCAGGGCCATAAGCGACGGGTTCATCACCGATGGCGAACGCGGGGCCTGCATCAGGGAGATCGGCGAGCTTGTGGAAGCCTGCCTGCGGGTGAAAACGTGGCTTGAAATGGGGAGAGAATGAACTTGGGAAAGATAATCGCATTTTCCGGCTCCCACGGGACCGGCAAGACCACGGCGGCGCATGCGCTTGCTGTGAAGCTCAAGCTCGAAAACCCCGGGGCGAAAATCGGCTTTTTGAGCGAAGTCGCCCGCGAGTGCCCTTATCCCATCAACCGCAAGGGGGGCGCGGAAGGCCAGCTTTGGATTTTCGGCCAGCAGCTTTCAAGGGAACTTTCCCTTTGCGCCCAAAACGACATCGTGGTGGCGGACCGGTGCCTTCTGGACTGTGTGGCCTATGCGTCTGTCCTGAGATTGGGGCACGTGGTTGGAAAGTTGGCGTGGACTTATGAAATCTACGTGCATGAAGTGAAACCCTACAAGGAAATCCGGATTCTGCCTCCCAAGAAAACCTTCCTGGCGGCGGATGGGGTGCGGGACACCAGCATCGTTTTTCAGAGGAATGTTCACAAGGCGCTTGTGGACCTGCACAAACGGTACAGCGGGCCGGTGGATGTGGTGTGGCCGGAAGAGGAGGCTTCAAATGGAAGCGTCTGAAATAGCGGAAACCAGGGTCCGGGGCGGGTTCGCCATTAACGGAAACGTGATGGCGGGCCTTAAATGGCTCACGGAGATTTTCGGGGAAAAGGCCAGGGCCGTTGACGTGGCGGACGCCTTGCGCCGGGACCGGGGTTTATCGCTCCGGCTTTCCATGGCGAGCGGCAGGGGTGAAATTCAATTTTGATGCTGGCCGGAAACCTTTCTCTTACGGGTGTTTCTCATTATGGGCTTTGAACTGGATCAGGTTTACCGGACGTTTTTCAATCCGGGCGAAGTCACAGAAATAAGGGTGCTCGCCGTTCCCCAGAGGACTCACAGGGCCTGGGACAGCGCGGCCTTCACCGGTATAGTTTACGGATATTTCGACAACGCAAGCGATTTCGGCAGGGCTGCGGCCATGATGGCCGGGCTCGACAAGCCGCCCAAGGGCATTTATTTCACGCCCAACCCTTGCAAACCGGAGCTTTTGAGCCGGGCCGCAAACCACCTTGTGGGCTACCAGTCCTCCAAGGATCAGCCTCTTACCGGCGACACCGATATTTCCATCATCCGCTGGCTTCTGGTGGACCTGGACCCGGAGCGTTCAAGCGGCATTTCGGCGAGCCCGGAGGAACTCGAACTCGCAAAGGAACTTGGCAAACAGGTGAGCGAGTTCATGGCCGAAACCGGATTCGCCACGCCGGTGAAAGCCATGAGCGGCAACGGGTATCACCTGAACTACCGCCTGCCGGACCTTCCCAACGAGCCTGAGATTTCCGGGCGGGCCAATGGGCTCATTGCGCGGTCCCTGGCCGCCCTGGCGGACCGGTTCAAGGGTAATGGCGTCAAGATCGACGTAACCGTGGCCAACGCGGCGCGGATATGGAAGCTTTATGGAACGCGGGCCTGCAAGGGCGACAACACCCCGGAGAGGCCGCACCGCCAAAGCCTTTTGTTTCAGGGAAGTCCATTGACTCTTGCCGATGTCCCGGTGACGCCCCGCGAGGTGCTGGAAAAGCTGGCGGGCATGGCCCCGGCTGAAAAAGGCAAGGGCCAGCAGAGGCCGCGCTTACCGCCCGCCCGGACCAAAAGCCTGCCCCAGGACGGCAATCTTGGGCCGGTGGACGTGGAACGCTACCTTGCCCACTATGGCGTACCGCTCAAGGGCGTGAAGGTTGAGGGGGCCTCCACCTTTTACTTGCTTGAAAACTGCATCTTCGACGCCGGTCACGCGGACGGCAAGCCCGCCGTGATTCTGAGCCCAAACCAGCCGTACCTCACTTACGCCTGTTTCCACCAAAGCTGCAAGTCAAGGACCTGGAAAGACGCCAGGAACGCCATTTCAGGAAACGACTCATTGGCGCAATTCTGCGAAGGCTACGACCCGAACTGGAAGCCGGAACGCAAGAAACGGAAGCTTAGGGACCGGTCGGGCAACGACGCCGAACCTTCTGAATCCGAAATCGAAACCCGCAACATGGCGCTGGTTGCGCAGTTCATCACCTACGACCCGGAGACCCAGGTGTCGCGGGTGGATTGGGAAGCCTTTCCCACTCTTCTGCCCGAAAAGATTCCTCCGTTCGTTTTTTTCGACCTGGGACCGGAAGGCAAGCGCAAGCGCGGGAGCTTTGTGGAAAGCCGCATGGCCGAATACCTTGGCCGGTACTTCGACCCGATCCGGCATACGGACGGGAAGTTCTATAGGTTCATGGGCGGGTGGTGGCAAATCTTGGAGCAGGACGTTGTAAGGAACATTATCTACCGGGCTTTGAAGGATTTATGCAAGGCGGGCCACCTGGATGCGGCCCTGGCGCTCTTAAAGGCCAAGGTCAACAAGCCTGAATTATCATGGGAGGTGTATCCGCATCTCGTGAATTGCAAGAATGGAATGATCGACCTGTCGTGTGATTTCACGCACTACAAATTTGAGCAAATCCGGGAGGACGCCCCTTCCATCAGCGAAAAGATTCTTCTGCCGCACGACAAGGATTACGGCAGCCGGGTTCAACTGCCGGTGGCGTATGACATGTACGCCAAGTGCCCGTTGTGGTTGAAATTTCTGGATGAGATATTCGAGGGAAGCCGGGGAAAGATGGGGTTGTTGCAGCTTTTCTGCGGATACACCCTGATGCCGACTGCAAAATTCCATAAAAGCCTTTTCATGTTCGGGAGCGGCGCGAACGGCAAGAGCACGATAATCACGGTGCTTGAACAGCTTCTTGGCAACGACAACGTGTGCTCCATAAGCCTTAGCGACTTTTCCCGGCCATTTGCAGTGCTCGATTTGCAGGGAAAGCTTTTGTCCGTAGCGAGCGAGGTTGAAACCAGGGAAGCCCAGAGCACCGAAAATTTCAAACGGGCCATCGCTGGAGACTCCATAATGGGCGAGGAGAAGTTTGGCCGCAGGATAAAATTTCATAACATCTGCAAGTTCATCTTCGCCATGAACAATCCGCCCGCCGTGACCGACAAGACGGACGGGTTCAAACGCCGGATACTCGTTTTGAATTTTGATTACCGGATACCGGAAGAAAAGCAGGACAGAGACCTTCCGGAGAGGTTGATCCGTGAGGAGGCCGCCGGAATATTCGCCTGGATGCTTCACGGAGCCTTTGTGCTGCAACTGAAGCAGGGATTCGTGAACCTTGACGCAGAGATCGTCCGGGATACAGACAACTTTATGCACACCTTGAATCCGCTTTTGGATTTTCTGGACGAATTTGTGGAGTTCGGGACCGACAACAAAGTCCCTTCCGACGACCTGTATAAAGTTTACCGCCAATGGTGCGAAGACGGCGGCTTGAGGCCGCTTGGCAAGGTGCAGTTCGGTATCCAGCTTATCAGCAACCCGAAGGTGAAGAAGAAAAAGTGCGATTGCCAGGATGGTGCGCTGGTGACGCGCCGGAACTGCTTTGTTGGAATAAAGGCCAAATAGAGGATTGGGGGGTGACAGGCAATGATAAGGGTCAAGACCGAATCTCCGATTCTGTTTTCAACGCCCATGATGGAGGCGATTCTTGCGGGCCGGAAGACTCAGACAAGGCGGGTGTTCAAGGGGATCGGGAAATGGCTCCCCGAATCCCTCCAGGAGATGCGGGCGGATTCCGACAAAGCCTGGGCCGCAAGCGGATATCCCGAAAGGCTGTGGGTGAAGGAGACGTTTTATCTCCATGCTGATGGGTCTGTGCTGTTTAAGGCGGGACTTCCGGGTCAGCATCCGGTTCCTCCCTGGAAACCCTCAATATTCATGCCCCGGAGGTTCTGCCGGTTGACGCTGAAAGTGACCGGCGTGCGGCTTGAGCGGGTGCAGGATATAAGCGCGGACGACGCCCTGGCGGAGGGGATTGACTGGAAACGGGTGGATAACTGGACCGTCACTTATTTTTCCGATCCGAAGAGCCTGGAAGCCTGCATCCACCATACCCCGCAATCGGCCTACAGGGCGCTGTGGGACTGCATAAACGCCAAGCGCGGCTACGGGTGGGACACCAACCCTTGGGTTTGGGTGATCTCGTTTGCGGTGGCCGAACGGAGCGATTTGTGCGGGGCGTAAGCGAAGCGGAAAAGGCCGTGATGCTGCGCGCCCTGGCGCTCGATATCCGGCCCGGCACGATACCGGTCAGAAATTGCCTTGACGCCTGGGAGGGCCAGGGTGACTGGCCGGTGATGCAGGGGCTTGCGGGGCGAGGACTGGCGGAGCTTTCGCCTTCGGTGATCGAACGGGGAAAATATCTGTTCAAGCTTATGCCGGAGGGAGCGCGGCTCCTGGGTTTCAACGACAAGAATGTGCCGCAGTGGCAGGTGTTGTTTGTTGCCCGGCGATAAAAAAGGAG
The DNA here is from genome assembly GCA_016235345.1 of Deltaproteobacteria bacterium. NCBI lineage: Bacteria > Pseudomonadati > Myxococcota > Myxococcia > Deltaproteobacteria bacterium. The sequence goes on along the minus strand of JACRLG010000007.1, from coordinate 10,116 downwards.
TCTTGTAGGTGCCTGCTCTCGTTCCCATAACAACCGCAGACCTTGAAGCGGCAATAGTGCGCGTTCTGGCCTTGGCAGCGGAGCCCAAGTGGCTCCGGGTACGTGAGGCGGCCCGACTATACTCTTTGGGGGAGAAACGGATAGTGGCGTTGATTCAGGCGGGTGCCGTGCGGGGTTATAAAAGCGCCGAGGATGGCAGGGGAACGTGGTTTGTCAACACAGAAAGCCTTGACCAGTGGCACAGGATGCAGGCGGACAACTTCCAGGCCGTAGCGCGTGGGCTGCAAGAAAAAATCAAGCGGCGTCTTGCGAAATGACCCCTTGTTACTCTCATACTCCCCGTGCTAACAATGGCCACATGCGTATCTTCCTCCACAAAAATGGCCGGTGGTATCTCCAAATAGACCACGATCACAAAAAATCCCTTGGCAAAATTACCAAGGCCGAGGCCCAAGCCGCGTTAAAATTCGCTGAAAAAGAGGCCCGGCGAGGAGCTGCGCTGTTCCAGCTTCCAAAGGGCGAGCGAATTACGCTTCTGGAATGGAAGGACGAATATCTCGCTGGCCGGGGCCACCTGTCGCCCAAAACCCTTGAAAAGGACGAACTTTCCTTGCGGCTTTTGGGCGAGGCGATAGGGGGAAACATCCTTTTGCGCTCCATCACCAAGCAACGGCTTGACGAGTTTGTGGGCGTCTGTTTTGCCCGTGGCAACTCGAAAGCCAGCGTCAATTCGTATCTGCGCCATATCCGGGCCGCGCTGAACGCTGCTTATGAAGTGGAATACCTGGAAAAACCCGTCCGGGTGAAAATGGTCCGGGAACCTCAACCGCTACCGCAGGTATTGAGCCCGGAGCAGATTATGGCCGTGCTTGAAAAGGCACATGAACGTAGCCCGCTTTTGGGGCGGATGCTGACCTTTGCCGTGTGGACCGGGTGCAGACGCGGGGAAATAATCAACCTTCGGTGGGAAAATGTCCGCTCTGACATGGCCAGGATCACCGGAAAGGGCCAAAAAGAACGCCTCGTACCGCTGACGCCGCAAGCCCTCGAAGCCCTGGGGCCGCGCCAGGATATAGGGCTGGTATTTCCCAAGCCCGCGAGCACGACCTACATGGAGCAGTTCCTGACTCGCGGCCTGAAGGACATTATCCGGGAGCTTGGACTGCCCGACCAATTCCACCTCCACAGCCTGCGCCATAGCGCCGCTACGCACATGCTGGCCTCCGGCTTGCCCATCTCGACGGTCCAGAAGATTCTTGGCCATAGCAACATAGGCACCACGCAAATTTACGCCAAGGTTTTGGAGGACACCCTTCGGGAGCAGATCAAGGGGTTCAAGATTTAGTGCGTCCAAAAAGCGCCCAACCGATTATAACTACTTGAAATTATATACAGTAAGGACTGACTTCAAATCCGGTGTGGGGCGTTGAGAAGCGTCCCAGGTGGGTTCGATTCCCATGCACTTCCGCCAATTTCTTGATCACCTGTGTTCCCCGTCTTCTTTTTCGTCTGCATCATGCTATCAAGTGAAGAAGGTTTTGGCCAATCGGGAAAAATGTATTGGGGCCGACCCCTTTGGGCGCATGGCTGCTTTTGTTGTGGCGGCGGCAACATGACAGATGATATAATTCTTACCAGGCTGTTACATATGCCACCGGTCAAAATCCATATGCCGGTGGAGAAATCCCAGCCGCAAAGGACAGTCCTTCTTCTTAAGCCTGCTTTAGGGAAAACGCCGCCGGCTTTGGCCGGAGAGCGAAGCCCTCGCCCTTGGGCGAGGTGCGTATTCACTTTGTGATAATCCTGAGAGGAGGTCAACATGAAGGCATTGAAAAAGTTCATGGTGGTCCACAGGGATCCCGGCATGAGCTGGGACAAGGTTGAAGAAAACTGGTCCAAAATGGCGGAGATCGAATCCGCCACCTGGCTCCGCACCTTTTACAACGTGGAGAATAACACCAGGTACTGCCTGTGGCTCGCTCCCGGCGAGGATGTTTTGATGAAGATTTTTTCAGGCTTCAAGATCGCCTGGAGGTCCATTCTGGAGGTTGAGGAAACCATTCCCGATATCTGGGCGAGGAAATACCGGGATCAGATGGAGGCCGAGGAAAAGGAAGAAAATGTAAGAGAATTATAGGCTTTCGCGGTTCCAGGCAATTTTTGAGCGAAACGGAAAATTTGTTGCGCGCCCCAGCCCGGGAGCGCCCGCGCTCCCAGGCAAAAGCCGCGCGGAGCAGGCCTTGAAACGACAGCAGGCCCTGGCGGCTGCCGGGTTTATGCGGACATCGTTGCAGCGAAACGGTTCAGCCGGGAAATGGTACGGTCCCGGACCGGACCCGGCCTGCACGTCGCCGCCCGGCACAGCCGCCATATAAGGATATCGTTCCCGTCGGCATAGCCCCGAAAGCGCCCGCCCGGCCCCCAGCTTTCCGAGAAGGGCTTTCCGAAGGTGGCAAGGGTCAGGCCGGACACCGCGTCGGTCAAAAGGGGCGGATTCTCGAACCCTCCCCTTTCCACGGCGTTGTCGTTTTTCACGTACTCCAGGCGGGCTCCTGCGGCCCCTATCACCGATTCCCGCGCGTAAAGCAGAAACGAGCCCGTTTCGGGCAGCGGTCCATCCAGGCGGCCAACGGCACTCTTGGAAACCGTGTCCCAAAGCTCGGCGGTCTCCTGCCCCAAAACCAGGAGCCTTTTGCCGTCCGATGAAAAGGCCAGGGCGGAAATCTTCGGCACACCCCCGGAAAGCGAGCCTGCGGGTTTCGGCCTTTTTGCGCCCAGGCCCGACATGGCCGATATGTCGAAAAGCCGGATTTCGCCTCCCCCTCCCGCTGCGGCAAGGAGCTTCGCCCCTGGGCTCACCGCGACGGCCAGGACCGGCCCTTCGCAGGCGTCTTTTATGCGGATGCGGCCTTTTTTCTGGATGCGGCGGATGAGAACATCGGAGCCCGCGCTGTAGGCGAAAAATGAGTCGATGCCGCCCGAAAACGGCCCTGACTCCGCCCGCGCCCCAAGATCGGGGTCAGGCGAAAGCGGGTAGGAGCCGCATCCGCCCAGGCAAACAAGAAGGGCCATCAAGGAAAACACTATGAGGGCTGGAATTGCGGGGCTTTTCATATTCTCATGCACGGTTTCCCCCTGGCTTTGAATGTTTACTTTACCCGCGTTCCCGACAGTTCCTCGAACTCTTTCCTGTCGTGGCTCGAAACCACCCTCAGCCTGTCTTTGTTCTGGATCAGGGTCGCCCTCAATTTTTCCCTCGTGTTTCGGGCCTGCCCAAAATCCTTGTGCGCCAGACGCTGAAACAGATGGACCAGAAACGGAGTGCGCGGCTCATCCATCATCTGTTCATGATAATAATAGGTGTCCCCCGCAAGCAGGAGCCATCCGCCGGGCGTTTCAACTGCGACCCCGCAGTGCCCCGCGCTGTGGCCCGGAAGCCTCACGTAAACCATGCCGACCGGAAGCCCGTCCAGACGCCTTATCGCATCGAATCCGTACCAGGGCTCGTCGTATCGCTCATCATAAACAACCCAGTCGGGCCCGTGCGCCCAGTGCGCCTTGCGATACCGTTCCCTCTCCTTCATATCTTTGGGCCTCATAGCCGCCTCGTGCTCCGGCTTCATCACGTGGACCCTGGCTTTCGGGAAATCCGGGAGCCCGCCCGCGTGATCCAGATCGAGATGGGTCATGATGATGTTTTTGACATCATCAGGGTTAAAGCCCAGTTTCCTGACCTGCATGAGGGCGGTTTCGCCAGGGTCCAGACGCGGCCTGTTGACAAATCGCATGACGCCCAGGCGCGAGGGGCGTTTCATATCGTCCGCGCCTATTCCGGTATCCACCAGCACCAGTCCCCGGTCGGATTCCACCAGCAGGCAGTGCGATATTACCCTGGCGGGTGCCTGCCCGTCGAAAAGCCCGCCCACCCATGGCATGTTCGTGCAGCAGTTGATGTGATGAACGCCGAATATGCTTTTCTCGGACATCGCCCCCCCCTTTTTTTGCGGATTCTTCGCCAACAGGTTGTGAAGATGAATTTTATAGATAAATTTACACTCTCGCCGTGGCCAGGGGGAAGCAAATTTTACGCGGCCCGGCAGCGCCCCTGGGAAAGCCCTGTCCGGGCATGTCAGCCGACCGCCGCCGTTGTCATTTTTATGTGGCCTGTGCATCAGCCATGCGGTACTATTATGGGAAAACGACTGATTATAAACTCTTTTTCCTGAACCCTCATGCTTGCGACGCCTTTTAAAATGCCGCGACACCCGAAGGGGAATAAAAATGACGGACTCCAAAGAAGGAAAAATCATAATTCTTTTTTATATTCTGCTTTCGGTGCTTGTTTTACTTATTTACTCGCAGACCGCAGGTTTTGATTTCGTCAACTACGATGATTATCTCTACACCCTCGATAATCCCACAGCGCAGAACGGGCTTACATGGGAGGGCGTAAAGTACGCCTTTACCGGGGCTACCCTGGTTCCCAACTACTGGATTCCGCTGGTCTGGCTGTCCTTCATGGCGGATTTCTCGATTTGGGGCGTGAACGCGGGCGGCTTCCATTGCACCAACCTGGTCCTGCATCTGGCCAATGTGCTTCTTCTTTTCACGGCACTCAGGATGCTTACCGGAAGAAAGTATGAAAGCGCTTTTGTTGCCGCCCTTTTCGCAGCGCATCCCATACACGTGGAATCGGTGGCTTGGGTGGCCGAGCGCAAGGATCTGCTGTGCGGCTTTTTTTTCATGCTCTCTCTCATCGCATACGCCCGCTACGCAAAAAATCCCTCCTGGCAAAAATATATCCTGGTGTTGGTGCTGTTTGTGCTGGGGCTCATGTCAAAGCCCATGCTAGTAACATTTCCCTTTCTGCTGCTCCTGCTCGACCATTGGCCGCTTTCGCGCATGGGGCGGGGCTGGAAAAGTTTTCGGGCGCTTGCAGTGGAAAAAATTCCGTTTCTTCTGCTCACTCCCCTGGTGAGCGCGGGAGCGATAGTCTATCAGAAAAAAGGCGGCGCCTGGGTTTCCATGGATTCCATTCCCTGGTCCCTTCGCCTTCTGAACACCTTAATTTCATACGCCACCTATCTAAGAAAAATGGTCATACCCACGGACCTTGCGGTGTGCTACCCCTACCCGGCCACGGCCCCGGCACTGCAATGGATGGGTGCTCTTTTCCTGCTTTTGGCAATAAGCCTGGTCGCGCTGAAATACATCAAAAAGGCCCCCTGGCTGTTCACGGGCTGGTTCTGGTTCTGCGGCGTGCTTTTCCCGGTGAGCGGTATTTTCATCATAGGCGACTACCTGGTGGCTGATCGCTACGCCTATCTCACCTTCATTGGCCTGTATCTGGCTGTGGCTGTATCCTTCGGGGAATTTTTGAAGATATCTGCGGTCAACAAAAAGGCGGTGGCCTTAGCCTCGGCGGCTATAATCTGCGGGCTTGGATTTTCTGCCTGGATGCAGACTGGATACTGGAAAAATGGGGCGACTCTTTTCAGCCATACAATATTTGTCACCGGCCCTGGCAATTACACAGCCCAGCTCAACCTGGGCAACGCCCTTGCGCGGATGGGACTCTATGACGACGCCCTCATGCACCTCATGAAGGCTCATGAACTCAATACGGGCAGGGCCGAGCCCGTGAACAGCATTGGAGGCGTGTACCTTGCCGCCGGGAAGACGGATCCGGCCATACAACTTTTCCGGGCCGCCCTTAAAATCAGGCCCGATTACCCGGACGCCGCCCGCAACCTCAGCATTGCCTTAAAGGAAAAGGCAAAACAGAATCAGAGTATAGAGCCGACAACTGCCGGACCTTTCCCCCTTTCCAGACGATAACGGACAAGAATCTTCTCGTCGTCATCCTTCGTATCCGCATTCCCTCCTCATGCACGGCAATGGCCAGAAGAGAAGACCTTTGAGGACTGTTTTCCCATTCATCGCGGGACACAACCACCGGCACCACAACAAGACCGGCGTCAAACCCGGCCTCCCATGCCTTCTGAAGCCTTACGCCTAAGCCTTGTTACAGGCTCATTCAGAATAACCAAAACGTCCATGTCGGAATCGGGTTCGGCATCTCCTCGCGCCCTGGAACCGAAAAGTATCACTTCGTGAAGCCTTACCTTTTCCTGCAAAAGGCTTTTAAGCCTGCTGACAGTATCAAGGTCTTTGGCTTTCACTGCGCTTTTCGTGAGCATGGCGGGGTCTCCTTGAACCGCGCGGAATGATGACATCATGCATATAAAATACTCCTCCGGGGGGATTGGGGTCAAGCGGCGGGGCCATAAAACAGGAATGGCCCGCAAACCTTTCGATTTGCGGGCCATTCGTATTAAATTCCGGCGGCGACCTACTCTCCCACACAGCTGCCCGTGCAGTACCATTGGCGCTGGAGAGCTTAACTTCCGAGTTCGGGATGGGATCGGGTGTGGCCTCTCCGCTGTAGCCACCGGAAACCTTTATGTCATATTCACCTTGACAATTCTGTTTGCGCGCAGAAAAAAGCGTTCACTCTCGCCTTATGGAGGAAATGTGGTCAAGCCTCACGACCGATTAGTACCGGTAAGCTGAACCCATTACTGGGCGTACACATCCGGCCTATCAACCTTGTAGTCTACAAGGGGTCTTTAGTCCATGCTCCTTGCGAAGCATGAAAGGGATATCTAATCTTGAGGCTGGTTTCCCGCTTAGATGGTTTCAGCGGTTATCCTTTCCGAACATAGCTACCCTGCTATACCGTTGGCACGATAACAGGATCACCAGGGGTTCGTCCGTTCCGGTCCTCTCGTACTAGGAACAGATCCTCTCAAATATCCTCCGCCCACGAAAGATAGGGACCAAACTGTCTCACGACGTTTTAAACCCAGCTCACGTACCACTTTAATCGGCGAACAGCCGAACCCTTGGGACCTTCTCCAGCCCCAGGATGTGATGAGCCGACATCGAGGTGCCAAACCGCATCGTCGATGTGAACTCTTGGATGCGATCAGCCTGTTATCCCCGGCGTACCTTTTAGCCGATGAGCGACGGCCCTTCCATTCAGAACCGCCGGATCACTAAGACCTACTTTCGTACCTGCTCGAAATGTCTCTCTCGCAGTCAAGCTCCCTTATGCCTTTACACTCTACGGCTGGTTTCCAATCAGCCTGAGGGAACCTTCGCGCGCCTCCGTTACTCTTCAGGAGGCGACCGCCCCAGTCAAACTACCCACCAGACACTGTCCCTCGCCCGGCTTACGGGATCGAGGTTAGAGCTCTAAAACAACAAGGGTGGTATTTCAAGGTTGGCTCCACCGAGACTGGCGTCCCAGCTTCAAAGCCTCCCACCTATCCTACACATGCAGTTTCAAAACCCAATGTCAAGCTATAGTAAAGGTGCCGGGGTCTTTCCGTCTATTCGCGGGTAGACGGCATCTTCACCGTCATTACAATTTCGCTGAGTTCCTGGTTGAGACAGTGCGGAAGTCGTTACGCCATTCGTGCAGGTCGGAACTTACCCGACAAGGAATTTCGCTACCTTAGGACCGTTATAGTTACGGCCGCCGTTTACTGGGGCTTCGGTTCCGAGCTTCTCCGAAGATAACCCGTCCCCTTAACCTTCCAGCACCGGGCAGGCGTCAGACCCTATACGTCGTCTTGCGACTTTGCAGAGTCCTATGTTTTTAGTAAACAGTCGCTACCGCCGTTTCTCTGCGACCCCCTTTGGCTAGGAAAGTAAATTTCTTCACCTAATGAGGGCACACCTTATCCCGAAGTTACGGTGTCATTTTGCCGAGTTCCTTAACCAGGATTCTCTCAAGCGCCTTGGGATGCTCTCCCCACCCACCTGAGTCGGTTTGCGGTACGATCACCTGGACATCTCCTTAGAGGTTTTTCTTGGCAGCATGGGATTAGCCACTTTATGAGACAAAGTCTCTGGTAGCTCGCCTCTCGGCCTAGTGAGAAAGTGGATTTGCCTGCCTTCTCAGCCTACGGGCTTGAACCGGCACTTCCATCCGCCGGCTGGCCTACCCTCCTGCGTCCCCCCTTCGTACAAACGATATCCCGGTGGTACAGGAATATTAACCTGTTTTCCATCACCTACGCCTTTCGGCCTCGGCTTAGGGATCGACTAACCCTGGGAAGATTAACTTTACCCAGGAAACCTTGGGTTTACGGCGAACGGGTTTTTCACCCGTTTTTTCGCTACTCATGTCAGCATGGTCTCTTCTGTACAAACCAGATGTCCTTACGGTCACCCTTGACTGTACAGAATGCTCCCCTACCGATTCACTCGAAAGTGAATCCCGCAGCTTCGGTGGCGTGCTTGAGCCCCGATACATTTTCGGCGCAAACCCACTTGACCAGTGAGCTATTACGCTTTCTTTAAAGGATGGCTGCTTCTAAGCCAACCGCCTGGTTGTCTACGCGTTTCCACATCCTTAACCACTTAGCACGCACTTAGGGACCTTAGCTGGCGATCTGGGCTATTTCCCTCTCGACTACGGAGCTTATCCCCCGCAGTCTGACTCCCGGAGTAAAAGTTAACGGTATTCGGAGTTTGGTTAGGTTTGGTAATCTGGTAGGACCCCTAGCCCATCCAGTGCTCTACCCCCGTTACTTAATCACCGAGGCTATACCTAAATATATTTCGGGGAGAACCAGCAATTTCCAGGTTTGATTGGTCTTTCACCCCTATCCACAGGTCATCCAAGCGGTTTTCAACCCACATTGGTTCGGGCCTCCACGCGATTTTACTCGCGCTTCACCCTGCCCATAGATAGATCACCTGGCTTCGGGTCTACTCCATGCGACTATTCGCCCATTTCAGACTCGCTTTCGCTACGGCTCCGCCTAACGGCTTAACCTTGCCACACAGAGTAACTCGCTGACTCATTATGCAAAAGGCACGCGGTCAGGCCGGTATTTTGAAGGTCGCCCTTAAAAATACCATAACCCTCCCACAGATTGTAAGCAGACGGTTTCAGGTTCTATTTCACTCCCCTCGAAGGGGTTCTTTTCACCTTTCCCTCACGGTACTAGTTCACTATCGGTCGCCAAGGAGTATTTAGCCTTAGGAGATGGTCCTCCTAAATTCCCACGGGATTCCACGTGAGCCGTGGTACTTGGGAACACAACCCAGGAAGTCCGTATACCTTTCGCTTACAGGACTGTCACCTTCTATGGTGCATCATTTTCAATGCTTCAGCTAGGTAACGGATTTTTGACTTCCCGACGGATCCGAAACTCCGTCCGATTGGTCCCTCGACACCGGATACGCAACGCTTTCGGGCTTGACACGTACCTGGTTTGGGCTCTTCCCCGTTCGCTCGCCGCTACTTGGGGAATCACAATTGTTTTCTTTTCCTGAGGGTACTGAGATGTTTCAGTTCTCCTCGTTAGCCTCCGCAACCTATGTATTCAGTTACGGATATCCCGACACTACCCGGGATGGGTTTCCCCATTCAGAAATCTTCGGATCAAAGCCTGTTAGGCGGCTCCCCGGAGCTTATCGCAGCCTTCCACGTCTTTCTTCGCCTCTTGGCGCCAAGGCATCCACCGTCTGCCCTTAGTAGCTTGACCACAAATTGGTCCGCCATAAAGAGAGATTGAACGCTTTTTTCCACGCGCAATGAATTGTCAAAGAACAAATCCCGAAACTGGTTTCGGGTTCCGGCGTAACCGGAAAGAGTTATTTTGCGTATTTGGTGGAGGTGAACGGGTTCGAACCGATGGCCTCCTGCGTGCAAGGCAGGCGCTCTCCCAACTGAGCTACACCCCCAGGTCCTTTATGTTTCGGATGGCACGTTCCCTGATGGTGGGCCTGGATGGATTTGAACCATCGACCTCACGCTTATCAGGCGTGCGCTCTAACCGAGACTGAGCTACAGGCCCTGCCGGGACTCATGCTAAGAGCGCCGGGGTTGATAATCCCGGCCTTTTCAAGCACTTACGCAAAAAAACTTTTCAAAGATCAGTTTCCTGATCTTTCAAAACCGAATAGCGACGACGAAAGTCGGGTACTTCCTTAGAAAGGAGGTGATCCAGCCGCTGGTTCCCCCACGGCTACCTTGTTACGACTCCACCCCAATTACCGGCCATACCTTAGCTGGCTGCCTCTCTTGCGAGTTCGCTC